>NZ_JABWRM010000018.1:0-110626 GCF_014268955.1 Pseudomonas sp. RW3S2 | reverse complement strand
GAACCGCCACTCCCACAGGAGGGGTGGTCACCCTGTAGGAGCGGCGGTTCGGCGCCCCGACTTGCCCGCGAAGAGGCCGGCATAGGCGCTACAACGCTTACTGAATCTGCTCCGGCGTCACGATCACCCAGTTCTTGTCCGCCGTCACCGGCAACCCTTCCTTCGCCTGCGCCGCCGCATGCTTGGCGATCATTCCGTTCAGTTGGTCCATGTACTTGGCCTTGCGGTTTATCCACAGGTGGATGCCGCCCTTGCCCACGTCGACCCCGTGAAACTGCATGTAGCCGTCGCTGGTTGGCGTATCGCCGCCTACCAGCACCGGTCGCTTCCACTCATCGATGTAGGTCAGGATGGCTGCCTGCTTGCCAGCCATCCAGGTGGCGGGGGTCCACAGATAGGGCGTCAACTCCAGGCCCTCGTTGGCCTTGGCATCATAGTGGCCTTCGCTGATCTGCTTGCGCGCCGTGGTCAGCGCGCCGCTGGCGCGGTCCTTGAGCAGCAGGCTGACGCCGATCACGTTCTGCGGCTTGACGTTGTAGCCATACTTGGGATCGGACGCGACCATGCGCACCAGCTCCTCGGACGCGGCCGAGATCACGTAGACCTCGATGCCGTTCTCCATCAGCTTGTTGTACAGCTCGGCCTGGCCGGTGAAGACCTTCGGCGGCTGCACCTCGATACTCTTGACCTGATCGCCTTCGAAGTAGGTGCTGGGAACCGGCTTGTTCGAGGCCATCAGCTCATCGACCTGAACCTTCAGTTCCTTGAGCGTGAAGCCCGAGAACACCTGCGCCACCCAGGGGTAGCAGACCATGTCATCGATTTCGCACAGGCGATAGTAGTAGCTGAACAGGCTCTCCTTGTGCTCGGCGGTATCCTTGAACGGGATCAGCTTCAGCGAAGGATCGAGCTTGTCGCGGGTCAGCAGGCCCTTGTTCTCCATGAACGGCAGCAGCGCTTCCTCGAGGTCGTAGCGATAGCTGGTGTTGTCCATGTCGAAGACCGCGTAGTTACCCTTGTGGGCATTGGCAGCGATCATCGTGTCGAGCTGTTTTGCGGCCTCGGCGGGCCAGTGCTTGAGTTCGGTAGCCGCCCAGGTGCTGGCACTGAGCAGTAGGGCGAGACCGCCCGCGAGGAGTTTCGGAGCAGACATCATGTGCGTTCTCCAGAGACATGGCCGCTCAAGCCTAGACCGCCTGCATGACAGGCAGACGTCTGGCACCGACCTCGAAAGACCCCGAAACGGCATGTTCATTGCCAACCGCGACATCCCGTTATTCCATAAACGACTATCTAAATTACATTTAGATATAAATTCGTTTGTTTTCAGACTGTTAGCATTTCCGTTCGCAATCGCTCACAGAGGCGATTCCTACTTTTGCTTCACGGAGCTTCAATGAACCTGCCGCTTTCCCTCAACCTGCTGGCGTTCCTGGCCCTGCTGCTGGGCCTGGCGCAAACCCGTCGCACCGACTGGAGCCTGGCGAAAAAAGTGCTGCTTGGCCTGGTGCTGGGCGTCCTGTTCGGCCTGGTGCTGCACAGCCTGTACGGCGCAGGTCATCCGGTGCTCAAGGCGACCATCGCCTGGCTCGACCTGGTCGGCAACGGCTATGTCGGCTTGCTGCAGATGATCGTCATGCCGCTGATCTTCGCCTCGATCCTCAGCGCGGTGGCACGTCTGCACAACGCCTCGGCCCTTGGCCGGATCAGCGTGCTGAGCATCGGCACCCTGCTGCTGACCACAGCCATCGCCGCACTGATCGGCATCGCCCTGACCAACCTGTTCGGCCTCAGTGCCGAGGGCCTGGTCGCAGGCGTCCAGGAAACCGCGCGCCTGCAGGCCATCAACAGCGACTACGCAGGCAAAGTCGCCGACCTCAACATCCCGCAACTACTGCTGTCGTTCATCCCCAGCAACCCGGTGGGCGACCTGGCCCGGGCCAAGCCGACCTCGATCATCAGCGTGGTGATCTTCGCCGTGTTCCTCGGCCTTGCTGCCCTGCAACTGATCAAAGACGACAAGGACAAGGGCGAGCGCGCCCTGTCGGCCATCGACGTGCTGCAGGCCTGGGTCATGCGCCTGGTGCGCCTGGTGATGAAGCTCACGCCTTATGGCGTCCTGGCGCTGATGACCAAGGTGGTGGCCAGCTCGAACCTCGATGACATCCTCAAGCTGGGCAGCTTCGTGGTGGTGTCGTACATCGGCCTGGGGCTGATGTTCGTGGTGCACGGGGTGATCCTGGCGTTCACTGGCGTCAGCCCGCTGCGCTTCTTCCGCAAAGTCTGGCCGGTGCTGACCTTTGCCTTCACCAGCCGCTCCAGCGCCGCCAGCATCCCGCTGAACATCGAGGCACAGACGCGCCGCCTGGGCGTGCCACAGTCGATCGCCAGCTTCAGCGCATCGTTCGGCGCGACCATCGGCCAGAACGGCTGCGCCGGCCTGTATCCGGCAATGCTGGCGGTGATGGTGGCGCCGGCCGTGGGCATCGACACCTTCGATCCACTGTGGATCGCGACCCTGGTAGCCATCGTCACCCTGAGCTCGGCAGGGGTTGCCGGGGTCGGAGGCGGCGCGACCTTCGCCGCGCTGATCGTGCTGCCGGCCATGGGCCTGCCGGTCGAGCTGGTGGCGCTGCTGATCTCGGTCGAGCCGCTGATCGACATGGGCCGCACCGCGTTGAACGTGAATGGCTCGATGACCGCAGGCGTGGTGACCAGTCAACTGCTCAAGCAGACCGACCAGCAAGTACTGGCCGGGGACGAGCATGCCGAGCTGAGTCACTCCTGACCGACACTTGCCGGGCATTCGTGGGGGCGGGCTCACCCGCTCCCACAGGACAGGCTCTATCGCTTGTCCCACACCTCGAAGTGATACACCGGCTTGCCTTCCTCGACCTGCCGTTCGGTCGATACCAGCGCCCACTGCGCCGCGTCGAACGCCGGGAACCAGGCATCCCCTTCAGGCGCCAGCTCCACCCGCGTCAGGTACATCCGGCTCACCAGCCCCTTCTCCAGCGCCTGCCCGTAGAGCTGCGCCCCGCCGATCAGCATCAGCTCATCAACCCCTTGCTCGCGCGCCCACTGCTCGGCACGCGCCACTGCCGCTTCCAGCGAGGCGAATACCTCGGCGCCTGCCAGCGTCAACCCGGGCTGGCGGCTGACGACGATGTTCAGGCGCCCAGGCAGCGGTCGCCCGAGCGAATCCCAGGTCTTGCGCCCCATGATGATCGGCTTGCCCAGGGTGGTGGCCTTGAAGTACTTGAAGTCCCCCGGCAGGTGCCAGGGCATGGAGTTGTCGATGCCGATCACGCGGTTCTCGGCGAGCGCCGCGATCAGGCTGAGGGGGAGTGATGTGTTCATGCCAGCGAGGATAGCACCCGGCACGTGGGTTATGCTTGGGCCTCGACCCGTGCAATGGAAGACCTTGTGACTGCACCGACCGAACTGGACAAACGCTGGCTCACCGAAGCGGTGCGCCTGCGCGAAGAACACGCCGGGCCCCTGGAAGACCAGGAAGCCAACCGCCGCGCGCGCCAGCAAGGCGGCGACCTGGCGGCACGCATCGAGCATCGCGCACTGTGGCTGGCCGAGCGCGACGGCATGACCCAGGCCCTGCGCCACTGGAAGCAGGGGGCACGCCTGGCCCTGCTGGCCCTGATGATCATCGCCGTACTCAGCGGCGCGGGCCTCGGTCTCGCGGCGCTGGGTGACGGCCAACGCCCGGTGAATGTGTTCTGGGCGCTGGGCAGCCTGCTGGGCCTGAACCTGGTGTTGCTGATCGGCTGGGCCCTGGGCTTCTTCTTCGCTGGCGAGCAGGGCGCGGCCTTGGGCCGGCTCTGGCTATGGCTCAGCGAACGCTTCGCCCGTGATGCCAAGGCCGCGCACCTGGCCCCCGCCCTGCTGGTGCTGCTGCAGCGCAAGCGCCTCAATCGCTGGCTGCTCGGCCTGCTGGTGCATGGCCTGTGGCTGCTGGCGATGAGCGCGGCGCTGGGCATGCTGCTGGCGCTGCTGGCGACCCGACGTTACGGCTTCGTCTGGGAGACCACCCTGCTCGCCGCCGAACCCTTCATCGCCCTGACCAACGCCCTCGGCGCCCTGCCCTCGCTGCTGGGTTTCAGCATTCCCGACGAAAGCATGATCCGCGCCAGCGGCGCGACTTTGCCGAGCCTGGACATCGCCCGTCAGGCCTGGGCCAGCTGGCTGCTCGGCGTGGTGCTGGTGTACGGCCTGCTGCCACGTCTGCTGCTGGCCATCCTGTGCCTGTGGCGCTGGCGCCAGGGCCGCAGGCAACTCGCCCTGGACCTCAGCCTGCCAGGCCATGCCCAGCTGCGTGAAGCGCTGATGCCACGCAGCGAGCGCATCGGTGTCCAGGACGCCGCCCCCGAGCACCTGCCGCAGTTCGAGGCCGGCCAGCTGGAAACCGGCAGCAGCGGCGCCCTGCTGGTGGGCCTGGAGCTGGACGACCAGCGCAACTGGCCGCCCAAGCTGCCGCCCACGGTGACTAACGCCGGTGTGCTCGACAGCCGCGAATCGCGCAACAAACTGCTCGAGCAGCTCAGCCGCTTTCCTCCGGCGCGCCTGGCCATCGCCTGCGATCCGCGCCGCTCGCCTGATCGTGGCAGCCTGGCGCTGCTCGCCGAACTCGCGCGCAACGCAGGCGCCACACGCATCTGGTTGCTCCAGGCCTTGCCTGGCCAGGCACTGGACGCCGCCCGCCTGGGCGACTGGCACGAAGCCCTCGATCGCCTCGGCCTGCCCCACGCCGACACCTCGCCCCTGACCTGGCTGGAGCATGGCCATGACTGATCCGCTCAAGCTGGCCGTGGTCGGCCACACCAACGTCGGCAAGACTTCGCTGCTGCGCACCCTCACCCGTGATGTCGGCTTCGGTGAGGTCTCCCATCGCCCCAGCACTACCCGCCATGTCGAAGGCGCGCGGCTATCGGTGGAGGGCGAGCCCCTGCTCGAGCTCTACGATACCCCCGGCCTAGAGGACGCCATCGCCTTGCTCGACTATCTGGAGCGCCTGGAGCGTCCCGGTGAACGTCTCGACGGCCCAGCCCGCCTGGAACGTTTTCTCCAGGGCAGCGAGGCACGCCAGCGTTTCGAACAGGAAGCCAAGGTGCTGCGCCAGTTGCAGGCGAGCAATGCCGGTCTTTACGTGATCGACGCACGCGAGCCGGTGCTGGCCAAGTACCGTGATGAACTGGAGGTGCTCGCCAGTTGCGGCAAGCCGTTGCTACCGGTACTCAACTTCGTCGCCAGCAGCCAGCACCGCGAGCCGGAGTGGCGTGAGGCCCTGGCCCGCCTGGGGCTGCATGCGCTGGTGCGGTTCGACAGCGTGGCCCCGCCCGAGGACGGCGAGCGCCGCCTCTACGAAAGCCTTGCCCTGCTACTGGAGAAATCCCGCCCCGCCCTGCAGCGCTTGATCGACGACCAGCAGGCCCAGCGCCAGGCCCGCCAGCACAGCGGCAAGCGCCTGATCGCCGAGCTGCTGCTCGACTGTGCCGCCTGCCGACGCAGCGTCGAGGCAGAGCCTGCCGCTGAAGCCAAGGCCATCGAGGCGCTGCGCCAGGATGTGCGCCAGCGCGAACAACGTTGTGTCGAGGCGCTGCTCAAGCTCTATGCGTTCCGCCGTGAGGATGCCAATGCCGGCGACCTGCCATTGCTGGATGGTCGCTGGGGCGATGACCTGTTCAACCCCGAGACCCTGAAGCTGCTGGGCGTACGTCTGGGCAGCGGTGTGGCCGCTGGCGCGGCGGCCGGGGCTGGTGTCGATCTGCTGGTCGGCGGCCTGACCCTTGGCGCTGCCGCGCTGGCGGGGGCCATTGCCGGCGGCGCACTGCAAACTGCGCGCAATTACGGATCGCGGTTGCTGGGCAGGCTCAAGGGTCAGCGTGAACTGACCGTGGATGACAGCGTGCTGCGCTTGCTGGCGCTGCGCCAACAGCAACTGATGCTCGCCCTGGACAGCCGTGGCCATGCCGCACACGACAGGGTGCGGCTGGGCGAGCTGGATGAGAAAGCCTGGCGCGAAGGCAAGCTACCGGAAGCGTTGAGCAAGGCACGGGCGCATCCGCAATGGTCGACGCTCAATCCGGGCGCACGGGTGAATCAGGCGGAGCGCCAGGAGCAACTCGAGGCGTTGGTGTCACAGATCTGAGGCGCTCCTCTGTAGGAGCAACTGTCTTGCTCAAAAATCTGAGGCCTGCCCAACCCCGGTGGGAGCGGGCTTGTCCCGCGATCACCGGCGTAGCCGGTGCCATGCATCGCGGTGTTCCTTTCGCGGGCAAGTCGGGGCGCCGAACCGCCGCTCCTACGCGCTAACGAGTGCACCCAATCTCAGATCAAGGCCAGTGCCTTCTCCTTCAACACCGCCATGTCCAGCACCGGCACCCCGACCTCCTTGGCCATCTCGTCCCACTCACGCATGCGCAGGCTCACCGCAAACAGCGGGTCGCGCTCGAAGGCATCGGCCTCGGCATCGCTCATCACGCCCCCCTGGTAACCCAAGGTGCGCCGGCTCGCCTCGCTCAGCCGCTGGTAATAGCCCGGCTTGCGCAAGGTCAGGTAGCGCTTGGCCTCCACGTGGAACTCCACCAGCCGCGCCATGCGTTCGCCGAACCCACAACGGCGCAGATACTCGGCGCCGATACGCTCATGGCTGACCACACCATACCCACCCATGCTGGCGTCACCGCCGCAGAGGTGGCCGATGTCGTGGAAAAACGCAGCGAGCACGACCTCGTCGTCGAAGCCTTCGGCCATGGCCAGTTGCGCGGCCTGGGACATGTGCTCGATCTGGGTGATGGCTTCGCCGATGTAGTCGTCGGCGCCGTGGCGCTCATACAAGGCGAAGGTGTTGTCGATGATCTGGGCTGAGCTGGGCATCGCGGTAGGGTCCTGGCGTCGTGAGGATAGGCCTGTTGAATGTAGTGCTACTTACTGTGCCACCTTCTCCGACTTGCCGTCGTAGCGCTTGCGCCATTCGGCCAGGATCTGGTCGCGGTGCTTCGACGCCCAGGCAAAGTCGTTCTTGATCAGGCGTTGCTCATAGTCGGCCGGCAGTTCGGTCTGCGGCTTGGCGATGCCCGGCGCGGCCAGCACGGCGAAGTTGTCCTTGTACAGCTCCATGGCCGCTGGACTGGCCGAGAAATCCGCCAGGCGCTTGGCTGCGTCAGCCTTAGGCGTGCCCTTGATCACCGCCGTGGCCTCGATTTCCCAGCCCAGGCCTTCCTTGGGCAGCACGATGTCCAGCGGCGCACCCTGGCGCTTGAGCTGCACGGCCGGGTACTCGAACGAGATGCCGATCGGGAACTCGCCCGCCGCCGCCAGCTTGCAGGGCTTGGAACCAGAATGGACGTACTGCCCGATGTTCTGGTGCAGGGCGTCCATGTAGGCCCAGCCCTGGGGCTCGCCGAAGGTCTGCAGCCAGGCACTGACATCCAGGAAGCCGGTGCCGGACGAGGCAGGGTTGGGCATGACGATCTTGCCCTTGTACTCGGGCTTGGTCAGGTCCTGCCAACTCACCGGCTTGCTCAGGCCCTGCTTCTCGGCCTCGATGGTGTTGAAACAGATCGTCGCGGCCCACACGTCCATCCCCACCCAGGCTGGCGGGTTGGCGGCGTCGCGGTAATTCGGTGCGATCTTGCCCAGGTCTTTCGGCGCGTAGGCATCGAGCATGCCGTTCTGATCGAGGATGGCCAGGCTGGAGGCTGCCAGGCCCCACACCGCGTCGGCCTGCGGGCGGTCTTTCTCGGCCAGCAGCTTGGCGGTGATGATGCCGGTGGAGTCCCGCACCCATTTGATCTCGATATCCGGGTTGGCCTTCTCGAAGGCCTGCTTGTAGCTCTTGAGCTGCTCGGCTTCCAGGGCGGTGTAGACGGTCAGTTGGGTAGCGGCCGCCGAGGCGTGCAGGCTGAACACGGCAGATATGGCAGCAACAAGGGCAAGTGGCTTGAACATGAGGCAGCTCCTTTGAGGTGGACAGTCGAATCAGGGTTTGGGCGCGCGCTGGCGCCAGGCCTGGGAGCGGCGCAACAGACCGCGCGAGGCCCCCGCCAGCAGCAGCGAGGCCGTGGCGCTGGTGAGCAGGATCAGGGTGGACATCGCCGCAGCGCCGCCAACGTTGCCGGCATCGTCCATGTTCAATACGGCGACGGCGGCCAGGATCGTGTCGGGGCTGTAGAGGAAGATCGCCGCCGACACCGTGGTCATCCCGGAGACGAACAGGTAGCGCACGATATCCAGCAGTGCAGGCAGGCAGATCGGTACGGTGACGCGCAGGTAATGCCGGTACAGCGGCGCCTTGAGCGACAGCGCAGCCGCTTCGAACTCACCATCGAGCTGGCGCAGCGCAGTGCTTGCGGTCATCTGTGCGGTGGTCAGGTAGTGAGCGATGGTGCAGACCACCAGCAACGCCATGCTGCCGTAGAAGACATGCAGCGGGTTGCCGGCGAGGTTGAAGAAGAACACGTAGCCCAGGCCCAGGACGAGCCCTGGCACCGCCATCGGTACGAAGCTGAGCAGGCGCAAGGCTTGGTTGAGCAGGCGCTGGCCTTGGGTTTTCTCCATCAGGTAGGTGCCGGTAAAGATCACCACGCTGCCGATCACGGCGCAGCACAGGGCCATGGTCACGCTATTGCGGTAGGCCAGCCAGCCGCCACCAGCGGTCTCGTCGAACAGGTAGTGCTTGAACGAAAGCGTCAGGTTGTAGGGCCAGAAGGTGACCAGCGACGAATACACCGCCATGCCGATCACCCCCAGCAGCGCTGCGCAGACCAGCACCACGATGGTCAGGAAGCAGGCATCGCGACGACGCGAAGGCTGGGGCTCGACTACCTGCGCGCGCCCGCTCATCGCCTCGCCCTGGCGGCGGCGCAGCCAGGCATCGACGCTGAAGCTGAGCAGCGCCGGCACCAGCAGGACCATGCCGATCAGGGCGCCACGGCCGAACTGCTGCTGGCCGACCACCGCCTTGTAGGCTTCCAGTGCCAGCACCTGATAGTCGCCACCGACCACCACCGGCACGCCAAAGTCGGTGATGGTCAGGGTGAACACCAGGCAGAACGCGGCGAACACCGCTTGGCGCGTGGCCGGCCAGGTGATGCTGCAAAAGGCCCGCCACGGTCCTGCGCCCATGCTCGAGGCCGCGTCGAACAGCCTCGCATCGGCGAGCGACAGCGCCGACAGCAGGATCATCAGGGCATGCGGGAAGGTGTAGATCGCCTCGCCGAGCACGATCCCCCAGAAGCCATAGATGTTGTCGCTCAGCAGTGCACGCAGCAGGCCCTGGTTGCCGAACAGGTAGACCAGCGCAATGGCCGGCAGCATCGACGGCGCCAGCAGCGGCAGCAATGAAATCCCGCGCCACAAGCCCTTGGCCGGGATCAGCGTGCGTTGCAGGGCATAGGCGAACAGGTAGGCCAGCGGCACGACGATCAGCGCCACGCTGAAAGCCACTGCCAGGCTGTTGCCGAGCAGCCAGCGAAAGTTGTCGCTGGCAAATAGCTCGGCGGCCGCCTGCAAGCCACCGCCCTGGCCCGCCTCGCCGCTGAAACCACGCCAGAAGATGGCCAGCAGCGGCATCAGCACGGCCAGCAGCAGCAGGAGCAACAGCAGACTCTTGCCACCGGCCACGAACAGGCGATCACCTAGGGCGATGCCACCACCTGGTGCGGCCTTGACGGCGGCCAGCGATACGCTCATGGGCGCGGCCATCTCAGGCAAACACCTGCAGGCTCTGCGGTGGCAGGGCCACCCAGATATCCTGCGAGCCCAGGCGCGGCATGGCTTCGGGCGCCAGCTCCGCGAGCAACGCGTGCCCCGGCAAGGCCTTGAGCTCGAAGCTCATGCGGCAGCGGTTGCCGAGAAAGGTGAGCTCACGCACCTTGGCCGGAAACAGGTTCTCCTCGTGTACCATCGGATTGACCATGATCGCCTCCGGGCGGCAGAACAGCCGGCCACTGCGCGCACTCGCCGCGCCCGGAGCCAGACGCATGCTCATGCTGCCCACCTGGGCGTGACTGTCGTCATGGCGCTGGAAAGGCAGCCAGTTGCCCTGACCGACGAACTCGGCAACGAACGGTGTGGCAGGCCGGTCGTAGATATCCTGCGGGGAGGCGTACTGCTCGACCTGCCCGTTATTCATCACGGCGATGCGGTCGGCCATCAGCATGGCCTCGTCCTGGTTGTGGGTAACCATCAAGGTGGTGATGCCCAACTTGCGCTGCAGTTGGCGCAGCTCGGTGCACAAGTGCTCGCGCACCCGCGCATCCAGCGCCGACATTGGCTCGTCGAGCAACAGCACCGACGGCGCTGGCGCCAGCGCACGGGCCAGGGCCACACGCTGCTGCTGGCCACCGGAGAGCTGGCTGGGGTATTTCTTTTCGCTGCCGGTCAGGCCGACCAGCTCGAGCATTTCGGCGACGCGCTGACGCGACTGGTCGCGGCTGCAGTCCGTCAGGCCATAAGCGATATTGGCTTCGACAGTGAGGTTGGGGAACAGCGCGTAGGACTGGAACAGGATGCCGTAGTCACGGGCCTGGGGCGGCAGATCGGAAATATCCCGTTCGCCGATGTACAGCGAGCCACGGTCCTGGCGTTCGAGGCCGGCGATGCAACGCAGCAGGGTGGTCTTGCCGCAGCCGGAGGGGCCGAGCAGGCAGACCAGCTCGCCGGCGGCAATGTCCAGGGACACGTCGTTCAGCGCAGTAAACGCGCCGAAACGCTTGTGGATGCCGCGCACGTGCATGTGTGCGCCCGGAGTGGTGTGGTTCATGGCGGGGCCTCATCGAAGAGATGAGGGCCATGCTAGGAAGGCTGTGCGAAGGTTCTGTGGCGATTAGGGCAAAGCAGGTGATAGTGGCATTGGCGGATTTTGGTTGAGGGCCTGCGAACACAGGCATGGCACCGCGAACAAGCTACAGGAAATCTAGAACCGAGCCCCCGCCACTTCCTGCGCTACCCCAAGAAACGCCGCCGGCAAGCGCGCCTGGCGCCGCTCCTTCAGGCAATACAGGTACTCGTGCATCAGCGGCGCGCCCTCCAGTGCCAGCACCCGCAACTCCGGGGTCAGAGGCACTTCATGGCGGGCAATGACGCTGATGCCGATATTGCGCAGCACCGCTTCGCGAATCGATTCGCGGCTGCCGATTTCCAACAGCGCACCGGCCTTCACCCCGGCCTCCTGCATCATCTGCTCGGTCAGCTTGCGCGTGGTCGAACCCGGTTCGCGCATCAACAGGCAATGCCCGGCGAGGCCTTCGATGCCCACCGCCTGACGCTGCGCCAGCGGATGGCTGCGGTGCACGGCCACGACCAGCGGATCGCTGCCCAGCACCCGGCGCACCAGGCGCGCATCCTCGACCAACTGCGACGAGGCAGCGATGTCCACGCGGTACTCCTCGAGCATCTCCAGCACCTGTTGCGAGTTGCCGATCTCCACCGCCACCTCGACCTGGGGCAGGCGTTCGCGGAACACCTTCACCAGGTCGAGAATGTAGTAAGGCGCGGTGGCCGCGACCCGCAAGCTGCCCTGGGCCTGGCCGCTGTTGCGCAGTTCGAACTCGATGTCCGCCTCTTGCTGCAGCAAGGCCTTGACCCGCGGCAGGAGCCTGGCGCCCTCCTCGCTCAGCACCAGGCGTCGGCCACCCCGGTAGAACAGCTCGACCGCGTACTGGCTCTCCAGGTTGCGGATCTGCGTGGTCACCGTGGGCTGGCTGAGCCCAAGCTTCTTCGCCGCCAGCGTGATGCTGCCCAGGCGGGCCACCATGTAGAAGGCTTTGAGCTCCGATGCGAGCATGGCACCTCGTTATTTGCGCAACAGGCGCAAGCCGTTGAACACCACCAGCAGGCTCACGCCCATGTCGGCGAACACTGCCATCCACAGGGTGGCCATGCCGGCAAAGGTGATTGCCAGGAATATCGCCTTGACCCCCAGTGCCAGGACAATGTTCTGGATGAGGATCGCAGCGCTCTGGCGCGACAGCCTGACGAACGCCGGGATTTTGCGCAAGTCGTCGTCCATCAGCGCCACATCCGCGGTTTCGATGGCGGTGTCGGTGCCGGCCGCCGCCATGGCGAAGCCAATCTCGGCGCGGGCCAGGGCCGGGGCGTCGTTGATGCCGTCGCCGACCATGCCCACGCGGTGGCCTTGAGCGTAGAGGTCTTCGATGGTCTTGAGCTTGTCGGCAGGCAGCAGGTTGCCCTCGGCGCGATCGATACCCACCTGGGCAGCGATGGCCTGGGCCGTGTGCGGGTTGTCGCCGGTCAGCATGACCGTCTTGATCCCCAGCTCATGCAACTCGGCGATGGCCTGGCGGCTGCTGTCCTTCACGGTATCGGCCACGGCGAACAGTGCCAGCGGGCCGGAGCGGTCGAGCAGCAGCACGACGGTCTTGCCTTGGCGCTCGAGCTGGTCGAGCTGAGCTTCCAGCGCAGGCGAGCACAGGCCCAGTTCCTCGACCAGTCGATGGTTGCCCAGGTGATAGGCCTGGCCATCGATCTCGCCACGCACACCGCGCCCGGCCAGCGCGGCGAACTCCATGACATCGCTGAGGGCGATGTTCTGCGCCTTGGCATGCTGGGCAATAGCGCGCGACACCGGGTGGTCGGAACGCTCTCCCAAGCTCGCGGCCAAGGCCTGGGCGCGATCCTCGAACAGCGGGTCGAGCGCCTTGAAGTCGGTCTGCACTGGCTTGCCGTGGGTGATGGTGCCGGTCTTGTCCAGGGCCAGGAAGTCCAGCTTGCGCCCGCCCTCGAGATAGACACCGCCCTTGATCAGGATGCCCTTGCGCGCCGCCGCAGCCAGGCCGCTGACGATGGTCACCGGGGTCGAGATCACCAGCGCGCACGGGCAGGCCACCACCAGCAGCACCAGGGCACGGTAGACCCAGTCGAACCAGGCACCGGCCATGAACAGCGGCGGGATGATCGCCACGGCCAAGGCCACGGCGAACACGGCGGGGGTGTAGATGCGCGAGAACTGATCGACGAAGCGCTGGGTCGGCGCCCGCGCGCCTTGCGCCTCTTCCACCGCCTTGATGATGCGTGCCAGGGTCGATTGCCCGGCGCCAGCCGTGACGCGGAACTCAAGGGCACCTGCCTGGTTGATGGTGCCAGCGAAGAGTTTGTCGCCCACAGTCTTCTCGACAAGCAGGCTTTCGCCGGTGATCGGTGCCTGATCGACGCTGGATTGCCCACTGACCACCTCGCCATCCAGGCCGATCCGCTCGCCCGGGCGCACCCGCACCCGTGCACCGATGGCCACCTCACGCACCTCGACCTCACGCCATTGGCCATCC
The DNA here is from genome assembly GCF_014268955.1 of Pseudomonas sp. RW3S2. Classification (NCBI taxonomy): domain Bacteria; kingdom Pseudomonadati; phylum Pseudomonadota; class Gammaproteobacteria; order Pseudomonadales; family Pseudomonadaceae; genus Pseudomonas; species Pseudomonas sp. RW3S2. Next base: position 97,322 of record NZ_JABWRM010000018.1, on the reverse strand, counting down.
GCTTGTTGCACGGTGGCCATATCTGGCGTCAGTTGCATCAGGCCGCTGATGGCGTTGCGCGCCCGGTCCAACGAGCGTGCCTCGATCAGTTCGGCGATGGTGAACAGCACCATGACCATCGCCGCCTCCGGCCACTGGCCGATCAGCACGGCACCGGTCACGGCGATGCTCATCAGCGCGTTGATGTTGAGGTTGCGGTTCTTGAGCGCGATCCAGCCCTTCTTGTAGGTGCCCAGGCCGCAGCCGAGGATGGCTGCCAGCGCCAGCAAGGCCACCACCCACTCCGGCGCCAGCGCGGAGAAGTGCACGATTTCGGCGCCAATCGCGGCAATACCCGACAATGCCAATGGCCACCAGCGGGTCTTGTGGGCAACAGGGGCGCTGGCGCTGCCATCGTCGTCTGCAGCCAGGGGCTCGGCCTTCATGCCCAGGCTGTCGATGGCACGCTCGATCTGCACGGTGCCGTCGAGGGTGTGGCGCACGCCGAGGATGCGGTTGATCAGGTTGAACTCCAACTGCTCGATGCCAGCAAGCTTGCCCAGCTTGTCCTGGATCAAGGTCTGCTCGGTCGGGCAGTCCATCGCTTCGATGCGAAAACGGCTGAGGCGCGCCTGGTCGCTGGCCTTTTCGGTCAGTTGCACGAAGGCCGGCGCCGCTTTGCTGGCACAGCAGCTGTGGGCCTGGGTGTCGTGGCAGGAGGACTTGGCGCCATGCTCATGGCCATGATCGTGCTTGTGGTCGTGGTCGTGGTCGTGACTGACAGGCTGGTTCATAGGTTCGCCCTGATGGAGAGTGCCCACTGACGGGGGGTTGTTGCCAAGTGAACACCCTGTAGCCACTATAGGGTCAAGCGATCCAATGGAGATTTCGTCATGAAGATCGGAGAACTGGCCAAGGCCACCGACTGCGCCGTGGAAACCATCCGCTACTACGAGCGCGAGCAATTGCTGCCCGAACCCGCCCGCACCGACGGCAACTACCGCCTGTACACCCAGGCCCATGTGGAGCGTCTGACCTTCATCCGCAACTGCCGAACCCTGGACATGACGCTCGACGAAATCCGCAGCCTGCTGCGCCTGCGCGACACCCCCGAAGGTGCGTGCGGCAGCGTCAATGCGCTGATCGACGAGCATATCGAGCATGTACAGGCGAGGATCGACGGTCTGATGGCGCTGCAGACGCAGCTGGTGGAGTTACGCAGGCAGTGCAATGCGCAGGGGGATGAGTGCGCGATTTTGCAGCAGCTGGAGGTCAATGGCGCGGTGTCGGTGCCGGAGACCGAGCATTCGCATGTGGGGCGTAGTCACGGGCATTGAGGCCGGTAAAGGCCTCTGCCCGTGAAAAGAGCGACGCGGCCTCGAATCAGACCGCCATCGGCGCCGTCATCGGCGCATGATGCTCATACCCTTCCAGCCAGAAATCACTCGGCTCGATCTTCTCCAGCCACTCCGGCTCATACACACCGGTCTCGGCAAACGCCGGCACACGGTCGCTGATCACCAGCTTCGGCGCCTCCAGCGGCTCGCGCTTGAGCTGCTCGTTGAGCATGTCCAGGTGGTTCTCGTACACATGGGCATCGCCGATGAAGTAGGTGAACCAGCGCGGGGTATAGCCGGTCAGGCGCCCGAACAGCGACAGCAGGGCCGCACCTTCGGTGAGGTTGAACGGTGTGCCCAGGCCCAGGTCGTTGGAGCGAATGTAGAGCGTGAGGGAAATTTCCTTCGTCTCGACATTGGGGTGGAACTGGTACAGCAGATGGCAGGGCGGCAGCGCCATCTCGTCGAGCTGGGCGCAGTTCCAGCCGTGGAACAGGATGCGTCGGCTGCCCGGGTCGTTGGCGATGGTGTCCAGGCACTGGCGCACCTGGTCGATGGCCTTGTAGAGGATGACGAATGCCTGGCCATCTTCCTCGTCCTTGGCGATCTGGCGGAAACCGGCCTTTTCCGCCATTTCGATGGCGGCCGGGTTGCTCAGCGGGATGCGCTTGTAGCCTGGCCACTGGCGCCATTGCACGCCGTAGATCTCGCCGAGGTCGTCATGACCCTGGCGGAAGGGGTTGGCCAGCCATTGGGCGTTCTCGTTGGCGTTCTGGTCCCAGACCTTGCAGCCGAGGTCGCGAAACTCGCCGGCGTTCTTCACGCCGCGCAAGAAACCGACCATCTCGCCGATCGCCGACTTGAACGCCAGCTTGCGTGTGGTGATGGCCGGGAAACCCTTCTGCAGGTCGAAGCGCAACATGGCGCCCGGCAGGCTGATAGTGCGGATACCGGTGCGGTTGCCCTGCAGCGTGCCGTTCTCGATGACGTCGCGAACCAGGTCTAGATACTGTTTCATGGCCTACCTGTAGCAAGCACGGCAGGGGGATCGCCCCTGCCGTGGAATTATCAGTGGGCGGGTGTCGCCGTGGGTTTGCGATTATAAGCCCACCAGATCAAGGCGAGGCCAGCGACGATCATCGGTATGCAGAGAATCTGACCCATGGTCAGCCAGCCCCACGCCAGGTAACCCAGCTGTGCGTCCGGCACGCGGACGAACTCGACGATGAAGCGGAAGATCCCGTAGAACAGCGCGAACATGCCGGAAACCGCCATGGTGGGGCGTGGTTTGCGCGAGAACAGCCAGAGGATCAGGAACAGTGCCACACCCTCCAGTGCGAACTGGTACAGCTGCGAGGGGTGACGCGGCAACTGCGCCGGATCGCTGAACGGCGGGAAGATCATCGCCCATGGCACGTCGGTCGGCTTGCCCCACAGCTCGGCATTGATGAAGTTGCCGATACGCCCGGCACCCAGGCCGATCGGCACCAGCGGCGCGACGAAGTCCATCAGCTCGAAGAACGACTTGTTGTTGCGCTTGCCGAACCACAGCGCTGCCAGCATCACGCCGATGAAGCCGCCATGGAACGACATGCCGCCTTTCCACACTTCGAAAATCAGCGTCGGGTTGGCCAGGTACTGGTGCAGGTCGTAGAACAGCACGTAGCCCAAGCGCCCGCCGACGATCACGCCCATCGACAGCCAGAAAACCAGGTCGGAGAGCTTTTCGCGGTTCCAGGTCGGGTCGAAGCGGTTCAGCCGGCGCGAGGCGAGCAGCCAGGCACCGCCGATGCCGATCAGGTACATCAGGCCGTACCAGTGGATTTTCAGCGGCCCGAGGGCCACGGCCACGGGGTCGATCTGCGGGTAAGGCAGCATGGTGGTTCCTCTAGATCAAAAAGCTAAGGCCGACGCAGAACAGCAGCGCGGCAAACAGGCGCTTGAGCAGGCGCGGCGACAGCTTGTGCGCCAGACGCGCGCCGAAGCGGGCGAAAAACATGCTGGTGACGGCAATGCCGACCAGCGCGGGGAGATAGACGTAGCCCAGGCTGTGCGCGGGCAGATGCGTTTCGTTCAAGCCCAGGATCATGAAGCTCAGGGCACTGGCCAGGGCGATTGGCAAGCCGCAGGCCGACGAGGTGGCCACGGCCTTCTGCATGGGCAGGCTACGCCAGGTAAGAAAAGGCACCGTGAGCGAGCCACCACCGATACCGAAGATCGCCGAGGCCCAGCCGATCACCCCACCCGCCGCGATCAGCCCAGGCTTGCCGGGGATGCCACGGCTGGCCTTGGGCTTGAGGTCGAGAGCCATCTGCAGCGACACCAGCAGGGCGAACACGCCGATGATCTTCTGCAGCATCGGCCCCTGGATCAACGAGGCGGTCTTGGCGCCAATGCCGGCGCCGATGAGGATGCCGACAGTCATCCACAGGAACACCGGCCACTGTACGGCCCCCTTGCGGTGGTGCTCCAGCACAGCATTGATCGAGGTGAAGACGATGGTCGCCAGCGAAGTCCCGACCGCCAGGTGCGTGAGGATCGAGGCATCGAAGCCCTGCAGGGTGAAGCTGAACACCAGCACCGGCACGATGATGATGCCGCCGCCCACGCCGAAGAGCCCGGCCAGTACGCCGGCGCAGGCGCCCAACAGCAGATAGAGTACGAATTCCATTCGCCGACCCTGTGAATACGATCCGGCATGGTAACGGAAGCCGGGGCCGCGCCTCTAGTGAACTCTGTGTCAGGTGATGGAAGTGCAGGCAGGCTGTGGGTAGAGTGGCACAAAACACTGAGGCCACCCCATGTGCCTGATCGTATTCGCCTGGCGGCCGGGGCACGCCCTGCCGCTGATCGTCGCGGCCAACCGCGACGAATTTTATGCCCGCCCTACCCAGGCGCTCGCCCCCTGGGACGATGCCCATGGCGTACATGCCGGGCGCGACCTCGAAGCCGGCGGCACCTGGCTGGGTATCGGCCCGGCCGGGCGTTTCGCGGCGCTGACCAATATCCGCGACCCTCGCCAGCCGCTCGGGCCACGCTCGCGCGGAGAACTGGTGGCGGCCTTCCTGCAGGGAGACCTGGGCGTCGAGGCGTATCTGGACCAGGTTGCCAGCCGCAGCGCGCAGTACTCGGGGTTCAACCTGCTGGTGGGCGATGGCGAGCGGCTAGGCTATCTGCACGCCCGCGACCCGGCGCCACGGCTGCTGTCACCCGGCGTGTACGGGCTGTCCAACGCCGGGCTGGATACGCCGTGGCCAAAACTGGTGAAGGCGCGCTCGGCGCTGGGCCAGGCGCTGGAATCGGCAGACCCGCAGCAGCTACTGGCGCTGCTGGCCGATGGTGGGCAAGCACAAGATGGTGAGTTGCCGGAGACCGGCGTAGGGTTGGCGACCGAGCGGTTGCTGTCGAGTGTGTTCATTGCCAGCCAGAATTACGGGACGCGGGCAAGTACCGTGCTGATCGTGGATGATCAGGGCAGAAGGCGGATGATCGAGCGCAGTTTCGGACCCTTTGGTGGGCATCTAGGGGAAGTGGAACTGAATCTCGTGTGACTTCTCAGGCCCCTTCGCGGGCAAGCCCACCCCTGTGGGTAGCGGGCTTGCCCGCGAAGGGGCCTGTGAACCATCAGAGGCTCTTGTTAGGCCCGATCATCCGCGCCAGCCCCAAGTTCTTCAGCGCCAGTTGCAACGAGCTGTGGATAACCTGCGGGTTGTCATGGGTCATGGCTTCGGTCAGCAGCTCGCGGGCCTTGCTCATGTTGATCTGACGCAGCATCCACTTCACCTTCGGCAGGTTGGTGGCGTTCATCGACAGGCTGTCGAAGCCCATCGCCATGAGCAGGATCGCCGCTGCCGGATCACCGGCCATCTCGCCGCAGATACTCACCGGCTTGCCTTCGGCGTGGGCATCGCGCACCACGGTCTGCAAGGCTTGCAGCACCGCGGGATGGAGGTAGTCGTACAGGTCGGCGACCCGCGGGTTGTTGCGATCGACCGCCAGCAGGTACTGCGTGAGGTCGTTGGAGCCGACCGAGAGGAAGTCGACCTGACGCGCCAGTTCCTTGGTCTGGTAAACGGCAGCCGGAATCTCCACCATCACGCCAACCGGGGGCATCGGCACATCGGTGCCTTCGTCACGCACTTCGCCCCAGGCACGGTGGATCAGGTGCAGCGCCTCTTCCAGCTCATGGATGCCAGAGATCATCGGCAGCAGGATACGCAGGTTGTTCAGCCCCTCGCTGGCCTTGAGCATGGCGCGGGTCTGTACCAGGAAGATTTCCGGGTGGTCGAGGGTGACGCGAATGCCGCGCCAGCCGAGGAAGGGGTTTTCTTCCTTGATCGGGAAGTAGGACAGCGCCTTGTCACCGCCGATGTCCAGCGTGCGCATGGTCACCGGCAGCGGGTGGAAGGCCGCCAATTGCTCGCGATAGATCGCCAGCTGTTCCTTTTCGCTGGGGAAGCGCTGGTTGATCATGAACGGCACTTCGGTGCGGTACAGGCCCACGCCCTCGGCGCCACGCTGCTGGGCCCGGGCCACGTCGGCCAGCAGACCGGTGTTGACCCACAGCGGCATGCGGTGGCCGTCGGGGGTGATGCACGGCAGCTCGCGCAGGGCATCGAGCCCCTGGGCCAACTGGCGTTCTTCCTCGACCACGTCGCTGTACTGCTTGCGCAGCACATCGCTGGGGTTGGTGTAGGCCTCGCCCTTGTAGCCGTCGAGAATCATCTCGATGCCATCGACCTTGGAATACGGCAGGTCGACCAGGCCCATCACCGTCGGGATGCCCATGGCCCGGGCCAGGATCGCCACGTGGGAGTTGCCCGAGCCCAAAACCGACACCAGGCCGACCAGCTTGCCTTCCGGCACTTCGCCGAGCATCGCCGGGGTCAGCTCCTCGCTGACCAGGATGGTGTTGTCGGGGTAGACCAGCGTCTGCGAGCGGGCCTCCTGCAGGTAGGCCAGCAGGCGGCGGCCGAGGTCCTTGACGTCCGAGGCGCGCTCGCGCAGGTAATCGTCATCCATCAGCTCGAAGCGGCTGACGTGCTCGCCGACCACCTGGCGCAGCGCGCCCTGGGCCCACTGGCCGGTCTTGATGACCTCGGCCACTTCGCCACCGAGGGCGGCATCTTCGAGCATCATCAGGTACACATCGAACAGCGCACGCTCTTCGGGGCGCAGCTGGGTCGCAAGCTTCGCCGACAGCTTGCGCATGTCGGCGCGCACCCCTTCGAGGGCGTTGTTGAAGAGTTTGAGCTCGCCGTCGATGTCTTCGACGATCTTGTCCGGGACCACTTCGAGGTCGGCAGGCGGCAGCATGACCACCGCGCGGCCGACGGCAGCGCCCGGCGAGCCCGGTACACCGACGAAACGTGCTTCCTGGATACCCTTGCCCTGGCGGCCCAGGCCGCGTATCGAGCCGGTGGCCTCGGCGTGGGCGATAACCCCGGCAAGCTGGGCGCTCATGGTCACCAGGAAGGCTTCTTCGCCTTCATCGAACTGGCGCCGCTCCTTCTGCTGGATCACCAGTACCCCGACTACGCGACGGTGGTGGATGATGGGGGCACCAAGGAAGGAGGCGAAGCGTTCCTCGCCGGTTTCGGCGAAGTAGCGGTAGCGCGGGTGATCCGCCGCGTTCTCAAGGTTCAACGGCTCCTCGCGGGTGCCGACCAGGCCGACCAGGCCTTCGTTGGGGGCCATGCTGACCTTGCCGATCGAGCGCTTATTCAGGCCTTCGGTGGCCATCAGCACGAAACGGTTGGTCTCCGGGTCGAGCAGGTAGACCGAGCATACCTGGCTGCCCATGGCCTCCTTGACGCGCAAGACAATGATACCCAACGCCGTCTTGAGATCTTTGGCGGAGTTCACTTCCTGGACGATCTTGCGCAGCGTATTGAGCATGGCTCGGGGTCGGACTCCGTCGTCAGTCGCGCGTCAACAGGCGCGGGGCTAGCTCTTTCAGGGCGCGGCGATACACCTCGCGCTTGAATGTCACCACCTGACCCAGCGGATACCAGTAGCTGACCCAGCGCCAGCCATCGAATTCCGGTTTTCCGGTCAGGTCCATCCGCACCCGCTGTTCGTTGCTTACCAGCCGCAGCAGGAACCACTTCTGCTTCTGGCCGATGCACAGCGGCTGGCTGTGCGTGCGGACCAGGCGCTGGGGTAAACGATAACGCAACCAGCCTCGGGTGCAGGCAAGAATTTCCACATCCTCGCGTTCCAGGCCAACTTCTTCGTTCAGCTCGCGGTACAGGGCATCTTCTGGGGTTTCGTCAGGGTTGATGCCACCCTGTGGAAACTGCCAGGCATCCTGGTTGATCCGCCGAGCCCATAGCACCTGCCCGGCATCATTCGTGAGAATGATCCCGACATTGGGGCGAAAACCATCCGGGTCGATCACGGCAGCAACCTCGAAAACGCATGTCACCGCATTGTTCCACAAAGCTTGCGAGCGCAGCAACGCACCCGCCATAGCTTATGTGCAGCGAGGTGAAAACTCCGTATTCTGCGGGACTTCTTCCCGGAGGCTTCTGCGAGAAAACCCATGCGCCTGGCTTTATTCGACCTGGACAATACCCTCCTCGGCGGCGACAGCGATCACGCCTGGGGTGACTACCTGTGTGAGCGGGGCATCCTCGACCCCATCGCCTACAAGCAACGCAACGACGCCTTCTATCAGGATTACCTCAACGGCACCCTGGACCTGCAGGCCTACCTGGCGTTCTCGATGGAGATCTTCGCCGCCACCGAACCTGCCCAGCTCGACCAATGGCACCGCGAATTCATGCGCGACTGCATCGAGCCGATCATCCTGCCCAAGGCGCTCGCCCTGCTACAGCAGCACCGCGAGGCTGGCGACAAGCTGGTGATCATCACTGCCACCAACCGCTTCGTCACCGCGCCCATCGCCCGCCGCCTGGGCGTGCGTACCCTGCTGGCCACCGAATGCGAGCGTGATGGCGAGCGCTACACCGGGCGTAGCACCGATATACCCTGTTTCCGTGAAGGCAAGGTGACGCGCCTGAAGCGCTGGATGCTGGAGAACGGCTACGATCTGGAAGACAGCTACTTCTACAGCGATTCGCTGAATGATCTGCCGTTGCTGGAGCAGGTGACGCACTCGGTGGCGGTGGACCCGGACCCGAAGCTGCGTGCAGAGGCCGAGCGGCGCGGCTGGCCGGTGATTTCGTTACGCGATTGAGATCGCGGGGCCCTCTTCAATGGGTTTACCCGTGAAAAGGGCCCCGCAGACGCATCAGACCGGCTTGGCCCCCATCAATCCTGCAATCGACAGGAAGCACACCCCACTGAACACCGCCAGCGCCAGCGTCAGACGCAGCCCGGCAGGTTCGGCCTTGCGCAGGCGGTTCAGCCGCACCAGCAGCCACCACACGGCGAAAGCGCCCAGGGTATAGAGGATGCTGGAGGCCAGCACCCAGGTCTGGCCCAACGGCCAGCCGACCAGGTGCACCAGCCACCAACCGGTGAACGGCATGCTCAGCAGGCACAGCCCCATCACCAGCCAGACGAATACCAGCGGCCGACGCAGCAGTTTGGCGTAGGCCTCGGCATCGCCCTGGCGGCGGGCACGCAAGATCCAGGTCGCCAGGCCCAGCGCACCGAGGATCAACAGTGCGGTGGCGAGGATATGCAGGGTCTTGAGGGTGGTCAGGTGTTCCATCGCGTGCGGGTCCTTGAAAGACTTTTTTCGGCCTCATCGCGGGACAAGCCCGCGCCTACAGGTAAGGCGTTGCCTTCATGCCAAGCGTAGCCGCTCAACCCAGGAACAGCTTGTACGCCGGGTTATCGGTTTCATCCCAGTAGGGATAGCCGATCTTGGCCAGCGCCTCGGGCACCAGGTGACGCTCGTCATCCGGCACCTGCAGCCCAGCCACCACACGACCATCCGCCGCGCCGTGGTTGCGGTAGTGGAACATCGAGATGTTCCAGCGCCCGCCCAGCTTGTTGAGGAAGTTGAACAGCGCCCCCGGCCGCTCAGGGAACTCGAAACGCAGCACCAGCTCATCGCTGGCCGCCGCCGAGTGGCCGCCGACCATGTGACGGATATGCAACTTGGCCAGTTCATTGTCGGTCAGGTCGGTTACCGGGAAGCCCTGCTCGGTCAGGTGCTGAACCAGGGCGGCGCGCGGGTCGGTCTCTGGATGGGTCTGCACGCCGACGAAGATGTGCGCCTCTTTGTCGGCGTGGTAACGGTAGTTGAACTCAGTGATCTGGCGCTTGCCGATAGCCTCGCAGAAGGCCTTGAAGCTGCCCGGACGCTCCGGGATGGTCACGGCGATGATCGCCTCGCGCTTTTCGCCCAGCTCGGCGCGCTCGGCCACGTGACGCAGGCGATCGAAGTTGACGTTGGCACCGGAGTCGATGGCCACTAGCGTCTGCCCCGAGACACCGGTCAACTCGACGTACTTCTTGATGCCCGCCACGCCAAGAGCGCCGGCAGGCTCGGTGATCGAGCGGGTATCGTCGTAGATATCCTTGATTGCTGCGCAGATCTCATCGGTGCTGACAGTGACCACCTCATCGACATGATCCTTGCAGATATCGAAGGTGTGCTGGCCGATCTGCGCCACAGCGACACCGTCGGCGAATAGCCCCACCTGCGGCAACACCACACGCTCGCCCGCAGCCATGGCGGCCTGCAGGCAATTGGAATCGTCGGGCTCGACACCGATCACCTTGATCTCGGGGCGCAGGTACTTCACATAGGCTGCGATCCCGGCAATCAGCCCGCCACCGCCGACCGGCACGAAGATCGCGTCCAGGCGGCCCGGGTGCTGGCGCAAAATTTCCATGGCCACGGTGCCCTGCCCGGCGATGGTGTGGGGATCGTCGTAGGGATGGATGTAGACGAAGCCCTTCTCCTCGACCAGCTTCAGCGAATAGGCCAGCGCCTCGGGGAAGGAGTCGCCGTGCAGCACCACCTTGCCGCCACGCGAGCGCACACCCTCGACCTTGATCTCCGGCGTGGTCTTGGGCATCACGATGGTCGCCTTGATGCCCAGCTCCCGCGCAGCCAGGGCCACGCCCTGGGCATGGTTGCCGGCAGAAGCGGTGACCACGCCGCGCGCCAGCTCTTCGGCGCTCAGTTGCGCCAGCTTGTTGTACGCCCCGCGGATCTTGAAGGAGAACACCGGCTGCAGGTCCTCGCGCTTGAGCAGGATCTGGTTGCCCAGGCGCTTGCTCAGTTGCCCGGCGTTGTGCAGCGGGGTTTCGACAGCGACGTCGTAGACGCGCGAGGTGAGGATCTTCTTGACGTACTGTTCGAGCATCTTGGAAACATCACTGGGCCGCGGGACAAGGGCTGGAAGTCTACCCCAGCGCCCTGTCGGGCGACCACAGCAAAGCCGCCGGACTCGTTATACTAGGCGACTTCAGAAAACCTCCCGCCCCTCTCGGAGCCCGCATGACCCAGGACCAACTCAAACAGGCCGTCGCCCAGGCCGCTGTCGACTTCATTCTGCCAAAGCTGGATGAAAAGAGCGTCGTCGGCGTCGGCACCGGTTCGACCGCCAACTTCTTCATCGACGCCCTGGCCCAGCACAAGACCGCCTTCGACGGCGCCGTCGCCAGCTCCGAGGCCACCGCACAGCGTCTGAAGGGTCATGGCATTCCGGTCTATGAGCTGAACAGCGTCAGCGAGCTGGAGTTCTACGTCGACGGTGCCGACGAGAGCGATGCGCACCTGAACCTGATCAAGGGCGGCGGTGCGGCCCTGACCCGCGAGAAGATCGTCGCGGCAGTGGCCAAGACCTTCATCTGCATCGCCGACGCCAGCAAGCTGGTGCCGGTGCTCGGCGCCTTCCCGCTGCCGGTCGAGGTGATCCCGATGGCCCGCAGCCACGTGGCGCGCCAGCTGGTCAAGCTGGGCGGCGACCCGGTGTACCGCGAAGGCGTGGTGACCGACAACGGTAACGTCATCCTCGACGTGTACAACCTGCAGATCACCAACCCGGTGGAGCTGGAAAGCCAGATCAATGCGATCGTGGGCGTGGTCACCAACGGCCTGTTCGCGGCGCGTCCGGCAGATTTGCTGCTGCTGGGGACTTCAGAAGGCGTGAAGAGCCTGAAGGCCGAGTAAACCGCCGCTCCCACAAGTACCCCGCTGTTCTGGAGGACACCGGGAAACCTGTGGGAGCGGGCTTGCCCGCGAATAGGCCAGCACTGACACAACAAAGACCACTGCCCCCACAGAGCCCTGAACTACACCTATTCAGCCGATTGCCTGAACACATAGAACAGGTTCGGCTCACTCACCAGGTAAATGGTCCCGGCATCGTCCATGGCGATCCCCTCAGCCTGCGGCACTGTCTTCTTCAGGCCCTGATACCCCTTGCGCAATGACAGGGTGCTCAGCGGCCGCCCCTTCACATCCAGCTCCAGCACCAGTCGTGATTCGTCCGACAGCGCCAGCAGATGCCCGCTGCGTTCATCGAACTGCAGGCTCGACAGGTCGCGCACGAACAACCGCGAATCGCGCTTGCGGTCCTGCACCACATGCACCGCATAGGGCTGCTCCGGATTGTCATGGGGGAAGCCGTGCACCTCGTAGATCAGCATCGGGTCACGCTCCTTGGCGACGAACAGGCGCTTGCCGGCAGAGTCGTAGGCCAACCCCTCGAAGCCCTTGTTGCCGTTCAGGCCGATGCCCAGGGTGAGCTGTTCGGCGTCGTTGGCGTCGAGAAACAGCGTGTCGTCGTCCAGGCGCACACGGATCAGGCGCTGCTGACGCTCATCGGTGATCACGTAGCTGTTCGGCCCGACGTACTCCACGGCCTCGGGATCACCGAAACCGGTCAGCGGCACACGGCGCAGGATGCGCCCGTCCAGCGAAAGCTCGATGAGCTCGGAGCGGGCGTTGGTGACGGTGAACAGGGTCTTGCGGTCAGGATCGTAGGTGAGCGCCGAGACATCGTCGTCCAGCCCCTCGATGGGCTGAGCCTCGATCACCACCTGGTAGCGATCCAGGCCGATGCCTTGCTCGGTCGGCTGCCACCAGCTCTTGAGGTTGAACCAGCCGCGCTCGAACAGGCGGAACTCGTGCCCCGCCACGCCAAGCACCGCCAGCACGGAGAAAGCCAGAAGAAAGAGAAACGAACGAAGATGACGGCGCATGAAGAGGACTCGACGGAGGATGCCGAATCTAATCATTCATAGCTGAAATAAAGCTTAAGGCCATCATCAGAGAATTCCGATAATCCTGTCAGTGCTTCTTGAAGCGATAGAACAGCGCGGGCTCGCTGACCATGTACAGGTTGCCCTGATCGTCCATGGTCACACCTTCGGCCCGAGGCACACGGCTGCCCAGGCCGTTGAACGCCCCGAGCAAGGTCATGAAGCTGACCTGTTCGCCCTTCTCGTCCAGCTCCAGCAGCATGTTCGAGTCAGCCGACAGCACCAGCAGGTGGCCCGTGCGTGGATCGACCGCCAGCGCCGACAGGTTGCGCAGGTCCAGCTCGTCACTGGGCAGTAGCTGCTTGTCGCCCTTGAGCGGCCCGCGACCGTCGGTGCTCCAGGCAAACAGACGCGGCGGACGCTCTTCGCCGATGATCAGGCGCTGGCGCAGCGAGTCCCAGGCGATGGCCTCGAAGCCCTTGTTGCTCTTGACCGACTTGCCCAGGTCATAGCTGGGGAAGTCGTCGTGATTGAGCGTCGAGGTACTCGCGTCCACCTTTACCAGCGTCAGGTCATGGTTGCGCTCATCAACGATCGCGATCAGCCCGTTTTCCAGCACGGCAAGGCCTTCAGGATTTTCCCAACCCACCAGCGGAATCTTGCGCAACACGTCGCCATCGAGCGTGAGTTCGACCAGGAAGGGGTTCTTGCCCATCACTGCAAACAGCGTGCGGGTCTGCGGATTGAACGACAGGTCCGAGGCTTCGTCGTCGTCCATGCCCGGCAACGGCTTGGCGTCGATGTCTACCAGGTAGTCCGGCAGCCAGACGCTTTCAATGCGCTCGGCACGGCTCTCGAAACGCTCCTTGACCCATAGCAAGCCACGGTCGTCCCAGTGCATGGCGATGGCCACCCCATAACCGATCACCGCTGCCACAGCCAGGGCGAACGGCCAGCGCAGGTAGAAACGACGCTTGGTGGAAGCTGGGGCGCTGGAGGGTGCTGGCATGCAGGGGGTCCTGGGTAAATGGGCGAAGACCCGCGCATTATCCAGATGCGGTGTGAAAAAAACGGTAAATCGTTCGCGGGTAAAACCGCTCTCACAAGGCTGCGCAAATCCCTGTAGGAGCGGGTTTACCCGCGAAAAGGACGACCCGCAGTCAGATCAAAGCACGCGGCTCTCGAAGCGGCTGACACCCGGCAGCTCAAGCACCAGCTCATCACCGACATTGAACGGCCCGACACCGGCCGGAGTGCCGGTGAGAATCACGTCACCCGCCTGCAGGGAGAAGTGCGCAGCGATGTGCTGGATGATCGGCACGATAGGGTTGAGCATCATTGCGCTGTTGCCATCCTGACGCACTTCGCCATTGATGGTCAGGCGTACCGGAATGTCGGTCACGTCCTCGAAGCTGGATGCGGCGACGAACGGCGGCAATACACAGGCGCCGTCGAAGCTCTTGGCCAGCTCCCACGGCAGGCCCTTCTCCTTCAGCTTGGCCTGTACGTCACGCAGGGTCAGGTCCAGGGCCGGGGCGTAGCCGGAAATGGCATCCAGCACCTCTTCGACTGTCGGCTTGGTCGACAGTGGCTTGCCCAGCAGCACGGCAATCTCGGCCTCGTAGTGCACCGAACCGCGGTCGGTCGGGATCTTGAAGCCGCCTTCCAGTGGCACCACGCAGCTGCCGGGCTTGATGAACAGCAGCGGCTCGCTGGGGATGGGGTTGTCCAGTTCCTTGGCATGCTCGGCGTAGTTGCGGCCGATGCACACCACCTTGCCCAGCGTGAAGTGGATGCGCGTGCCGTCTACGTACTGGTGCTGGTAACTCATGGGGCCGACTCCTCTGGATACTGCTTTCTTATTCAGGTGCGAAGATCTTACCCGGATTCATGATGCCGTTCGGGTCGAACACCGCCTTTATCGCTTTCATGCAGGCGATTTCATCTGCCGAGCGGCTGTAGCCGAGGTAGTCCCGCTTGGTCATGCCCACGCCGTGTTCGGCAGAGATCGAACCGTTGTAGCGCTCGACGATCTCGAACACCCATTTGTTGACCTTGGTGCAGGAGGCGAAGAAATCGTCCTTGCTCATGTGATCGGGCTTGAGGATGTTCAGGTGCAGATTGCCGTCGCCGATATGCCCGTACCAGACGACTTCGTAGTCGGGGTAGTGTTCGCCGACCACCGCATCGATATCACGCAGGAACGCCGGCACCTTGGAGACGGTGACGGAAATATCGTTCTTGTAGGGCGTCCAGTGGGAGATGGTCTCGGACAGGTACTCACGCAGCTTCCACAGGTTCTTCAGCTGCGTCTCGCTCTGGCTCATCACCCCATCGAGCACCCAGCCCTGCTCGACGCAGTGCTCGAAGGTGGCCAGGGCTTCGTTGGCCACTTCCTCGGTGCTGGCCTCGAACTCCAGCAGCGCATAGAAGGGGCATGGCGTGTCGAACGGCGCCGGCACGTCGCCGCGACCCATGATCTTGGCCAGGCCCTTGTCGGAGAAGAACTCGAAGGCGGTCAGGTCGAGTTTGCCCTGAAAGGCGTGCAGCACCGGCATGATCGAGTCGAAGTCCGGCGTGCCGAGCACCATCGCCGTGAGGTTGCGCGGCGCGCGGTCCAGGCGCATGGTCGCCTCGACCACGAAGCCCAGGGTGCCCTCGGCACCAATGAACAGCTGGCGCAGGTCGTAGCCGGTGGCGTTCTTGATCAGGTCGCGGTTGAGCTCCAGCAGTTCGCCCTTGCCGGTGACGACCTTCAGGCCTGCCACCCAGTTGCGGGTCATGCCGTAGCGAATGACTTTGATCCCGCCGGCATTGGTGCCGATATTGCCGCCAATCTGGCTGGATCCGCTCGAGGCGAAATCGACCGGGTAGTACAGGCCCTGGTCCTCGGCGAACTGCTGCAACTGGCGGGTGATCACGCCCGGCTGGCAGACCACGGTGCGGTCGAATTCGTTGAAGGCGAGAATCTGGTTCATCTGGTCGAAAGCCACCACGACTTCGCCATTGGCAGCGACCGCAGCGCCCGACAGGCCGGTGCGTCCGCCGGACGGCACCAGCGCGACCTTGTGGCGGTTGGCCCAGCGCACGATGGCCTGGACTTGCTCGGTGGTCTTGGGCAAGACGATGGCGGTCGGCGCCGGCGGGTAGTGCTTGGTCCAGTCCTTGCCGTACGCTTCGAGCGAGGCGGGGTCGGTCAGGACCTTGCCAGGGTCGACCAGGGTCTTCAGCTCATCAATTACCGCAGCGTGGGTCATCGCCAGAACTCTCGAATGATTCATGGTCACCCTGAGCACTCTTCACCTGTCGGGATAAGCTCAGACGGTGTCGCGTATGCTAGCATAGCCCTCCCGTCGATCGTGCTAAGGCCCGTCGCCGCGCCGCTTTGCCCCCCTCGCCATTTTTTCTCCGGGATACAGGTTTACGCAGATGAGCAAGACTTCTCTCGACAAGAGCAAGATCAGGTTCCTTCTTCTCGAAGGCGTCCACCAGAATGCTGTGGACACCCTCAAGGCTGCCGGGTACACCAACATCGAGTACCTCACTGGCTCACTGCCGGATGCGCAACTGAAGGAAAAGATCGCGGACGCCCACTTCATCGGCATCCGCTCGCGCACTCAACTGACTGAAGAAGTCTTTGACTGTGCGAAGAAACTGGTCGCGGTCGGCTGCTTCTGCATCGGCACCAACCAGGTTGACCTGAACGCGGCCCGCGAGCGCGGCATCGCGGTGTTCAACGCGCCGTACTCCAACACCCGTTCGGTTGCCGAACTGGTGCTGGCCGAAGCCATCCTGCTGCTGCGCGGCATCCCCGAGAAGAACGCCTCCTGCCACCGCGGTGGCTGGATCAAGAGCGCGGCCAACTCCTTCGAGATCCGCGGCAAGAAGCTCGGCATCGTCGGCTACGGCTCGATCGGCACCCAGCTGTCGGTTCTGGCCGAAAGCGTCGGCATGCAGGTCTACTTCTTCGACCCGCTGACCAAGCTGCCTCTGGGCAACGCCACCCAGGTCACCAGCCTCAACGAACTGCTGGGCCTGGCCGACATCGTCTCGCTGCACGTGCCTGAGCTGCCATCCACCCAGTGGATGATCGGCGAGAAGGAAATCCGCGCGATGAAGAAGGGCTCGATCCTGATCAACGCTGCCCGTGGCACCGTGGTCGAACTGGATCACCTGGCTGCCGCGATCAAGGACAAGCACCTGATCGGCGCCGCCATCGACGTGTTCCCGGTCGAGCCGCGCTCGAACGACGAAGAGTTCGAAAGCCCGCTGCGTGGCCTGGACAACGTGATCCTGACCCCGCACATCGGTGGTTCGACCGCCGAAGCCCAGGCCAACATCGGCCTGGAAGTGGCCGAGAAACTGGTCAAGTACAGCGACAACGGTACGTCCGTATCCTCGGTCAACTTCCCTGAAGTGGCCCTGCCGGCGCACCCGGGCAAGCACCGCCTGCTGCACATCCACGAAAACATCCCGGGCGTACTCAGCGAGATCAACAAGGTCTTCGCCGAGAACGGCATCAACATCTCCGGTCAGTTCCTGCAGACCGACGAGAAAGTGGGTTACGTGGTCATCGACGTCGACGCCGAGTACTCGGACCTGGCGCAAGAGAAGCTGCAGCACGTCAAGGGCACCATCCGCTCGCGCGTCCTGTTCTGAGCCTGATGGCTGCATGAAGAAGGGAGGCCCTGGTGGCCTCCCTTTTTTTGCCTGCGCGATCCGAGTGTTCTGCTTCGCGGTCGAATCGGGGCGCCGAAGCGCCGCGAAGCTTCCAGGCGTCACTTCACATTGACGGTGATCTTCTTCGACTCGACGCTTGGCTTGAACGGCACATGGTACTGGTCGCCCAGCACCAGTTGCAGGGTGTGCTTGCCCGGGGTCAGGGTGATGGTCGCCTCGGTCTGCGCCTTGCCGAAATGCAGCACCTGCGGCCCGGCTGGCAGGGGTTGGTTGCCCTCAGGCATCAGGCTGGTCGGCAATGGCTGGTCAGCTACAGGCGCCTTGTCGACATCCACCAGCAGGTGATGGTGCCCGGAGTGCGGGGTCTGGTCGCCAGCCGGCTTGAGCGCGATACCCTCGATGCCGAACTTGACGGTGAAGGTCTTGTCGACCGTGGCGCCATCGGCCGGGGAGACGATGAAGACCTTGGCGTCTTTCGGTGGCTCCTGGCTTTTCAAGGCATCGGCAGCGCTGGCAAACAGCGAGGCCCCCATCAGCAGACCGGCAAGGGCAGCACGCGACACTGGGCTTTTCATTCACTTCTCCTGTCATTCACTTCAATTGACCGCTATCACTTAAACGAAGCGAGGTGGTACTTCACCATAGTCCAGTTACCGCCCCGCAGGTTCAAAAATGCCGGCATGAAAATTTCAGCGACGGCGTAAACCTAAGCACGATGTCGGGGTCATAGGCTGCGTTCGACCGCGGCAAAACGAGAAAGCCACGGCGAATGACATTCATCTGCCGAGATATAAAAAGGGATATTCATGCGTTTGACCATTGGCCTACTGCTGGCAGTACTCATCAGCCCCCTGGCCCAGGCAGAGCTGATCGACGAAATCAACGACCGGGGTGAACTGCGCATCGCCGTGCAAGCCAACAATGCCCCCTACGCCTTCAAGGAAAACGAGCACCTGACCGGGTTCGACATCGAGTTCGGCCAAGACCTGGCCCGCGAGATGGACCTGCGCGCGGAATTCATCGAGGCGCCCGCCGACGAAGTGCTGACAGGCGTGGAGAGTGGCAAGTACGACATCGCATTGACACCCGCGAGCGAACAGCCTGCGACTGAAAGCGCGCTGGATGCCAGCCAGACGTTTGGTGAGAAGAAGCTGGTGATCCCGTTCCAGAAGGACAATCCGGCCTTCGAGAGCACGCTGAACAATGCCCTGCAGCGGCTCAAGGACAGTGGGCGGATGGCGGAGCTCGAGCAGAAGTGGTTCGAGAAGACGGCGGCGCAGCAGTGATATCGCGGCGTTCTCTTCGCGGGCAAGCCCGCTCCCACAAGGCCTGTGGTGAGCCCAACCCTGTGGGAGCGGGCTTGCCCGCGAAAGGAACGACACCGAACTACCCGAGTGCCCGTTGCGCCTCATCCAGCTCCAGCTCGCTGAACACCAGCACCCCTTCCCGGCGCAACAGCGCAGCAACGACACCCTCCCCCGGCACCTTCACCCCGCTGAAACTGCCATCGTAGGTCAGTCGGTTACCGCACGACGGGCTACCGGACTTGAGCACCGCAACCCGAATCCCATGCCGCCGCACCAGCGCCAGGGCCTGCCGAGCGCCGCCCAGAAAGGCCGCACTGACATCCTCGCCAGCCACGGTCAGAACCTGAACCTGCCCATCGAGCACCTGGCCACCCTGCCCGCCCTGGATCTCCGCCGGCGGTCGCGGCGTCGGCAAGCCACCCGCCACCTCCGGGCACAAGGGCACTACACGCCCCTCGGCCTGCCATTGCTTGAGCAGATCGGGGTGGCCGCTGTCGCGTCCGTCATAGCGCACCGGCTGCCCCAGCAGACAGGCACTGACCAGTACCTTGGGCGACTCAGAAGGGATCATTGCCACGGCGCCGGAACCAGCCTGTCAGTGACAGGCGTGCGCGATTGGCCGGTAGGACTTCATGCGGGACTTCACCCGACAGGAACACCACCAGGCTGCCGGCCTCGGGCTGGACGTCATGCTCGACGTCGTCGGCAAGGAACATCCGCAACTGCCCGCCGTCTTCGGCTTGCCAGCGCTCATTGAGATAGAGCACCACCGACACCATGCGCCGGTCGTCGTCGCGGAAACGGTCAAGATGCCTGCGGTAGAAGGCGCCCGGCGGATACAGGGCGAAATGACACTCGAAGTCTTCCAACCCCAGGAACAGCCCTTGGTTGATCGCCTGGCGCAGGTTGTCCATGAGCTCAAGGTAGCGGTCGCAGGCCTCGGCCTGGCCGGGGTCGATCCACTGGATCTGGTCGCCACGGATCGCCTCGCGCACCTCCTGGGCCGCCCCCCTGCCGACACCTGCGGGGCTCAGTTCGCCCTCGGCATGGCGCCTGCGACACTCGGTGGCCAAGGCGCGGGCCAGCTCGAGCGGCAGGAAAAGTGCCTGCTGCGACCAGCCACGGGTGGCCAGGTCGTCGACGATGATCGACAGCAGCGGATGTTCGGGAGAGGTATGCATGGCGCGCATCATATCCATTAGCCATGAGCACGGACAGCGCCACTTGGCCGAGAAGCGCGCTGATATCTCGACAAAGGCGTACCACCCCACGGACAATAGCGGCCTGCCGACAGGAGTCCTGAATGCGCCGTTTGTTTTCCCTGCTTGTGCTGATGATCTGCACCATGCCTGTCTGGGCAGACAGCCTCGACCAACTGTACAAGGCCGCCGGCTGGCCCGACCAGCGCGCCCACTTCAATGACGCCATCGGGGCCGCCCAGCAGCGCTACCGCAACAGCCTGCCGCCCGCGGTTTTCCAGGCGCTCGTCGACAACAGCAACCAACGCTTCCAGGCCCAGGCGATGGATCAACGCGCCCAGGCCCAACTGCGCGCCAACCTGAAGAACCCGGCGCCGGCGCTGGCGTTCTTCCAATCGCCACTGGGGCGCAAGGTGGTTGCCGCCGAGCTGCTGGCCACGCGCAAGGACCAATTGGCCAAGAACGCCAAGGGCCTTCCCCGCATCCAGGCCAGCGACAACCGTCTGCTGGCCATCGGTCACCTGGCCCAGGCCCTGCCCGCCCGCGAAGCGGGGGCCGAGGTCAGCCTGGCGATCGCCGGAGTTGCCGCCGACAGCCTCAGCTCGATGATCCCCGGCCTGTTCGGCAGCGGCCAGGCCCAGGGCCTGCTCGATGGTCAGCGCCAACGCTTGATGAACGAGATTGGCGAAGACCTGAACAACACCTTGTTGTATGTCTACCGCGAACTGTCCGACGACGAGCTGGAAGCGTTCGCCACCTTCGCCGAATCCGCAGAGGGCAAGGCCTACTACAGCGCCGCGCTGGCTGCAGTGCGTGCGGGGCTGGCCGTCGGCCAGAGCAGCGCCAACCTCAAGTGAGCAGGCGCTGGTCGAGAAAGTTGAAGTAGCGCTGGCGAATATCCGGCAGCTCGTTGGCCAGGTGATGCCGCGCCTCGGGCAGCAGGAGAATCTGCGGCTCGTCGAACTTCTCCTTCAGCACCCTGAGGTTGTATGGCCAGTCCACCGTGCCGTCCGCCTCGCCCTGGACGATCAGCGGCCGACGCCGACTGTGCGGCGCCGCCTCGATGCGCTTGATCCAGGCCATCAGCGCGCCCACCCATGCCGTCGGCAGGCGCCGCGGCTGCAGCGGGTCGGCCTCGAGGAACGCGAGAAACGCCGGGTCATTGGTATTGGCGCTGAAGCGTCGCTCGATACCATCGACGAAATGACGCAGCACCCGATAACTCAACTTCGACCAGTGCCAGGCCCGCGGCCGCACCAACGGCGCCAGCAGGATCACCTGGCCGTCGGCCGGGCTCTGCTCGCCGCAGTGCAGCAGATGATCGACCACGATGGCCCCACCCGTGCTCTGCCCGCACAGGTGCCAGGGCCGTGGCAGGTCGAGCCTGCGCGCTTGCTCGAAGAGCGCATCGAGCACCTGCTGGTAGACCGCGAAGTCGGCGATGCTGGCCCGCTCGCCGCTGGACAGCCCGTGACCTGGCAGGTCGCAGCCGATCACCGCGAAGCCCTGCTGCAGCGCCCAGCCAATCACATGACGATACAGCCCCATATGGTCGTAGTAACCATGCAGCAGGAACAATGTCGCCACCGGCGCATCCGGCAGCCACACCTGCCCCACCAGGTCGAAACCCGCCACACTGAAGGCGCCCAGCCAGCTTTGCGCCGGCAGGTCGAGGCCATAGAAGCGCTGGTAGTCGAGGGCCTGGGCCGACAGTGGCTGGCGCGCCGCCAGCGGGGCAAGGCTGGTACGCAGCAGGTCGGGGTCAAAGGGTGACGGCATGGAGACATCCACAATGGCGCGAGTATTGATCTGCGATATTCAGCTCTGAGCCCGGTCATGGCAAGCTGGCGTCCCCTGCAGAAGCGGTCGTGTCGTTTTCTACGGAATCACCATGCGAATTTTTACCACGCTGCTCACCACCCTGGTCTGCGCCGCCCTGCTGTGGTGGGCCTACGACAGTTTCCAGTCCCGCTACCTGCGCACCTTCGACAACCAGGCCACGCTGTTCGACGGCAGCCAGTTGCAACTGCCCGCCGAGCTCGCAGGCCCCGGCCCGATCCGCGTCGTGCACTTCTGGGACCCGGCCTGCCCTTGCAACGTCGGTAACCAGCAACACTTGGCCGAGCTGATCGAGCACTTCGCCGCACAGGGTGTGACCTTCCATGTACTGCAAAAGCCTGGCAGTCACGGCCAACTACCCGCCAACCTTGGCGCCTTGCAACCCGTCGGCGACCTGCCCGGCAGCGAATACCTGCCTGCGTCACCGGCTGTGGCGATCTGGGATCGCAAGGGTCAGCTCGCCTATTTCGGCCCTTACAGCGAAGGCGCAGTGTGCAACTCGAGCAACAGTTTCATCGAGCCGGTGATCCAGGCGCTGCTGCAAGGCCGTCAGGTACAGGCCTCCAATGCCCTGGCCAGCGGCTGCTATTGCCCGTGGCAGAAAGAAGCGCAGTAAAGGGCAGACCTGTCACGCCGGGAAGGCTATTCTCAACGCGTTTTGCGGTGTTCAGCAGCCGCTCGCCCCCTCGTTAACGGCACAAGGAATTCTATGAAGCGCAGCCTCACTCTGCTTGCCATCGTCGTGGCCGTAGCCGCGGGTGCCGGTTACTGGTACGTGCACGGCAAGCTGCCGCAGCGCGAGGGCGAAGTGGCTATCACCGGCTTGAGCGCACCGGTCAGCGTGCGCTACGACGAACGCGGTGTACCGCATCTACAGGCGCAGAACGAGCCTGACCTGTACCGCGCCCTGGGCTATGTGCACGCCCAGGACCGGCTGTTCCAGATGGAACTGGTGCGCCGCCTGGCACGTGGTGAGCTGGCCGAAGTGCTGGGCAGCAAACTGGTGCCCACCGACACCCTGTTTCGCAGCCTGCGCATCCGCGAGCAGGCGGCGCGGATGGTCGAGCGCCTGGATCACCAGTCACCGTCCTGGCTCGCACTGCAGGCCTACCTGGACGGCGTGAACAGCTGGCAGGCCAGCCATCCCAAGCCGGTGGAGTTCGACGTCCTCGGTATCCCTGAACGCCCCTTCACCGCCGAAGACACCCTGAGCATCGCCGGCTACCTGGCCTACAGTTTCGCCGCCGCCTTTCGCACCGAACCTGCGCTGACCTATATCCGCGATCAGCTCGGCCCCGACTACCTGAAGATCTTCGACCTCGACTGGCAACCTGACGGAGCTCTGCACCCGGCCCTTGCCGCCAACGACTGGCGCGCACTCGAAGGCCTGGCCCGGCTCAGCCACCAGGCGCTTGGCGACGCGGGTATCCCGCAGTTCGAAGGCAGCAACGCCTGGGCTGTCGCCGGCAGCCATACCCGCAGTGGCCGCCCGCTGCTGGCGGGCGATCCGCATATCGGCTTCGCAGTACCGGCAGTGTGGTACGAGGCTGAACTGTCGGCGCCCGGCTTCAACCTCTACGGCTATTTCCAGGCGCTGAACCCCTTCGCCCTGCTCGGTCACAATCGCGACTTCGGCTGGAGCCTGACCATGTTCCAGAACGACGACGTCGATCTGATCGCCGAGAAGACCAACCCCGCCGACACCAACCAGGTCATGGTCGATGGCCAATGGCGCGCGCTGGAGACAACCGAGCAGCAGATCGCGGTCAAGGGCGAAGCTCCGGTGACCATCACCCTGCGTCGCTCGCCCCACGGGCCGATCGTCAACGATGTGCTCGGCGAAACCGCAGGGCAAACCCCTGTCGCCATGTGGTGGGCCTTCCTCGAAACCGAAAACCCCATCCTTGATGCCTTCTACCAGGTCAACCGCGCCGACACCCTGGGCAAGATGCGCGAGGCCGCGGCGAAGATCCAGGCACCGGGGCTGAACCTGGTCTGGGCCAACGCTCGCGGTGACATCGGCTGGTGGGCCTCGGCGCAATTGCCGATTCGTCCGGACGGGGTCAACCCGGCGTTCATTCTCGACGGCAGCACCCACCAGGCCGACAAGCTCGGCTTCTACCCCTTCAGCGCCAATCCCCAGCAGGAGAATCCGCCCAGCGGCTACATCGTCTCGGCCAACTACCAGCCCCCGGCCGCCATGCCGATCCCCGGCTATTACAACCTGCCCGACCGTGGCCGCCAGCTGGATCGTCGACTGGCCGACCCGCAAGTCAAATGGGATGTGCAGAACAGCCAGGCGCTGCAGCTGGACACCAGCACCGACTACGGCCCCCGCACCTTGGCGCCGCTGCTCAATACCTTGCGTGCGATCGCCGAGGGTGACGAACAGAAGGAACTGGTCGAACAACTGGCCGCATGGCGCGGCGACTATCCACTGGATTCGACCAGCGCCACGCTGTTCAACCAGTTCCTCTACGAGCTGGCGTTCGCGGCCCTGCATGACGAACTGGGCGACACCTGGTTCCAGGTGCTGATCAGCACCCGCGCCATCGACGCCGCGCTACCGCGCCTGGCCGCCGATGCCGACTCACCCTGGTGGAACCTGCGCGGCGGCCACGACCGCACCGACCGCACCGCCATCGTCCGCCAGGCCTGGCAACGCAGCCTGGCGCATCTGCGCGAGCTGTACGGCAGCGACCCGGCCGACTGGCAATGGGGCAAGGCCCACACCCTCACCCATAACCACCCGCTGGGTCAGCAGAAACCGTTGAACCTGCTGTTCAATGTCGGCCCCTTCGCCGCACCGGGCACCCATGAGGTGCCGAACAACCTGTCGGCGAAGATCGGCCCGGCGCCCTGGCCGGTGAACTACGGGCCTTCGACCCGACGCCTGATCGACTTCGCCGACGCCGGGCAAGCGCTGACCATCAACCCTGTAGGCCAGAGTGGCGTGCCGTTCGACCGCCATTACTCGGACCAGGCCGAAGATTATGTACAGGGGCGGTATCACAAGGCGCAGATGGGGGTGATTCCGGCGCGCAGTACCTTGCGCCTGGTGCCACCGGGGCAGTGAGCGCGCTGCTGTCGAAAAGCTCACCACCAGAGCAGCCCGAACATGACCAGTTTCACAACCCTTCACACTGCGAACAGGTAACCTGTTCGCCCCTTTCTTCCAAGAGCCTTCCTCATGCAAAAGCACTTCATCGAAATCGACGGCGCCCGCATGAGCTACGTCGACCAGGGCCAGGGCTTCCCGGTGCTGCTGGGCCATAGCTACCTGTGGTCTGCCGCAATGTGGCAACCGCAGATCGATGCGCTGTCGAAACACTTCCGCGTGCTGGTGCCCGAGCTCTGGGGCCATGGCGACTCCGAGGCACCACCAGCCACCACCACCGACATGAGCGCGCTGGCACGCCAGCACCTGGCGTTTCTCGACGCGCTGGGCATCGACAAATGCCATCTGGTCGGCCTGTCGGTCGGTGGCATGTGGGGTGCTGAGCTGGCGATCGAACACCCGGAACGGGTTGACCGCATCGTGCTGATGGACACCTACCTCGGCGCCGAACCTGAAGCCACGCGCCTGAAGTACTTCGGCCTGCTGGATGCCGCCAGCGGCGCAGGGTTCTTCCCTGACCCACTGCTCGACATCGTGGTGCCGATCTTCTTCCATGCCGGCGGCCAGACGGTGCCAGACGTGCGCGAGCAGTTCCGCGCCGACCTCAAGGCCAGCAGCGCCGAGACCATTCGCCAGAGCCTCGACCCGATGGGGCGGGTGATTTTCGGACGCCCTGACCTGCTGGGCCGACTGGGCGAGTTGCCGGCAGAGCGGACCATCGTGGTCTGCGGCGACCAGGATATTCCGCGTCCGCCTGCCGAAAGCAACGAAATGGCACGGATCATCGGCTGCCTGGCGGCGCAGATTCCGTTCGCAGGGCATATCTCCAGCCTGGAGAACCCGAAGGTGGTGAATGAGTTCCTGTTGAACTGGTTGCCGCGTAACCACTGATATCGCCGGGGGGGGAGGGCGCCCCCCCCCCCCCGCGATTGGACCCTGACTCACCCCTGCCACTTGCCGCCTTCGACGATCACGCTCTCAGGCTTGGTGTCGTCGCTCAGCTCCTTGCGCACGTACTGGTCATACAGTTTGAGCAGGAACTTCTCCTCGCCCAGCTTGGCCAGCTCGGCATTGACCCAGTCGCGCAGCTCGGTATTGCCCTTCTTCACCGCCGGGGCAATCGGCGCCTCGTCACCCAGCAACTCTGGCAACACGCGGTAACCCGGGTTCTGCTTGGCCCAGCTGAACAGGATCAGGTTGTCCTGGGCATAGGCATCGCCACGACCATTGGCCAGGGCCTGCAGCGATTCGCTGTTCTTCTCGAACTTGAGCAGCTTCCAGTCCGGGTGGTTCTTGGTCAGCCAGATATCGGCGGTGGTGCCGGTGGTGACGATGATGGTCTTGTCGGCCAGGTCATCGAGGGCTTTCACCGGGCTGCCATCGGCCACGATGGCTTGCACCGCCACACGCAGGTTGGGGTTGGTGAAGTCGACCGCTTCCTTGCGCTCCGGGGTGACGGTCATGTTGGCGAGGATCAGGTCGACCTTGTCGCTCTGCAGGAACGGGATGCGGCTGGCCGGCTCCACGGCCACGAACTCGACCTTGTTCTCGTCGCCGAGCAGGTCCTTGGCGAAGCGACGACCGATATCGGTGTCGAAGCCCACATAGCGACCGCTCTCGTCGACGAAGCCGAACGGCGGCTTGTCGGTGAACACGCCGACGATCAACTTATCGCGGGCCTTGATGGTTTCCAGGTAGCTGGTGGACGGCGCGGACGTCGCCGCAGCCGACTTGCCCGGCTCCGCGGGTTGGTCGCAACCGGCCAGCAAGGCCAGGCCGAACAGCGGCGCCAGCAGTTTGGTGAAGTGGGCAGTTTTCATGACAGTTCCTTGTGTAGTGTCTTCGGCAGGCTTTCGACGAAGGAGAATTTGTCCAGGAACTGCTGCGCGCGTGCGGTCCGCGGTTGGCTGAAGAAGCTCTCGGGGTCGCTCTGTTCAAGGATCCTGCCGGCCTCCATGAACACGATACGGTCGGCCACCGCCCGGGCGAAGGCCATTTCGTGGGTGACGATGAGCAGGGTCATGCCGTCCCGGGCCAGGCCCTGGATCACCTGCAGCACCTCCTTGACCATCTCGGGATCCAGGGCTGCGGTGACCTCGTCGAACAGCATCACCTGCGGGTTCATGCACAGCGAACGAACAATGGCGATGCGCTGCTGCTGGCCGCCTGACAACTGCCGGGGGAAGGCGTCCCGCTTGTCCAGCAACCCCACCCGCGCCAGCAACGCCTCGGCCTGCGCCTGGGCTTCGGCGCGCTCGCGCTTCTGCACCTTGAGTGGGCCGAGCAGCAGGTTGTCGATCACGCTCATGTGGCCGAACAGGTGATAGCTCTGGAACACCATGCCCACCCGCTGGCGTACCTGGCGCCAGTCGGTGCCGGTGCCGAGCAAGTCCTGGCCATCGAGGCGCAGGCTACCGCCATGGGCCTCCTCCAGGCCGTTCAGGCAACGCAGCAGGGTGCTCTTGCCGCAACCGCTGGGGCCGAGGATCACCACCACTTCGCCGGCCTGTACTTGCAGGTCGACCCCCTTGAGCACCTGGTGCTCGCCGAAGAACTTGTTGAAACCCTGGAATTCGATCAATGCGCTCATGAGTGGGCCCAGCGGCGTTCCAGCGCGCGCGAAGCGGCGGAAAGCGGGTAGCAGATGAAGAAGAAGAACAGGAACAGTACGCCGTAGATCAGCACCGACTCGTAGGTACGCTCGATGATCTGCTGGCCGGCCTTGATCACATCGACGACGCCGATCAGCACGGCTAGCGAGCTGGTCTTGACGATGCGCGTGTAGATGTTGATGGTGGGCGGCGTCATGCGCTTGAGGGCCTGCGGCAACAGCACGTGCCCATACAACTGCAGGCCCGACAGGCCGATCGACAACCCCGCCTCACGCTGGCCGCGCGGCAGCGAAGCC
This sequence comes from Pseudomonas sp. RW3S2, assembly GCF_014268955.1. NCBI lineage: Bacteria > Pseudomonadati > Pseudomonadota > Gammaproteobacteria > Pseudomonadales > Pseudomonadaceae > Pseudomonas > Pseudomonas sp. RW3S2. Next base: position 69,822 of record NZ_JABWRM010000018.1, on the reverse strand, counting down.
AAGGCCCCGCGCACCACCTCGCCAACCTCGCTGGCACCCCACAGCCCCAGCACCAGCACCGCGCACCAGAAGCTGGGGATACTCAGCGAAAAGAAGATCGGCAACCCGAAGAACACCAGGTACAGCCAGACCAGCACCGGTATCGCCCGAAACAGCTCCAGATAGATCTGCAAGGCGATGTTCACCGCACGCTTGCCCAGCGTGGCCAGCACGCCATAGAGCACACCACCCAGGGTGGCGAAGACGATGCCCAAGGCCGAGATCGCCAGGGTCTGTCCGGCGCCCTTGGCCAGTTGCGGCAAGGACACCAGCAGCAGCTCAATTGCCGAACTGGCCATGTTGCAGCCTCCTTTCGAGGTGGCGCAGCAGCAGCGACAAAGGCAGGAACAGCAGCACGCAGAGCAACGTCAGCACCGCGAGCATCTCGTAGGTCTTGTAGTACAGGGCGATGTAGTTCTTGGTGGTGTAGAGGATTTCCGGCACGGCTACCGCCGAGACCACGGTGGTTTCCTTGAGCAGGAAGATGAAGTTGGCGAACAGCGCCGGCAGGCTGAGGATGCCGGCCTGGGGCAGGATCACGTGGCGCAGCAACTGGCCCTCGGACAAGCCGATGGAACGCCCCGACTCAAGCTGCGCGCGCGGCACCGCTTCGACACCCGCTCGCAGCACCTCGGTGAGGTAGGCGCCGCCCATGAAGGTCATGGTGATGATCGCGGCAGCGAAGCCGGATACTTTCAAACCCAGGGTCGGCAGTGCGAAATAGACGAAGAACAACTGGATCAGCAACGGCGTGTTGCGTGCCAGCTCCACATAGCCTTTGACCAGCCGCCACAGGTAGGGGGTGCGAAACACCAGGACGGCGGCATTGGACACGGCGACCAGCAGCGAGGTGGCGATGGCGATCAGCCCGACCTGCAGGGTGACGCCGACGGCCTTGAGGAATGCCGGGAGTGTGCTAAGCATGAAGGCAGTGTCGAAGGTCATGGATAACGCCTCGACACAAGGTCACGGAGGTACGACATGGGCAAGGTTCCGGGCCCGACGCGAGGATGGCTCGGCGTCGTGGACGATGAAAGGGATGTGCCGGTAAGCACGATGGGTAGACTATAAAGGCATAAAAAGCTTTCTCTAAATACCCTTATTGCATATTGATATCACCCGACGGGCTAACCGGAAATTTCATACATCCGCCTGGGATCTTTCCCTCGAAATACCTCTCAAAAGGACTTCAGACTGATCGGCCTGCCAGGCCCACAGGGACGACAACGATGAACAGCCCAAGCACACCTGTTTCGAACGAACAACTTCAGTGGTTGCTGGCCTTGCGCAAGGCGCTTGCCGAGCAGCGTTGACGGGGCTCGGGATTGCGGTGCTTTCTTCGCGGGCAAGCCCGCTCCTACAAGAGCCGGTGACGGTCTCGGGATTGGGGCCGCGAAAAGAACACCGCAGCGCCAAAACAAAAACGCCGACACAACAGTGTCGGCGTTTTCATGTGAAGCGCTAACCTGGCAAATCAGAACGCCGGCAGTACCGCGCCCTGGTACTTCTGCTCGATGAAGGCTTTCACTTCAGGGCTGGTCAGGGCCTTGGCCAGCTTCTGGATGGCGTCGCTGTTCTTGTTGTCAGGACGCGCGACCAGGAAGTTCACGTATGGCGAGTCGCTGCCTTCGATCACCAGCGCATCCTTGGCCGGGTTCAGGCCAGCCTCCAGCGCGTAATTGGTGTTGATCATGTCCAGGTCGACCTGGTCCAGCACGCGCGGCAGCATGGCCGACTCGAGCTCGCGGAATTTCAGTTTCTTCGGGTTCTCGGCGATGTCTTTCGGCGTCGCCAGGGCGTTCTTCGGATCCTTCAGGGTGATCAGGCCGGCCTTCTGCAACAGCAGCAGGGCGCGACCACTGTTGCTGCCCTCGTTCGGGATAGCCACGGTGGCGCCTTCCTTGAGCTCCGACAGGCTCTTGACCTTCTTGGAGTAGCCACCGAACGGCTCGACGTGAACGCCGATCACGGTTTCCAGGTGGGTGCCCTTGCCTTCGTTGAAGTTCTTCAGGTACGGCAGGGTCTGGAAGTAGTTGGCGTCCAGGCGCTTCTGGTCGACCTGCACGTTCGGCTGCACGTAGTCAGTGAAGACCTTGATCTGCAGGTCCACACCTTCCTTGGCCAGGGTCGGCTTGATCAGCTCGAGGATTTCGGCGTGCGGCACCGGCGTGGCGGCTACCACCAGTTTTTCGGCGGCGTGAGCCAGGCCGGACAGCGACAGGGCAGCGGCGAGGGCAGTCGTCAGCAGGGTCTTTTTCATGGTGATCCTTGTTATCAAGCTGGGGCCATCGACGATGGCGAAGTCAGGTGCCACACCGTCTCGACAGTGGGCGTGGAGCGGACAATACCGGGATTTTTTATGCCCTAACAATATCTTTTGATTCGCTGCTTATTCCAAAAACAAAAAGCCATCAGCTGTTTTGCTTATGAGCGACCGACAACCGCTCTAGCTCACGGATGCATTGAGCTCGGCCAGGCTTTGCTCCAGCAGCTCACGCAAGGCGGCAAGCGTGCCTGGCTCGCGGCTGCGCCCCAGTTGCGCAAGCTGGCTGGCCAGGCTGGCAAGGGGTGCACGCTCAGGCAAGTCCAGGTGCTGCGGGAGAATTTCATCCCCCTCGGCCACCAGCAAGGCAAAGTGGATGACGTTCTCCAGCTCGCGGGTGTTGCCGGGCCAGGCATGGGCTTCCAGCGCTTGCTGCGCCGCTTCGCTGATCAGCGGCACGCTGCGCTCCAGGCGCACGCTGTAGATGCCGACGAAGTATTCGGCCAGCGGCAGGATGTCCCCCACCCTCTGGCGCAGTGCCGGCAATTCCAGTTCGCCCTCGTGCAGATAGAGGTACAGCCGTTCATTGAAGCGCCCGGCACGCACCGCCTGGGCCAGGTCGATGCTGGAGGCGGCCACCAGACGCACATCCACGGCCTGCGCCTGCTGGGCGCCGACCCGAGTGACCTCACGGTTCTCCAGGGCCGCCAGCAGCTTGCCCTGGATGGCCAGCGGCAGGTCGGCGATCTCGTCCAGGTACAAGGTGCCGCCATTGGCCGAACCGAACCAGCCTGCGCGACTGCTGGCCGTGCCGCCATGGGTACCGGCGCTGTAGCCAAACAGCTCGGCATCGGCGTAGGTGTGGCTGATGCCCGCGCAGTTGACCGAGACGAACAACCCCGCGCGATCGCTGGCACGGTGGATCTGCCTTGCCAGCAGCTCCTTGCCGGTGCCGGTCTCACCACGGATCAGCACCGGCAGCGGTTGCGGCGCCAGGCGTTCGAGCGCTTCGCGCAGTTGCTGCGAACGTGCATCGACGAATACCAGCGCCTTGGCACGGATGCTCAGCGGGCTCTTGTCCAGCTCGGGAAACGTCAGCAGTGGCTGGCCGAAGGGATTGTTGAAACTCATGGAAAACTCCCGCCCCAGACGCAGGCGACCAGGGGTTCAGCGAAATCGGTTGAAAGGCCAGGTCAGGCGCGGCGCAGGGAGCGCTGCTCGATCCGGCCTTGCAGGCGGTACAGGTAGGCGAAGCCCTGTTCCCAGCGCTCGTGACCGGACTTGACGTTGATGTGCCCGGCATTGCTCAACAGCCCCGCTTCCGCCCCCCAGGCCTTGGCCAGGTACAGTGCACGCGGCACGCTGACGGCCGGATCGTTGTCCGAGCTGACCACCTGGGTGGGAAACGGCAGCGCGTGCAGGGGAATGGGCGCGAAATTGCGCAAGGCCGGCGCGCAGGTCGGCCGTTCGACATCCGCTGGCGCCACCAGCAGCGCCCCTCGCACCTGGCGCAGCAGCGCAGGGCTGGCCTGCGCGGCCCAGTGGGCGATGGTGATGCAACCCAGGCTGTGGGCGATGAGGATCACCGGCGAGCGTTCGGCGGCAATCGCCTGCTCGAGTGCCTGTATCCAGTCGCGCCGCTGCGGGGTGAGCCAATCGTGCTGCTCGACCCGGGCGCTGTTGGGCAGGCTGCGCTGCCAGTGGCTTTGCCAATGATTGTCTGGCGATCCTTGCCAGCCCGGCACAATCAGGTAACGAATCGACTCATTGCGCATGGGGACGCCTCCTTGGAAGTTTGCGTGCTTGGGAACCAAGTATAGGGAGGCAGTTATATTCGTAAAGGAATAAGAAGCTATTTATTAATAACCATAATTATTGGTTGTCTGGGCTGGCCTTTTCGCGGGCAAGCCCGCTCCTACAGGGTTTGTGCGCCCCGGGGCGGGCATAAAAAAAGGGCCATCCCCTGCCAAGAGAAATGGCCCTGAAGCACTTGCCTGAAGAGGGTATTGCCGATCAACGCGCGGTGATCACCGCCAGCTTGCTGATCCCGGCACGTTCGATGGCAGCCATCGCCCGCGCCACTTCGCCGTAGTTGACGCCATCGTCAGCCTGCAGCTGTACACGCACATACGTATCCTTTTCCTTGGCCGCCTTGAGGTTGGTTTCCAGCAGGTCCGGCTGGATCTCGTCCTTGTTGATGAACAGCTTGCCGCCGCCATCGATGCTCACCACCAGCGGGTCTTTCTGCTCCACTGGGGCCACGGCTTCGGTCTTGGGCAAGTTGATCGGGATGGCGTTGGTCAGCAAGGGCGCGGTGACGATGAACACCACCAGCAGCACCAGCATGACGTCCACCAGCGGTGTGACGTTGATTTCACTGAGGACTTCGTCGCTGTCCTGGGTCGAGAACGCCATGTCAGGAAGCCTCCTTCACCGGCTGGCCGAAACCGGCCTGGGCTTTTTGCAGGGTCGGGTGAACCAGGACGCGGAAGGCACTCTTCTGCGCCAGGCTGTAGAAGTCGTGGGCGAAGTCGTCGAGGTCGGCCGCGGTCAGCTTGAGGCGGCGCAGGAAGTAGTTGTAGACCAGCACCGCCGGGACCGCGACGGCGATACCGACGCCCGTGGCGACCAGTGCCGCACCGATCGGGCCGGCCACGGTTTCCAGGCTGGCGGAGCCGGCAGCGCTGATGCCCTTGAGCGCTTCCATGATGCCCCACACGGTGCCGAACAGACCGATGAACGGCGAGGTGCTGCCAATACTGGCGACAACCGCCAGGCCGGTTTCCAGCGAACGGCGCTCACGCACGATCTGCTGGCGCAAGGCGCGCTCGAGGCGATCCTGATGGTTGATCGCATGGCTCAGGTCGGCTGCCTGGCCCGGCTCGCCCACGGCGATGGCGGCATAACCGGCCTGGGCGACGCGGGCCGCAGGGCCTGGCTGCTCGTGGCTGATCCCGGCTGCCGAGTCGAGGCTAGAAGCGGCCCAGAACTGGGCATGGAAGCGCTTGTCATGGTTCTTCAGCCGCACGAACTGCACGACCTTGACCAGGGCCAACGCCCAGGTGACCACGGAAAAACCAACCAGCAGCCAGATGACGGCGCTTTCAACGGATTCGAGAGGGGATGCCAACAGGCTCATGATGAAGTCTTCCTATGTTCGGTTCGATGGCGCGAGTTAACGAAGCTTGAAATCGATCGGGACACTGACCCAGCCCACCTGGGCCACGTCTCCCTGCTTGGCCGGCACGAAGCTCCAGCGCTTAACCGCAGCCAGCGCGGCGGCGTCCAGGGCATCGCGGCCGCTGGTCTTCTGGATCTGGATCTGCCCCGGCTTGCCGCTGGGCAGTACCTCGACCCGCAACAGCACGGTGCCTTCCCATCCACGGCGCTGGGCCAGTTGCGGATATTCCGGCGCCGGGTTCTTCAGGTACGCGGCATTGGCCGAAGCGGGCGTGACCGGTGCTGGTGCTGGTGGTGCAGGTGCCGGAGCAGGCGGTGCAGGCGCGGGCGTCGGCACCGGTGGCGGCGCCTCGACCGGCTTGGGCTGCGGCTTGGGTACGGGCTTGGGCACAGGTTTTGGTTTGGGCACAGGTTTCGGCGCAGGCTTGGCGGCCAGCTCATCGACCACCGGTGGTGGTGGCGGTGGTGGCTCGACCACAGGCACAGGCGGTGGCGGCTCGACGACCGGCGGCGCCGGAGCGGCGAACTCGATGGTCATCGGCGGAATCTCTGGCGCAATCACCGGCAGCTCGGGGGTTGGTCGTTGGCTGACCCAGTAGGCCGCAGCGCCATGCAGCACCAGCACCAGCAACCCCAGCGCCAGCTTGTCGCGACGCTTGAGACCACTGACCGGCGTGCGCTGCAGGCGCAGCTGCGCCAGCGGCAGGCGAAGCGTGCGTCCAAGCTCGACCAGGTCGCCCGGGGCCGGGCGCCATGGCTGGTCGTAGGGCCTCGCGGCCGTCTGGACATTACCCATTGAATCGACTCCTGGAAACGTGATGCAGGTCTTCGGACCTTGGCCGGTCCTCGTGGCTGAATCATCCGTTTTAGAGGCTTATCTCTGAAAGTAATGTTTAAAATTAAAGCTATATCGTTATCGAATATAAGATTTTCAGGGTTCCCGCAAAGCCGCGTGGCGCAAGGGCTGTAGCGGTGAGGGCGGAAATTAATGCACGGTCGGCATGCAAAATATTCGTGCAAGGTATGGAAAACGGCGGGCTAAGGGCCACATCGCCACCCCACCCTTCGTCCAGGCATAAAAAAACCCGGGCTACGAACCCGGGTTTTTCAACATCTGCACAAGCGTCAGATATCGGCGACCTTCTGCCAGACCTTCGGCCGGAAGAACAGGGTCTCGCCGCGCGCAAGGCCGGTCAGGCTGTCATGATCCTTGACCACTTCGGCCTCGATCAGCTCGCTCTGCCCCTCAACCTTCAGCGTCACTCGGGTGGTCGCGCCCAGCGGGCGAATGTCGCGGACTTCGGCAGCGTGGTGGCCCTCGGTCTCGTGGCGCGACAGCGACACCTCGTGAGGGCGGAACAGCACATGGTTGCCCTCGCTCAAGGCCAGGCGGTTGGAGTCGCCGAGGAAGTGGTAGACGAAGTCGTTGGCCGGTTTCTCGTACACCTCGCCCGGCGAGCCGATCTGTTCGATCACGCCCTTGTTCATCACCACGATGCGGTCGGCCACTTCCATCGCCTCTTCCTGATCGTGGGTGACGAACACCGAGGTCAGGTTGATATCCTCGTGCAACCGCGCCAGCCAGCGGCGCAGCTCCTTGCGCACCTTGGCATCGAGGGCGCCGAACGGCTCGTCGAGCAGCAGCACCTTCGGCTCCACCGCCAGGGCACGGGCCAGGGCGATACGCTGGCGCTGGCCCCCCGACAACTGCTCGGGATAGCGGTCGGCGAGCCAGTCGAGCTGAACCATGTTCAGCAGCTCATGGACCTTCTCGGCGATCTTGCTCTCGCTCGGGCGTTCGCCCTTGGGCTTCATGCGCAAGCCGAAGGCGACGTTGTCGAACACGCTCATGTGGCGGAACAGCGCATAGTGCTGGAACACGAACCCGACGTTGCGATCACGCACATCGTGGCCCGAGACATCCTCGCCGTGGAACACGATGCTGCCGTCATCCGGCGTCTCGAGGCCGGCGATGATGCGCAGCAGGGTGGTCTTGCCGCAGCCGGAGGGGCCGAGCAGCGCGACCAGCTCACCGCTGTGGATATCCAGGTTGATGTTGTTCAGGGCCTGGAAACTGTTGAAGCGCTTGCTGACGTTACGAACTTCGATCGACATGACTCATTCCTCCGCTGCGCTATGGCGCAGGCGGTTAATACGGTTCTCGCTCCACTGCTTGAGCAGCAGGATGAAGAGCGCCAGGATCAGCAACAGGCTGGCCACGCTGAAGGCCGCGACATGGTTGTACTCGTTGTAGAGGATCTCCACGTGCAGCGGCAAGGTGTTGGTGACGCCGCGGATATGGCCGGAGACCACCGACACCGCACCGAACTCGCCCATGGCCCGCGCGGTACAGAGCACCACGCCGTAGATCAGGCCCCACTTGATGTTCGGCAGGGTGACATGCCAGAACATCTGCCAGCCGTTGGCGCCCAGCAGGCGCGCGGCCTCTTCCTCTTGCGTGCCCTGCTCCTGCATCAGCGGGATCAGCTCACGGGCGACGAAGGGCACGGTGACGAAAATGGTCGCCAGCACGATGCCCGGCAGGGCGAAGACGATCTGGATATCGTGGTCCTGCAGCCAGGGGCCGAGCAGGCCCTGGGCGCCGAACATCAGCACGTAGACCAAACCGGCAATCACCGGCGAGACCGAGAACGGCAGGTCGATCAGGGTGACCAGCACGCTCTTGCCACGGAAGCTGTACTTGCTCACGCACCAAGCAGCGCTGACGCCGAACACCAGGTTCAGCGGCACCGAGATGACCACCGCGAGCAGCGTCAACTTGAGCGCCGAAAGCGCGTCAGGCTCGAAGATCGCCTCGAAGAAGGTGCCGAAGCCATTCTTCAGCGCCTGGGACACCACGATCACCAGCGGCAGCAGCAGGAACAGCGCGAACACCAGCCAGCCAAGGCCGATCAGTACGCGGCGCGAGGTGGCGCTGCCGCGGCGAGCGGCATTGGCGGCGGAGCTTGCAGTTATGGATGACGAAGACATGACCGGGCCTCCTTCAAGGGGTTTCGATGCGCCGCTGAAGCAGGTTGATCAGCAGCAGCAGAATGAAGGAAACCACCAGCATCAGCACGCCGATGGCGGTGGCGCCGGTGTAGTCGTACTGGTCGAGCTTGACCATGATCAGCAGCGGCAGGATCTCGGTCTTCATCGGCATGTTGCCGGCGATGAAGATCACCGAACCGTACTCGCCAACACCCCGGGCGAATGCCAGGGCGAAGCCGGTCAGCCAGGCCGGCAGCAGTGCCGGCGCCAGCACATGGCGGAACACCTGCAACGGCTTGGCACCCAGGCAGGCGGCGGCCTCCTCGACCTCACGCGGGATGTCCGCCAGCACTGGCTGCACCGTGCGCACCACGAACGGCAGCGTGACGAAGGTCAGGGCCAGGGTGATGCCCAGCGGGGTGTAGGCGATCTTGAAGCCCAGGTCGGTGGCGAACTGGCCGACCCAGCCCGCAGGTGCGTACAGGGCAGTCAGGGCGATACCGGCGACGGCGGTGGGCAGGGCGAACGGCAGGTCGATCATCGCATCGATGATCTTGCGCCCGGGGAAGGTGTAACGCACCAGGACCCAGGCCAGCAGGGTGCCGATCACGCCATTGATGATGGCGGCGAACAGGGCGGTACCGAAACTCAGCTTGAGCGCCGCGATGACCCGCGGTGCACTGATGATGTTCCAGAACTGCTCCCAGGTCAGCTGCGAGGCATGAATGAACATGGCCGCCAGCGGTATCAGCACGATCAGGCTGAGATACACCAAGGTGTAGCCCAGCGTCAGCCCGAAGCCGGGTATGACGGGGGAGATGCGACGTGACATAAATATCCCTGGTTGAACGCACTTGGCCCGGAACAGATTCCGGGCCGGTGCAAACTTCTGAAATCCTGGGGCTGATTTGCGGCCCCGCTTTTTCCTTGGCCTTTACTGCGCCTGGTAGATCTGGTCGAACACACCGCCGTCGTTGAAGAACTTCGGCTGCGCAGTTTTCCAGCCACCGAAGTCCTTGTCGATAGTCACCAGGTCAAGTTTCGGGAACTGCTTGGCGAATTCGGCGGCGACTTTCTCGTCACGCGGACGGTAGAAGTTTTCTGCAGCGATCTTCTGGCCAGCAGGGCTGTACAGGTATTTCAGGTATTCGGTGGCGATCTCGGTGTTGCCCTTCTTCTCGGCGTTCTTGTCGACCACCGCCACTGGCGGCTCGGCGAGGATCGACAGCGAAGGCACGACGATCTCGAACTTGTCGCTGCCGCCGTCTTCCTTCAGCGCCAGGAAGGCTTCGTTTTCCCAGGCCAGCAGGACGTCGCCCTGGCCGTTGTTGACGAAGGTGATGGTCGAGCCGCGAGCGCCGGTGTCCAGCACCGGTACGTGCTTGAACAGCTCCTGCACGTACTCTTTGGCCTTGGCTTCGCTGCCACCGGATTTCAGGCCATAGGCCCAGGCGGCGAGGAAGTTCCAGCGGGCGCCGCCGGAGGTTTTCGGGTTGGGGGTGATGACCGAGACGTCTTTCTTGACCAGGTCACCCCAGTCCTTGATGCCTTTCGGGTTGCCCTTGCGCACCAGGAACACGATGGTCGAGGTGTAGGGGGTGCTGGCGTCCGGCAGACGGGTCTGCCAGTTGTCCGGCAGGGTCTTGCCGAGCTTGGCGATCTCGTCGATGTCGCCAGCCAGGGCCAGGGTCACCACGTCGGCGCGCAGGCCGTCGATCACCGCGCGGCCCTGCTTGCCCGAGCCACCGTGGGATTGCTGGATCTTCACCTTGTCGTCCGGGTGCGCCTGCTGCCAGTGCTTGATGAATTCGGCGTTGTACTGCTGGTACAGCTCACGGGTCGGGTCATAGGACACGTTGAGCAGTTCGTAATCCTTGGCGATGGCGGAACCGGCAAAAACGGCACTGGCCAGAGCGGCGAGCGCATAACGGCGGATGGACATGGTGAAGCTCCCGATTGGCATTTTTTCTAGTTGGATGTGTCGGATCAGCCGGACTTGTTGCCGGGCTGCTGCAGGCGGAATTTCTCCTTGCGCTCGATCTGCACGACCTGAGCGTTGTGCACGGTGATCTCCACTGCACCGAAGCGCAGGTCGCGCAGCGCGCTCTGGATTTCACGCAGAATGGTGGCTTCGTCCTGACCGTCGATGCTACGCAGAGATGCACTCATGCTCGTTCTCCATTGAGTAAGGGTGCCGGGCAGAAGAAGGGGATTGCGCCTGGCTTGAGGGCAATCTTAGTGAGGGCGGGATATTCTTAAAAATACTGTTTAAGAATGTTTATATAACTGAATTGCTGAGCAGGTAAGCGGGTGACTGTGGGAGCGGGCTTGCCCGCGAATGCTGTGGTGCGGCCACTGTTGCATTCGCGGGCAAGCCCGCTCCTACAGGAAGTTGAAGCTTCAGTTATGCGCCTGCGGCTCGCGGATCTTGTACCAGGCCACGTACAGCGCCGGCAGGAACAGCAAGGTCAGCAGCGTTGCGCTGATGATCCCGCCGATCATGGCGTAGGCCATCGGGCCCCAGAACACCTCGCGGGCGATGGGGATCATCCCCAGGCTGGCCGCTGCGGCCGTGAGCAGGATCGGCCGACGCCGATGGTTGGTAGCCTCGACCACCGCGTCCCAAGGTGAGTAGCCCTGGGCCTCGAATTCGTCGATCTGGGTCACCAGGATCACCGAGTTGCGGATGATGATGCCGATCAGCGCAAGAATCCCGAGGATCGCAACAAAGCCCATGGGCGTTCCCGTCGGCACCAGCGCCAGCACCACGCCGATCAGCCCCAGCGGCGCGACGCTGACCACCAGGAACAGCTTCTGCACGCTGTGCAACTGGATCATCAGGAAGGTCGCCATCAGGAACAGCATCAGCGGAATCACCTGAGCAATCGGCCCCTGCGCCTTGCCGCTCTCCTCCACGGTGCCGCCGGTGGCTACTTCGTAACCGGCCGGCAGCGAAGCGGCGAACTCTTCGATCTTCGGCTTGAGCTGGGCCACAAGGTCGGTGGGCTGGATCTCGCCGTTGACCGATGCCTTTATGGTGATCGTCGGCTTGCGGTCACGCCGCCAAACCAATGGCTGTTCGAGCTCGTAGCGCACCGTGGCGAACGACAGCAAGGGGATCGAGGTGCCGCTGGGGCTGACGATCTGCAGGTTCTGCAGGGTATCGGGCGAGCCGCGCTCACTGTCCTTGGCGCGCGCGACCACGTCCACCAGGTAGATCTGGTCGTTGACCTGGGTCACCGGTGCACCGGTGACGATGCTGTTCATCACGTTGGCGACGTCTTCGGACGACAGGCCCAGTTGGCGCGCCTTGTCCTGGGCGATCTCGACCCGCAGGACTTTGCCGGGCTCGTTCCAGTCGTACATCATCTCGCCAATGTTGGGGTTCTGGTCGAGCAAGGTCGCAAGGTCGATGGCGTGCTTGCGCACCTGGTCGATATCCTTGCCGCTGACCCGGTACTGGATCGGACGCCCCACTGGCGGGCCCATCTCCAGCGATTGCACATTGGTGCCGATGCCGACGAAATCATTGCGCAGCCGCTCCTGCAGCTTGGGAATCAACGTGTTGCGCTGCTCCAGCCCCTTGCTGACGATGACCAGTTGCGCGTAGTACGGGTTCTGCAGCTGCTGGTCGAGCGGAAGGTAGAAACGCACCGCGCCCTGGCCGATATAGGTGCTCCAGTGGTCGATGTCCGGATCGTCCTTGAGGGTGGCTTCCAGGCGATCAACCGCACGGCGGGTTTCCTGGATCGACGCGTTCTGCGGCAGGTTCAGTTCCAGCAGGATCTCCGGGCGATCCGAAGACGGGAAGAACTGGTTCTGCACGAACCGCATGCTCAACACCGCCAGGGCGAACAGCACCACGGTGCCAACGATGGTCAGCCAGCGGTTGCGCATGCACCACAGCAAGCCGCTTTCGAAGGCGCGGCCGATGCGGCCGGGTTCCCCATCATGGGGTTTGACCTTGCTGCTGAGGATATGCACGCCCAGCACCGGCGCGAAGAACACCGCCACCACCCACGACACCAGCAGCGCCACCGCGATCACCGCGAACAGGGTGAAGGTGTATTCGCCCGCAGAGCTGGCGTTCAGGCCGATGGGCACGAAGCCGGCAACGGTGACCAAGGTGCCGGTGAGCATCGGGAATGCCGTCGAGGTATAGGCATAGGTCGCCGCGTCGTTCTTGCTCTCGCCCATCTCCAGGCGCGTGACCATCATCTCTACGGTGATCATTGCATCGTCGACCAGCAGGCCCAGGGCGATGATCAATGCACCCAGCGAGATGCGCTGCATGGTGATGCCGCTGTACTCCATGAACACGAAAACCATCGCCAGCACCAGCGGGATCGAACAGGCCACCACCAGGCCTGCGCGTATGCCCAGGCTGATGAAACTGACCACCAGCACGATGATCACCGCCTCGAACAGCGCACTGGTGAAGCCGCCCACGGCGTCCTCGACCACCACGGCCTGGTTCGACACGGTATGCACACCCACACCCACCGGTAGCTCAACGGTGATGCTGTCCATCTTGTCGCGCAGTGCCTTGCCGAACTCCTGGATGTTGCCACCCTTCTTCATGCCGATCGCCAGGCCGATGGCCGACTGGCCGTTGTAGCGGAACATGGGGGCGGGCGGCTCCTGGAAACCGCGCTCGATATCGGCGATGTCGGCCAGGCGGAAGAACCGGTCGTTGATTCTCAGGTTGACCACCTGCAGGTCCTTCTCCGAGGCGAACTGGCCGGTGGTGCGCACCGAGATGCGCTCTGGCCCGGCTTCGATCACCCCGGCCGGAGTCACCGCATTCTGCGATTGCAGCGCCTGCATCACCTGGCGCTGGTCGATGCCCAGTGCCGCCAGCTTGCGGGTGGAGAAGTTCAGGTACAGCACTTCATCCTGCACGCCGATGGTTTCGACCTTGCCGATATTCGGCACCTCGCGCACTTCGGCGCGCACCTGCTCGACGTAATCGCGCAACTGGCGCAGGTCCAGGCCATCGGTGGTGAAGGCGTAGATCGAGCCGAACACATCACCGAACTCGTCGTTGAAACCCGGCCCTTGCAGGCCCTGGGGGAATTCACCGCGGATGTCCTGGATCTTCTTGCGCACCTGGTACCAGATCTGCGGGATATCCTCGGCCTTGGTGGTATCGCGCAGGTAGACGAAAACCGTCGACTCGCCGGGCCGGGTGTAGCTCTTGACGTAGTCGAGCGAGTCCAGTTCCTCGAGCTTCTTCTCGATCCGGTCGGTCACCTGGTACAGGGTTTCGTCCTGGGTCGCACCGGGCCAGCGGGTCTGGATCACCATGGTCTTGATGGTGAAGGACGGGTCTTCTTCCCGGCCCAGGTTCATGTAGGAGAACACGCCCATCAGCAAGGCGACGAACATCAGGTACCACACGAAGGACTGGTGCTTCAGGGCCCAGTCCGACAGGTTGAAGCTTCCTTTCATCGTGCGTCCTCGTCGAATTTGACCTGCTGGCCCGGCTTCAGGCTGTTCACACCCGCCGTCACCACCCGTTCGCCCGGCTGCACACCGGCGCCCAGCACGACGCGCCGTTCGCTGCGCTCCACGAGTGTGACCTCACGGGTGGCCACGGTCTTGTGCTGCGGATCGACCACCCAGACCTGGGTCTTGCCGTCTCGCTCCAGCAGGGCGGTAGCCGGCAGCTCGGTGCGCGGCGCGATCGCCGAGCTGAGCGTGACGCTGATGGCGGTGCCGAGGTGGAACGCCTGCGGCGTACTGGCCAGGCTTAGCCGCGCACGTCGGGTGCGGGTGGCAGCATCGGCCTGCGGCTCAAGCTCGCGCAGCGTGGCGGTGGTGCTGATGGCCGGCTCCAGTTGCGATGCCACGGTGAACACCAGCGACGGGGTCAACTGCTCGGCGACTGGGATCGGCAGATCAATCACCGCCTCCTTGACGTCCGGGCGCGCCAGCGTGACCACTTCCTGGCCGGCACTGACCGTCTGCCCGGCTTCGGCGCGCCAGGCCGTGACCACGGCGCCATGGTCGGCCTTGAGCGTGCTGTAGCCGAGCTGGTCGCGTGCCTGGCTGAGCGCCGAACGCGCCTGTTCGAGCGAGGCGCCGGTGGTCTTCAGGTCGGTCTGGGCGATGTCCAGCTGGGCCTGGGCGCCGACGCCGCGGTCATACAACTGCTGCTGGCGACGGGCATTGGCCTGGGCGTTGATCCATTGCGCCTGGACTCGCGCCAGGTCGCCTTCGGCGGCGCGCAGCTGGTTCTGTTGGTCGGTGGGATCGAGAGTGGCCAGGGTGTCGCCCGGTTTCACCTGCGCGCCCACGTCCACCCAGCGCCGCGCAATGCGCCCGGACACTCGGAAGCCCAGGGTGCTTTCAAAGCGGGCCTGGATGGTGCCGGCAAAACGACCGAGCTGCGACTGCGTCTGCGGCTCGACCAGGGTCGAGAGCACCGGCCGTACGGGCTCGGGCGCCGGCTCATCACCCTTGCAACCGGGCAGCAGGGCTGCTGCGGCAAGTAACACCAGCAAGGGCTTCATGGCTCACCTCCGGGGCTCTTGGCGTCGACTTTCTGCACCTGCATGCCCGGATGCAGCAACTGGCCGCCACTGACCACAACGGTTTCGCCGCTTTTCACGCCGTCGCTGATGACGATGCGCCCGGTGAGATAACGCGCCACCTGAACCTTGCGCAGTTCGACCTTATCGCCCTCGCCCACCACCCACACCGCCGGCTCATGCAGCGCCTTGGTCAGCGCCGACCAGGGCAATTCGATGCTTGGGCGTCCCTGTGCGTGAGCCGTGGCGGTTACCGGCGAGCCCAACTGCATGGCAGCCGGCACGTTACGCAGCGCCACCTTGACCTGCACCGTACCGCTCTCGGCAGACACCGTCGGGGTGATTTCGCGAACCCGTCCTTCGGCCTGCACCTTGGGGTTATCCACAAGCCGGACGATCACCCCCTCGTCACTGGGTGGCGACACCAGCAGCGACTCATAGACGTTGAAGACGGCATCACGATCGCCGTCGGTGGCCAGGCTGAAGATCGGCATGGTCGCCTGCACCACCTGGCCGACCTCGGCCTGGCGCGCGGTGATCACGCCGTCCGCCTCGGACACCAGGTCGGTGTAGCTCAATTGCTCGCGGGCATTGGCCAGTTGTGCCTGGGCCGCCTTGAGCGCGCTCTGGCTGCTGCGCAGGGCAGCTTCAGCCGAGTCGTATTCACTCTGGCTGGTGTAGCCCTTGGGCAACAGTTTCTGCTGACGCACGAAGGCGGCGCGGGTCTGGGTGACCCTCGCCTGCTCGGCGAACACCTCGGCCTTGGCCGAGTCGACATTGTTCTGCAGGTCTTTCGGGTCCAGGCGCGCCAGCACCTGGTTGGCCTTGACGTGGTCGCCCACGTCGACGCTGCGGGCGATGATCTTGCCGCCCACGCGAAATGAAAGGTCGGTCTGTACGCGCGCCTGCACATCACCGGTAAGGGTGACGTTGGCGGCGAAATCGGTAGGTTCGACCCGTGCCACGCCGACGCGTGGCAGTTCAGGGCTGGACGCCTGTTCCTTGCAGCCTGACAGCACTGCCAACAACCCCAGGCAAACGACCAACAGCGGACGCGTAAACGTCATGCAGGCTCCTTGCTTGCGCGCAAATGATTCGTGGGATGCGACTGTCAGCGTAGTTCAGGGTTCAATAATCGGTACTGGTGGGGTCGGCTTTGGATTGGCGGTGGCCTTTTCGCGGGCAAGCCCGCTCCTACAGAGAGTTGTGGTGCCTGTAGGAGCGGGCTTGCCCGCGAAGAGGCCACTGCAAAATCCGGAAACCATGACTGGCGCCAAGGTCGGAACAGCACCGCTAACCTCCAAAGGTCAATTTCACGGAGGAAATTCGATGCCCCTGGCCCACTCTCCCCGCCTGCGCCGCGGCCGCTGCTCAGAGCCTGGCAGGTGCTACCTGCTGACCACTGTCACCCACGAACGACAACCCCTGTTCCACGACCTGCGCAGCGCCCGGCTGGTGGTGAAACAGCTACGCCTGTCAGATCAGGAAAACGCCAGCCGCACGCTGGCCTGGGTGCTGATGCCGGACCATCTGCACTGGTTGATCGAGTTGAGGGGGGTGACGCTTGGGAGTTTGATGCGCAGGTTCAAGTCGCGCAGCGCCATCACCCTGCGCAAGGCCGGAGTGAGGCATGTACCCGTCTGGCAACCGGGGTATCACGATGCCGCTTTGCGCAAGGAGGAGGAAGTGGTGCAGGCAGCCAGATACATCATCGCCAATCCACTGAGAGCAGGGCTGGTCAGCAGTGTGCGGGAGTATCCGCATTGGGATGCGGTCTGGCTTTGAATCGGTGGTGAAGCCTTCGCGGGCAAGCCCGCTCCTACAGGTTCAGTGCACGTTGCACCATCCTTGTGGGAGCGGGCTTGCCCGCGAAAGGGCCGTCAGGCCGACGCAGCAGCCGGAGCCGGACGCCGCACCTGCGGCTGCCCGACGTTCGCTGCAGCACCTTCCTCGATGGCCTGCTGGATCGCCCGGCGGCGGCGCTCTTCGGCGCGGCGGCTGAAGTACCAGACCAGGAAGGTCACCAACGACACCGACAGCAGGATCAGGCTGGCCACGGCGTTGATCTCAGGCTTCACGCCCAGGCGCACGGCCGAGAACACTTCCATCGGCAAGGTGGTCGAGCCAGGGCCGGACACGAAGCTGGCCAGCACCAGGTCATCCAGCGACAGGGCGAACGACATCATGCCGCCTGCTGCCAGAGAAGGCGCGATCATCGGGATGGTGATCAGGAAGAACACCTTCCACGGCTTGGCACCCAGGTCCATCGCCGCTTCCTCGATCGACAGGTCCAGCTCGCGCAGGCGAGCCGACACCACCACCGCCACATACGCGGCACAGAAGGTGGTGTGGGCGATCCAGATGGTGACGACGCCACGCTCCTGCGGCCAGCCGATCATCTGCGCCATGGCCACGAACAGCAGCAACAGCGACAGACCGGTGATCACCTCGGGCATCACCAGCGGCGCGGTGACCAGGCCACCGAACAGCGTGCGGCCCTTGAAGCGGGTGACCCGGGTCAGCACGAAGGCCGCCAGGGTGCCCAGCGCGACCGCAGCCACCGCCGTATAGCAGGCGATCTCCAGCGAGCGCATCACCGAACCCATCAGCTGGGTGTTGTCGAGCAGGCCGACGTACCACTTCACCGACCAGCCGCCCCACACCGTCACCAGCTTCGAGGCGTTGAACGAGTAGATCACCAGGATCAGCATCGGCAGGTAGATGAACAGCAAGCCGAGCACCAGCATCAGCTTGGAGAAACTGAAGCGCTTCATGCCCGACCCTCCATCTCTTTGGCCTGGCTGCGGTTGAACAGCAGGATCGGCACGATCAGGATCGCCAGCATCACCACTGCCAGCGCGGATGCCACCGGCCAGTCACGGTTGTTGAAGAATTCCTGCCACAGCACTTTACCGATCATCAGGGTTTCCGGACCGCCGAGCAGTTCAGGGATCACGAACTCGCCCACCACCGGGATGAACACCAGCATGCAACCGGCGATGATGCCGTTCTTCGACAGCGGCACGGTGATCTTCCAGAAGCTGTTGAAGGTGCTCGAGCCCAGGTCGCTCGCGGCTTCCAGCAGGCTCTGATCATGCTTCACCAGGTTCGCGTACAGCGGCAGGATCATGAATGGCAGGTACGAATAGACCACGCCGATATACACCGCCAGGTTGGTGTTGAGGATCTGCAGCGGCTGGTCGATCAGCCCGGTCCACAGCAGGAAGCTGTTGAGCAGCCCGTTGTTGCTGAGGATGCCCATCCAGGCATAGACGCGGATCAGGATCGCGGTCCAGGTCGGCATCATGATCAGCAGCAACAGGACCGTCTGCATCTCTTTCTCGGCCTTGGAGATGGCGTAGGCCATCGGGTAGCCGATCAGCAGGCACAGCAGGGTGCTGAAGAAGGCGACCTTGAGCGAGCCCAGGTAGGCCGAGATGTACAGGTCATCTTCGGTGAGCAGGCCGTAGTTGGCCAGGTTCAGCACCAGTTGGATCTTGTCCTCGACGTAGGTGTAGATCTCCGTGTAAGGCGGGATCGCCACGTCGGCTTCGGCGAAGCTGATCTTCAGCACGATGAAGAACGGCAGCATGAAGAACAGGAACAGCCAGATGAACGGCACGCCGATCACCAGATGGCGTCCCTCGGGGATGATGCGCTGGAGGGCTCGTTTGAGCTTTCGCGGTTTCATGAGCGCAGTACCACGCCGCTGTCGTCTTCCCACCACACGTAGACTTCATCGCCCCAGGTCGGGCGCGCGCCCTGGCGTTCGGCGTTGGCGACGAACGACTGGACGATCTTGCCGCTCGGCAGCTCGACGTAGAACACCGAGTGACCGCCCAGGTAGGCGATGTCGTGGACCTTGCCGCGCGACCAGTTGTGCTCGAAATCGGGTTGCGTCGTCGTCACCAGCAACTTCTCGGGACGCAGCGCGTAGGTGATGTGCTTGTCCTCAACCGAGGTGGTGACACCGTGGCCGACGTAGATCTTGCGCTCGAGCTCCGGCGAGGCGATCAGCGCGTGGCCTTCGGCGTCGTCGATCACTTCACCTTCGAACAGGTTGACGTTGCCGATGAACTCGCACACCAGGCGGCTGGTTGGCGTCTCGTAGATATCCACAGGCGAGCCGATCTGGGCGATCCAGCCCAGGTGCATGATGGCGATGCGCTGGGCCATGGTCATGGCCTCTTCCTGGTCGTGGGTCACCATCACGCAGGTCACACCGACCCGCTCGATGATCTCGACCAGCTCTAGCTGCATCTGCGAACGCAGTTTCTTGTCCAGCGCGCCCATCGGCTCGTCGAGCAGCAGCAGTTTCGGACGCTTGGCCAGCGAGCGGGCCAGGGCCACACGCTGACGCTGACCACCGGAGAGCTGGTGCGGCTTGCGCTTGGCGTACTGGGTCATGTGCACCAGCTTGAGCATCTCGGCCACGCGGGCTTCGATGTCGGCCTTGGGCATCTTGTCCTGCTGCAGGCCGAAGGCGATGTTCTGCGCCACGGTCATGTGCGGGAACAGCGCGTAAGACTGGAACATCATGTTGATCGGCCGCTCGTAGGGCGGCATGTCGGTGATGTCGACACCATCGAGGAAGATCCGACCTTCGGTCGGGCGCTCGAAGCCTGCGAGCATCCGCAGCAAGGTGGACTTGCCGGAACCGGAGCCGCCCAGCAGGGCGAAGATCTCGCCCTTGCGGATTTCCAGGGACACATCGTCCACGGCGATGGTTTCGTCGAACTTCTTCGTGACCCGGTCGATCTTGACCAGCACCTGCTTGGGCTGCTGGTCACCCTCGAGGGCTTTCTTATAGGCACCGGAGGCAACTGCCATGAGTGAAACTCCCAACAAGATTTTTGTGCCCGAGCGGCCTGCGTGCAGGGCCACGTCGGGTCTGGATTTTTACTTGCCCGACTTGACCTTGGTCCAGCTGCGGGTCATCAGACGTTGCACCTTGGGGGGCAACTCCGCGTTGACGAACATCTTGTCCAGCACTTCCTGCGGTGGGTAAACCGCGGCGTCAGTTCTCACAGCCTGGTCCATCAGGTCGCCAGCCTTGGGGTTGGGGTTGGCATAACCGACGTAATCACTGACCTGGGCGATAACCTCAGGTTTCAGCAAATAGTTGATGAAGGCGTGGGCCTCTTTCACGTTCTTGGCGTCCTTGGGAATCGCCAGCACGTCGAACCAGAGGTTGCCGCCTTCCTTGGGAATGGCGTAGGCCAGGTTCACGCCCTTCTTGGCTTCTTCAGCACGGGCCTTGGCCTGGAAGACATCGCCGGAGAAGCCTGCCGCGACGCAGATGTCGCCATTGGCAAGGTCGGTGATGTACTTGGACGAGTGGAAGTAGGTCACGTACGGACGTACCGCCAGCAGCTTCTTCTCGGCCTTGGCGTAATCCTTGGGATCGGTGCTGTTGGGGTTGAGCCCCATGTAGTTGAGCACCGCCGGGAGCATCTCGTCCGCCGAGTCGAGGAAGGCCACACCGCACTTGGAGAGCTTCTTCATGTTCTCGGGTTCGAACAGCACCGCCCAGGAGTCGATCTTGTCCACGCCCAGCGTGGCCTTGACCTTGTCGACGTTGTAGCCGATGCCGTTGGTGCCCCACAGGTAAGGCACGGCGTACTGGTTGCCCGGATCGTTCTTTTCCAGGCGCTTCATCAGCGCTGGGTCCAGGTTGGAATAATTGGGCAGCAGATGCTTGTCGAGCTTCTGGAACGCGCCCGCCTTGATCTGCTTGCCGAGGAAATGGTTGGACGGCACCACCACGTCATAGCCGGTGTTACCGGCCAGCAGCTTGCCTTCCAGGGTTTCGTTGGAGTCGAAGACATCCTGCACGGGCTTGATGCCCGTCTCTTTCTCGAAGTCCGCGAGCGTGGTCGGGCCGACATAGTCGGACCAGTTGTAGAAGTGCACCGTGGGCGCCGCTTGAACGCTGCAGGCCAGCGTCAGACCTGCTCCAGCCATCATGGCCTTGCGCAATACAGAAATAGACAAGTGGTTGGTCCTCACAATCAGAGCCTTCGGTGGCGGCTGGGAGCAGCCGTACACGCAAAACCGGCGCGCAACTTACCTGCGTGGCTGGGATGTCGCAATCAACAATCGAGGTTTATGCCCCCTGGGCCGGAAAACCCCGGCCCAGAGAGCCCCGCACAGGGCTTACTTGCCCGACTTGATCTTGGTCCAGCTACGGGTGATCAAACGCTGGGCGGCCGCTTCAGGGGCGGCGATCGCGTACAGATGCTTCTTCACTTCCGCTGGCGGATAGATGCTCGGGTCGCTGGTGATGTCCTTGTCGACGAACTGGGTCGCGGCCTTGTTACCGTTCGGGAAGCGCACGGCGTTGGTGATCTCGGCCATGACTTCCGGTTGCAGCAGGAAGTTCATGAACTGGTAGGCAGCATCTTTATGCTCGGCATCTTTCGGGATGGCGACCATGTCGTAGAAGGTGCCAGCGCCTTCTTTCGGAATGATGTAGTCCAGCTTGACCTTGTCGCCGGCTTCGTGGGCGCGGGCCTTGGACTGCTCCAGGTCGCCCGAGTAGCCGACGGCCACGCAGATGTTGCCGTTGGCCAGGTCGCCGATGTACTTGGAGGAGTGGAAGTAGGTGATCGAAGGACGGATCTTCAGGAACAGGTCCTCGGCCGCCTTGAGGTCTTCCTTGGTGGTGCTGTCGGTCGGCTTGCCCAGGTAATGCAGCGCGGCAGGAAGCATTTCGGTCGGTGCATCGAGGAAGCTCACGCCGCAGCTCTTGAGCTTGGCGATGTTCTCGGGCTTGAACACGGCGTCCCACGAATCGATCTTGTCCACGCCCAGCGCGGCCTTGACCTTGGCCGGGTTGTAGCCGATGCCAATGGAGCCCCACATGTACGGGAAGGCGTACTTGTTGCCTTTGTCGCTGGCGTCGCCAACGGCCTTGAGCAGGTCTTCGTCGAGGTTCTTCCAGTTCGGCAGCTTGGAGCGGTCGAGCTCCTCGTAGACGCCGGCCTTGATCTGCTTGGCCAGGAAGTTGTTGGACGGCACGACGATGTCGTAGCCCGACTTGCCTGCCAGCAGCTTGGCTTCCAGGGTTTCGTTGCTGTCGAAGACGTCGTACTTGACCTTGATGCCGGTCTGCTTCTCGAACTTGGCGATGGTGTCCGGAGCGATGTAGTCCGACCAGTTGTAGACGTTCAGCACCTTGTCTTCAGCGTGAACAGCAGTGGCCATGGCACCCATCAGGGCGGCGGCCAACAACGTCTTGCCCATTTTCTTCATGCGTTATGCTCCAGAATTTTTTTAGTAGCCATCTGTTCAGCTGCCAGGTCCCGTGGTGCAAGCGCCGGACGACTGAAACAACCGCTAGTCTGGCAAGTTACAAGGCGCTGTTTCAACAAAAGCAGGGCCTTGTAACGACTTAATGTCACATCGCTAGCCTAGCAAACGCCTATCGAATCGCTTCCAGGGTCAGATCCAGGCACTTGCGCGCCTTTTCCACCAGCTCGTCCACTTCTTCATGGCTGATCACCAGTGGCGGCGCGATGATCATGGTGTCGCCCACCGCGCGCATGATCAGGCCGTTGTCGAAACAGAAGTTGCGGCAAACCATGCCCACGCCCTTGCCTTCGTAACGGCTGCGGGTCGCCTTGTCCTTGACCAATTCGATTGCGCCGAGCAGGCCAAGGCCACGTACCTCGCCCACCAGCGGGTGGTCTTGCAGCTCGCGCAGTCGTTTTTGCAAGTACGGTGCCACTTCCGTGCGTGCGCGCTCGACGATCTTCTCGTCACGCAGGATGCGCAGGTTCTCCAGCCCCACCGCCGCTGCCACCGGGTGGCCGGAGTAGGTGAAGCCGTGGTTGAAATCGCCCCCTTCGCTGAGCACCTTGGCCACCTTGTCACGCACGATCACACCGCCCATGGGGATGTAACCGGAGGTCAGGCCCTTGGCGATGGTCATCAGGTCAGGCTTGAGATCGTAATAATCGGAGCCGAACCACTCGCCGGTACGGCCAAAGCCGCAGATCACTTCGTCGGCGACGAACAGGATGTCGTACTTGGCGAGGATCTCCTTGATCTTCGGCCAGTAGGTGTCCGGCGGAATGATCACCCCGCCGGCGCCCTGGATCGGCTCGGCGATGAAGGCGGCGACGTTGTCCTCGCCGACTTCCAGAATCTTCTTCTCCAACTGCTCGGCAGCCCACACCCCGAATTCATCCGGGGTCATGTCGCCGCCCTCACCGAACCAGTACGGCTGCGGGATGTGCACGATACCCGGGATCGGCAGGCCGCCCTGCTCGTGCATGCCGCTCATGCCGCCAAGGCTGGCGCCAGCGACGGTGGAGCCGTGGTAGCCGTTGACCCGGCCGATGAGCGTCTGCTTGTTCGGCTTGCCCTTGAGCGCCCAGTAGTGGCGGACCATGCGCAGCACGGTGTCGTTGCCTTCAGAGCCGGAGCCGGTGAAGAACACATGGCTCATGCCTTCGGGTGCCACGTCGGTGATGGCCTTGGCCAGCTCCAGCGCCGGCGGATGAGCGGTCTGGAAGAACAGGTTGTAGTACGGCAGCTCGCGCATCTGCTTCTCTGCCGCCTGGACCAGTTCTTCGCGACCATAGCCAACCGCCACGCACCACAGGCCGGCCATGCCATCGAGGATCTTGTGCCCCTCGCTGTCCCACAAATGCACACCCTGGGCCTTGGTGATGATGCGCGGCCCCTTCGCCTTCAGCTGCTTGTAGTCGCTGAAGGGTGCCAGGTGGTGCTCGCCGCTCAGGTTCTGCCATTCACGGGTTTGCGGGTTGTTGACGCTCATCTGCTTCTCCACTATCCGATGGCCGCGCTCCTGCGGCCCCAGGGTTGATCACACGGCAAACAGCAGGAACTCGCGCTCCCAGGAACTGATGACGCGCTTGAAGTTTTCATGCTCGGCGCGCTTGGTGGCGACGTAGCCGGTAATGAACTTCTTGCCCAGGTACTGCACCAGCGACCGGCTGTTCTCCATACGCTCCAGGGCGTCCTCGATGGTCAGCGGCAGGCGCAGGTTGCGCCGCTCGTAGCCACGGCCCTGGACCGGCGCGCTGGCCTCGATGCCCTCGACCATGCCGATGAAGCCACACAGCAGGCTCGCGGCGATGGCTAGGTAGGGGTTGGCGTCGGCGCCCGGCAGGCGGTTTTCCACGCGGCGGTTCTGCGGGCCGGCATCCGGTACGCGCAGGCCGACGGTACGGTTCTCTTCGCCCCACTCCACGTTCACGGGCGCCGAGGTGTCCGGCAGGAAGCGGCGGAACGAGTTGACGTTCGGTGCGAACAGCGGCAACGCCTCGGGAATGAGCTTCTGCAGGCCGCCGATGTGATGCAGGAACAGCGTGCTCATGCTGCCGTCTTCATTGGAGAAGATGTTCTTGCCGGTGGCGATGTCGATCACGCTCTGGTGCAGGTGCATGGCACTGCCGGGCTCGCCGGTCATGGGCTTGGCCATGAAGGTCGCGGCCACGTTGTGCTTGAGCGCGGCCTCGCGCATGGTGCGCTTGAACACCAGGATCTGGTCGGCCAGGTGCAGCGCGTCGCCGTGACGGAAGTTGATCTCCATCTGCGCCGTGCCGTCTTCGTGGATCAGCGTGTCGAGGTCCAGCTGCTGCAGTTCGCACCAGTCATAGACGTCTTCGAACAGCGGGTCGAATTCGTTGGCGGCCTCGATGGAGAACGACTGGCGGCCAGTTTCCGGACGGCCGGAGCGGCCCACCGGCGGTTGCAGCGGGAAGTCCGGGTCTTCGCTGCGCTTGGTCAGGTAGAACTCCATCTCTGGCGCGACGATCGGCTGCCAGCCCTTGTCGGCGTAGAGCTTGAGCACTTTCTTGAGGACGTTGCGCGGCGACAGTTCGACCGGGTTGCCCTTCTTGTCGTAGGTGTCGTGAATCACCTGGGCGGTCGGCTCGATGGCCCAGGGCACGAGGAACACGGCGTCCTGGTCGGGGCGGCAGATCATGTCGATGTCGGCCGGGTCGAGCAGGTCGTAATAGATGTCGTCATCGACGTAGTCGCCAGTCACAGTTTGCAACAAAACGCTTTCGGGCAGGCGCATGCCCTTTTCGGCGATGAATTTGTTGGTCGGCGAGATCTTGCCGCGGGTGATGCCGGTCAGGTCGCTGATCAGGCATTCGACTTCGGTGATCTTGTGCTCTTTCAACCAATCGGTGAGCTGGTCGAGGTTGTTACTCATAAATACCTCAGGAGGTCATTTGACCCGGCCCCTGCGGGGCGGGCGCTACTGACGCCTGGCGTCGGTCAATGTCGGCGCATTCGGCGCGGCAGGGCCTGGCAAGGCCCACGCATTGATTCTGGATGGAGTATGTTGCCAAAGCAAAAACCCATGCGCAGGACGGCAGCCGATTCACGCGCAAAACGCGTATCGATCTCGAAAGCAAAGGGCAGGAAGGAAGAAAAGCGTGCAGTAAACTGCTACGGGGCGAGGGCTGACTGTGCCGGTCGTCAATTATTGCGGCCAGTCTGCTCCAGGGATGGGCCAGGCGCGCGAGGGCCTTTCGGCAAGCGGTGAAAATACCTGACTGCGCAGCGCAGGCGGCGCTTTCAGGTCGCGACTGGCGGACCATGTGACCCTCGTATTATTACTGTTATGGGTTGCGACCGAGCTTAGCCTCGTTCATTTTTTTTCACAACACCTCCGTAAAAAATAAAATACGCCACCATCGCCGTAGCCCTTTCCTACAGATTTAGCGGATAATGGGATGCCCTTATATGCAGCAAATCCGCCGTTGATGTGCCATTTCAGGGCATCAGGAGGTTGGCTTGACATCAGTTTGTCTTTTCGATTGACTGGGTCTGCAAGCCCCCCTTGATTGATATTTTTAACAACAAAGGTGTTGCATCATGTCGGTACCCCCGCGTGCCGTTCAGCTTAACGAAGCGAACGCGTTCCTTAAGGAACATCCTGAGGTTCTCTACGTTGACCTTCTGATTGCAGATATGAATGGTGTGGTTCGTGGCAAGCGTATCGAACGCACGAGCCTTCACAAGGTTTACGAGAAAGGCATCAACCTGCCCGCCTCCCTCTTCGCCCTGGATATCAACGGCTCGACCGTCGAAAGCACGGGCCTCGGCCTGGACATCGGCGACGCCGACCGCATCTGCTACCCGATCCCTGGCACCCTCTCCAACGAACCCTGGCAGAAGCGCCCGACCGCGCAACTGCTGATGACCATGCACGAAATCGAAGGCGAGCCGTTCTTCGCCGACCCTCGTGAAGTGTTGCGCCAGGTGGTGAGCAAGTTCACCGACATGGGCCTGACCATCTGTGCCGCGTTCGAGCTGGAGTTCTACCTGATCGACCAGGAGAACGTGAACGGCCGTCCGCAGCCGCCGCGCTCGCCGATCTCGGGCAAGCGTCCGCAGTCGACCCAGGTCTACCTGATCGACGACCTGGACGAGTATGCCGACTGCCTGCAGGACATCCTCGAAGGCGCGAAGGAGCAGGGTATCCCGGCCGACGCGATCGTCAAGGAAAGCGCCCCGGCGCAGTTCGAGGTCAACCTGCACCACGTGCCCGATCCGCTGAAGGCCTGTGACTATGCAGTGCTGCTCAAGCGCCTGATCAAGAACATCGCCTACGACCATGAAATGGACACCACTTTCATGGCCAAGCCCTACCCGGGCCAGGCTGGCAACGGCCTGCATGTACACATCTCTGTGCTGGACAAAGATGGCAACAACATCTTCACCAGCGAGGATCCCGAGCAGAACGCCGCGCTTCGTCACGCTGTCGGCGGTGTGCTCGAGACCCTGCCCGCTTCGATGGCGTTCCTCTGCCCGAACGTCAACTCGTACCGCCGTTTCGGCGCGCAGTTCTACGTACCGAACGCGCCGAGCTGGGGCCTGGACAACCGCACCGTGGCCCTGCGCGTGCCAACCGGCTCGCCAGACGCCGTGCGCATCGAGCACCGCGTGGCCGGTGCCGACGCCAACCCGTACCTGATGATGGCTGCGGTCCTGGCCGGTGTGCACCACGGCCTGACCAACAAGATCGAGCCGGGTGAGCCGATCGAAGGCAACTCCTACGAGCAGCTGGAACAGAGCCTGCCGAACAACCTGCGCGATGCCCTGCGCGAGCTGGACGACAGCGAGATCCTGAACAAGTACATCGATCCGAAGTACATCGACATCTTCGTCGCGTGCAAGGAGAGCGAGCTGGAGGAGTTCGAACACTCGATCTCCGACCTCGAGTACAACTGGTACCTGCATACCGTGTAAACGAAAACGCCGCCCTCAGGGGCGGCGTTTTTCATTGGACCTGGCCGGCCCTATCGCGGGACAAGCCCGCTCCCACAGGCTCTGCATCGGTCTTGAGATCTCTGCAGTACCTGTGGGAGCGGGCTTGTCCCGCGATAGGGCCGGTACTGACCTACAACGACTTCTCGAAAATCTTCGAATTGCGCTGGTAGTTGTACAGCGAAGCCCGCGCCGCCGGCAGGCGTTCCACGCCACTGGGCTGGAACCCGCGCTCGCGGAACCAGTGCGCCGTACGGGTCGTCAGCACGAACAGGGTATTGAGGCCCAACTGCCGCGCACGGGTCTCGATACGCTCGAGCAGATCGTCCCCCCGACCACCATGCCGGTACTCCGGATTCACCGCCAGACACGCCAGCTCGCCCGCCTCGGACTCGGCGATCGGATACAGCGCCGCACAGGCGATGATCATGCCGTCGCGCTCCACCACGCTGAACTGCTCGATCTCCCGCTCCAGCACCTCGCGCGAACGGCGCACCAGGATGCCCTGCTCTTCCAGCGGGCTGATCAGCTCCAGCAGGCCGCCGACATCCTCGATGGTCGCCTCGCGGACAATCTCGAACTGCTCCTGGGCTACCAGCGTGCCACCGCCATCGCGGGTGAACAGCTCGGTGAGCAGCGCACCGTCCTCGGCATAGCTGACGATATGGCTGCGCGCCACGCCGCCCTTGCAGGCCTCGGCGGCAGCATCGAGCAGCTCGCCCTGGTAGTCGCTGCCCAGGCGCTGCAAGTGCGCCGGGACCTGCTGCGGCCGCAGCTCACGCACCAGCTTGCCTTTTTCGTCCAGCAGGCCCGGCTCGGCGCCGAACAGCAGCAACTTGTCGGCGCCCAGCTCGATGGCTGCGCGGGTGGCGACGTCTTCGCAGGCCAGGTTGAAGATCTCGCCCGTCGGCGAATAGCCCAGCGGCGACAGCAGCACGATGGAGCGCTCGTCGAGCAGGCGGCTGATGCCCTTGCGGTCGATGCGCCGCACCTCGCCGGTGTGGTGGTAGTCGACACCCTCCAGCACGCCGATCGGCCGTGCAGTCACCAGGTTGCCGCAGGCCACGCGCAGGCGCGAACCCTGCATGGGCGATGCGGCGATATCCATCGACAGGCGCGCTTCGATGGCCAGGCGCAGGGCGCCGACGGCGTCGATCACGCACTCCAGGGTCGCGGCGTCGGTGATGCGCAGGCCATGATGGTAGTGCGGGGTCAGGCCCCGGGCAGCCAGGCGGCTTTCGATCTGCGGGCGCGAACCGTGCACCAGCACCAGGCGCACGCCCAGGCTGTGCAGCAGCACCAGGTCGTGGACGATATTGCCGAAGTTGGGATGTTCGACGCCATCGCCGGGGAGCATGACCACGAAGGTGCAGTCGCGATGGGCATTGATGTACGGGGAGGCATGACGCAGCCAGTTGACGTATTCGGGCATGACAGGGCCTGTGGATAAGTGAACGAGACGGGTGAAGGCGCACAACGTTCGAAAGTCATCGTCGGAACAGGCTTGCGGTCACGCGCGGTCTCCTCTAGGCAGGAACGAATCAGGTCAGTGGACGTTTAGCTCAGGCAGTAGTGCCGGATAAGGTCACGCAATAGACGCACGGTAGGCTCGATTCGTGACATTTCAAGGTACTCGCCCGGCTGATGGGCGCAAGCGATGTCGCCGGGGCCGAGCACGATGGTCTGGCAACCCAGCTGTTGAAGATAAGGCGCTTCGGTGCCAAAGGCCACCGCTTCGGCACGATGGCCGGTCAGACGCTCGGCCAGTTGCACCAGCTCGGCATCGGCGGTCTGCTCGAACGGCGGCACCTCGGGGAACAGCGGCGCATAGTCGATGCGCACTTCATGGCGCTCGGCCACGGGCGTCAGCTTCGCGCGGATCGCCGCACGCAGTTGCTCCACGTCCATCCCTGGCAACGGGCGCAGGTCGAACTCCAGGGCGCACTGGCCACAGATGCGATTGGGGTTGTCGCCACCATGGATGCAGCCGAAGTTCATCGTCGGCGTGGGCACGGTGAATTGCGGATTGCGGTAGGTCTGCTGCCACTGCTGGCGCAGGCCCATCAGCTCGCCCATCACCGCGTGCATGGCCTCCAGGGCACTGTGGCCCAGGCTTGGATCCGACGAATGGCCGCTGCGCCCGAGAATATCGATGCGGTCCATGAGGATGCCCTTGTGCATGCGGATCGGCTTCAGCCCAGTGGGTTCGCCGATCACTGCCGCCCGGCCCAGCGGTTGCCCGGCTTCGGCCAGGGCGCGGGCACCGGACATCGAGCTTTCT
Source organism: Pseudomonas sp. RW3S2 (assembly GCF_014268955.1). Lineage (NCBI taxonomy): Bacteria > Pseudomonadati > Pseudomonadota > Gammaproteobacteria > Pseudomonadales > Pseudomonadaceae > Pseudomonas > Pseudomonas sp. RW3S2. The sequence goes on along the minus strand of NZ_JABWRM010000018.1, from coordinate 40,280 downwards.
TCATCGCAGGTGGCGAGGATCAGCAGCGGCTGCTTGAAATCGTGCTCCAGCAGCGGGATCACCGCCTCGATCACCAGGGCGAAGAAGCCCTTCATGTCGCAACTGCCCAGCCCGATCCAGCGGCCATCCACTTCGGTGAGTTTCAGCGGGTCGCTGCTCCACAACTGAGGATCGAACGGCACCGTATCGCTGTGGCCGGCCAGCACCAGGCCGCCCGGGCCGGTACCGCGGCTGGCGAGCAGGTTGAACTTGCCTGGAGTGATCTCCTGGATCTCGCAACGGAAACCCAGATCGCCCAGCCAGTTGGCGAGCAGGTCGATGACCTGACGGTTGGACTGGTCCAATGCGGCCTGGGTGCAGCTGACCGAGGGGGCGGCGATCAGGGCGGCGAACTGGTCTTTGAGCGATGGCAACGGCATGCACGGAATCCTCGTAAAGCATGGGGGTCATCATAGCAATGCCGTCCCTTGGCAGGGCAACTCCTGTAGACTCTCCGCCAACCACGCCTTCCTTCGAGCCAGCGATGCACAAAGAAACCGAACTCAAGCTCCGCGCCAGCCGCGAGACCCTTGCCGCCCTGCGCGAGCACCCCTTGCTGAAGAAGCGCAACAAGTCCGGCTGGCAGACCCGCGAACTGCTCAACCAGTACTTCGACACCCCCGACCGCGAGCTCTCTGCAGCCCGCGTCGCCCTTCGCCTGCGCCGCGACGGCGAGGTCATCATCCAGACCCTCAAATGCCGTGGGCAGAGCGTTGCCGGCCTGTCCGAACGCAACGAGTACGAGTGGTACCTGGACAAGGTCAAGCTGGACCTGAAGAAACTCGACGCCAGCTGCTGGCCCGAGCAATTGGCCGAGCTGGACAAGAAAACCATCAAGCCATTGTTCACCACCGATTTCACCCGCGAATACGCCGAGATCTCCTGGGGTCGCGGCAAGGCCAAGGTGGTGATCGAAGCCGCGCTCGACCAAGGCTTCGTCATCGCCGGCAAACGCAAGGAAGAAATCTGCGAGCTCGAACTGGAGCTGCGTGAAGGCGCCCCGGAAGCTCTGCTGGAGCTGGCCGCCGAGCTGTCCGCCACGCTGGCCTTGATGCCCTGCGACATCAGCAAGGCCGAGCGGGGCTATCGTCTGCTCGATCCCGACAGCTACGAGCTGAGCCTGCCACACACCGAGCTGGACGCCGAAATGGCCGTGGACGACGCCTACACCGCGCTCGCCTGGCAACTGCTGGGCAGCAGCCAGCGCCTGGCCGAACAGTACCGTCATAACGGCCACTGGCGCCTGCTGCAGGAATGGGTGCAGTGCCTGGCAGAGCTGCGCGCCCTCACCAGCAGCCTGGGCCAGGCCGCGCCACGGGCCACCACCCGTGACCTGCGCAGCCGCCTCGACGCCCTGCTCGAAGACTGGCGCCCACTGGTACAGGCCGGCAACGACGACGAAGACATCCGCCGCGCCGCACCCGAGCAGTTCGCCGAAGAGCTGGAAGACACGCGCTGGGGCCAGTTCTCACTGGAAACCTCGCGCTGGCTGCTGGCGCGCGCCTGGACCGTCGAGCGCAAGGGCCGCGGTGAGCGCCAGGGCAAGGCGCAACTGGCCAGCTGGCTGCACCACCAGCTGGGTGAAGAAGGCCGCGCGCTGAAGCTGCCGCTGTACACCCAGCGCCCGGAGGATCTGGGTGAACAGTTGCCGCGCATCGAGCAGTTGCTGACCTGGCTGCACCACGCCCGCCAGGTGCTGGAAGTGCCGCAACTGGACCGCCTGTACGGCGATCTGAAGAAGCTGCACGAACTGGCCGAGCAGCCGCTGGCCGAAGAGCAGTCGGGCGAACTGTTCGAAGCCCGCATCGAGCAGGCCCGCGCCATCGACCAGAGCCGCGCCTGGAAGCACCTGCTCAAGGTGTAAGACCGCATCAGCTGCTTCGCGGGTATATCGGGGCACCGAACCGATGTACCCGCGAAGGCCTCACCTCGATAGCGGCAGGCAGGTCGTGGACTTGATTTCCGACAGCGCCACGATCGAGTTCACTTCCTGTATCCCTGGTACGTTCGACAACTTCTCGAAGAAAAACCGCTCGTAGGCCTCGATGTCCGAGGTGACGATACGCAGCAGGAAGTCGACCGCCCCCATCAGCACATAACACTCCAGCACTTCCGGAAAGCCGCGGATCGCCTCGGTGAATTCGGTGAAGTTCGACCGCCCGTGCGCGTTGAGTTTCACCTCGGCGAAGATTTGCGTGTTCAGCCCGACCTTCTTGCGGTCCAGCAAGGTGACCTGGCCGCGAATCACCCCTTCATCCTTCAGGCGCTGTATCCGACGCCAGCACGGCGACTGCGACAGCCCGACACGTTCGGCGATCTGCGCGCTGGACAACGACGCATCCTCCTGCAGCAGTTCAAGGATGCGTCGGTCGTAGGCATCCAACTCGCTTTGCATGATCAATTCTCCAAAGCCTACCAATGCGACAATTATTATTCGCCAAACCACAAAACCAGGTGAATCATAGCGAAGAAATGCCGGTTTCGACCTGCGAGAATTTCTCCACATCGAAGGAGACGCTCCATGAATGCACTCGAACGGCACACCCCTCAGCCCCGTAGCGACGCCTGGGCCGCCAGCGCCCTGCATGGCGAGGTCCGCTACCGCCTCGACATCGAGGCCGAGCCGGACAGCCTGTGCCGGGTACTCAACCTCTTCGCCCTGCAGTTCCTCACGCCGCACAGCGTGCAGGTGTGCCAGCGCGACGACCTGCTGGAGCTGGAGATCGGGATCGACGGCCTCAGTTGGCACCGCGCCGGGGTGATCGCGCAGAAGATGCGTAACCTGGTGTGTGTCGGCGAGGTCTTTCTGGAAAGCGTGCCGAAACTGTCTGAGGTGGCGGCGGGCTGACATCTGCCCCGCAAGATCCAGAAACGCCTTCGCCAAGGCACTGCCCCGCTGTGCAGCTACCCTTGCCTGGGCCTTTCAGCAGCCTCGGCAAGGACGCCGCCATGCACAACACTCAAGATGACAGCCTCGACCTCAAGCGCCTTCTCGACAGGCTGCTCGCCGAACATCGCCTGGCCCCCGGCGACGCCCTGCGTGCACTCGAACAGGCCCCCAGCCACCCTGGCCATCCTCTCGAAATCCTTGCCAGCCTCGCCCTGAGCGACCGCCTGCGCCCCGGCCATACGCTGGACCTCGACACCCTTTGCCAATGGCTCGCCGACAGCGTCGGCCAACCCTTCCTGCGCCTGGACCCGTTGCAGGTCGATCTGGCCCACGTCGCCGGCCTGATCTCCCCCGCCTTCGCCCAGCGCCACGGCATCCTTGCCGTGGCCATGGACGCGACCGGTGTTACGGTGGCCAGCGCACAGCCCTACCAACGCGAGTGGGAAGCCGACCTGAGCCGCAGCCTCGGCCAGCCGATTCGCCGGGTGCTGGCCAGCCCTGTACAACTGCGCCAGCTTGGCGACACGTTCCAGCGCCTGTCGCGATCCGTACAGGGCGCTCACCAGCAGCAGCGGGCAAGCCTGGGCGAACTTGAGCAGTTGCTGGAGCTCGGTGGGCGCGGCGGCGCCATCAGCGCCGACGATGCCCACATCGTGCATATCGTCGATTGGCTGCTGCAGTACGCCATCGAGCAGCGCGCCAGCGATATCCATCTCGAGCCGCAGCGCGACGAGGGCCGCCTGCGCTACCGTATCGACGGCCTGCTGCATACGGTCTACCTGTTTCCGGCCAGCGTGGTCCTGGCGCTGGTCAGCCGCCTCAAGCACCTGGGGCGCATGGATGTCGCCGAGAAACGCCGCCCACAGGATGGACGCCTGAAAAGCCGCCTGCCCGGCAACGCGCAGGTGGAGCTGCGCCTGTCGACCCTGCCGACACCGTTCGGCGAAAAACTGGTGTTGCGCCTCTTCGACCCCGAACAGCTGCACGAAGACTTGGAGCGCCTGGGGCTCGAAGGGACCTTGCTGGGTCAGTGGCACGCGCTGTTGGCAAACCGCCAAGGCATCATTCTGCTCACCGGCCCCACCGGCTCGGGCAAGACCAGCACGCTCTACGCCAGCCTCAAGCACCTGGCTACGCCACAGGTCAACCTGTGCACCATCGAAGATCCGATCGAGCGCCTGGAGCCCGGCTTCAATCAGTTGCAGGTCCAACCCAGCCTCGACCTCGGCTTTGCCAACGGCGTGCGCGCTCTGCTGCGCCAGGATCCGGACATCATCATGATCGGCGAGATACGCGACCGCGAAACCGCCCAGGTGGCGGTGCAAGCAGCGCTGACCGGACACCTGGTGCTATCGACCCTGCACACCAACGACGCCTGCAGCGCAATTACTCGCCTGCAGGAGCTGGGTGTGGCCGATTACCTGATAAAGGCCACGTTGATCGGCGTGATGGCCCAGCGCCTGGCACGCACCTTCTGCAGCGCCTGCAAGGGATGTCCTGGCACACGTGAAGCGGCGTGTCGCCTCTGTCGCGGCACCGGTTACCAGGGGCGCACCGGGCTGTTCGAACTGCTCGTGCTCGACGACGCCCTGCGAGCCCGGATTGGCCCGGGCAGCGACCTTGCCAGCCTGCGCCAGCAGGCTCTGGCACAGGGCATGCGCGAGCTGCGCCGCTGCGGTGAAGACCGGGTGGCCAGGGGCCTGACCAGCCTGGAAGAAGTCCTGCGGGTATGTGCCTGAGCGCCCGGCATACGCAGCGTGCAAAGGAACTTGCGGCCCGCGCGGCGATCCAAACTCGCATCATCCGCCCTCATCGTTCGAGGTAATTCACATGCGTTTCAAAACCGCCATTGCGGCTGCTGCCCTGCTGTCCCTGCCGATCGGCTCCGCCATGGCCGACGGCTTCTGGCGCAACGTCATTTCGTCCGGTGCGACCACCGGTTCCACCTACCTGACGTTCAAGGACCACAAGCTCGTCGCGGCCGCCCAGGACGATGCCGGCAGCTTCGTGGCGAGCGAAGGATCGATCCGCGGCCCTTACCTGGAAGCGGCGATGCGTCAGGTGCGCGCCGACAACCCTGGTGTCCAGGCCAGCGACATGGAACTGGCCAACGCAATCCTGGCCCGTAACCTCACCGCTCAGTAACCTGCACCCCACGCCCGCTGCGGGAGCGGGCTGCGCGCACAGACCCGCGCAGCACCGCCTCCACAGCAGGCCCGGGCTCAGCGATACGCGTCCACCGGCACGCAAGCACAGAACAGGTTGCGATCGCCGTACACGTTGTCCACCCGGTTCACCGCCGGCCAGTACTTGTGCAAGCGCACATGCGCACTGGGTGCGACCGCCTGTTCCAGACCATAGGGCCGATCCCAGGGCCCCAGTACATCGGCCAGCGTGTGCGGCGCATGCTTGAGCGGGTTATCGTCCGCCGGCCAGTTCCCCTCCTGCACCTGAGCGATCTCGTCACGGATCGCCAGCATCGCCTCGACGAAGCGATCCAGCTCCGCCTTCGACTCACTCTCGGTCGGCTCGACCATCAGCGTGCCCGGCACCGGGAACGACATGGTCGGCGCATGGAAGCCATAGTCCATCAGGCGCTTCGCCACGTCCTCCTCGGTGATCCCGGTCTGCGCCTTGAGCGGACGCAGGTCGAGGATGCATTCATGGGCGACCCGCTGGTTACGTCCGCGATAGAGCACCGGAAAGGCCCCCGCCAGGCGACTGGCCAGGTAGTTGGCGCTGAGGATCGCCACCTCGCTGGCATCGGCCAGTTGCGGCCCCATCAGGGCGATGTACATCCAGCTGATCGGCAAGATACTGGCACTGCCCCAGGGCGCTGCGCTGACAGCGCTGTTGTTCGGGTCCAGGCCCGCTACAGGCACCACCGGATGGCTGGCGACGAAAGGCTTCAGGTGCGCCCGCACCCCGATCGGCCCCATGCCCGGCCCACCACCGCCGTGAGGGATGCAGAAGGTCTTGTGCAGGTTCATGTGCGAGACGTCGGCACCGATATCCGCCGGGCGCGCCAGGCCCACCTGGGCGTTGAGGTTGGCGCCGTCCATGTACACCTGCCCGCCCTGTTGATGGACCACCTCGCAGATTTCGCGAATGCCCTCCTCGTACACCCCATGGGTCGAGGGGTAGGTGACCATCAGGCACGACAATCGATCCCCGGCTTGGCGCGCCTTGGCCTTGAGATCATCGAGGTCGACATTGCCCGCCTCGTCGCAGTCGACGATCACCACCTCCATGCCCGCCATCTGCGCCGACGCCGGGTTGGTGCCATGGGCCGACGACGGAATCAGGCACAGGGTGCGCTGCGGTTGATGACGGCTGCGGTGATAACGGGTGATGGCCATCAGCCCGGCATATTCACCCTGGGCGCCGGAGTTGGGCTGCATGCAGATCGCATCGAACCCGGTGATCGCGCACAGCCAAGCCTCCAGCTCGTCGATCATCGCCTTGTAGCCCTGCACCTGTGCGGCCGGTGCGAAGGGATGCAGCAGGGCGAAGCCAGGCCAGGTGATGGGGATCATCTCGCTGGTGGCGTTCAGCTTCATGGTGCACGAGCCCAGCGGGATCATCGACTGGTTCAGCGCCAGGTCCTTGTTCTCCAGCTGCTTGAGGTAACGCAGCATCTCGGTTTCGCTGTGGTGCAGGTTGAACACCGGGTGTTCGAGCAGCGGCGTGCTGCGCAGCAGAGTGTCCGGCACTGCCGGGGGCAAGGGCTGCTGGTCGAGGGTGGCGACGTCCAGACCATGGTCGACACCAAGGAAGACGTCGAACAGCTTGAGTACCGTCGCTTCGTCACAGGTCTCGTCCAGGCTCACGCCCAGGTGCCCGCGCCCGAGAATGCGCAGGTTGATGCGCGCCTCTTCGGCACTTTCGATGATCGCGGCCTGGGTGCCGCCCACGTCAAGGGTGAGGGTGTCGAAGAAGTGCTGGTTGAGGCGCTTGATGCCCTTGGCCTGCAGCCCGGCCGCCAGGATCTGGGTCAGGCGCTGCACACGCTGGGCAATGCGCCGCAGGCCGTCGGGCCCATGGTAGACGGCGTAGAAGCCGGCGATATTGGCCAGCAACACCTGGGCGGTGCAGATGTTGGAGTTGGCCTTCTCGCGGCGGATGTGTTGCTCGCGGGTCTGCAGGGCCATGCGCAGGGCGGTGTTGCCACGGGCATCGCGGGACACGCCGATGATGCGCCCAGGCATCGCCCGCTTGTAGTCGTCACGACAGGCGAAATACGCAGCATGAGGCCCGCCATAGCCCATCGGCACACCGAAGCGCTGGCTCGACCCAAGCACCACGTCGGCCCCGGTTTCGCCAGGCGGTGTCAGCACCACCAGGCTCAACAGGTCGGCGGCAACGCACGCCAGCGCCTGCTGACCGTGCAGGTGCTCGATCAGCGGCCGCAGGTCGCGGACCTCGCCATGGGTGTCGGGGTACTGCAGCAGCGCGCCGAACACCGAGTGCTTGCCGAGGTTTTCCAGCGAATCGACGATCAACTCGAAGCCGAAACCTTCGGCACGGGTTCGCAAGACCGAGAGCGTCTGGGGGTGGCAGTGCTCGTCGGCGAAGAACGCATTGCTCTTGCTGCGTGCAACCCGCTTGGCCAGGGCCATGGCCTCGGCGGCGGCGGTCGCCTCGTCGAGCAGCGACGCGTTGGCCAGCGGCAGGCCACTGAGGTCGATGATCATCTGCTGGAAGTTGAGCAGCGCCTCGAGGCGGCCCTGAGCGATCTCGGGCTGATACGGTGTATAGGCCGTGTACCAACCAGGGTTTTCCAGCACGTTGCGCAGGATGACGGTTGGCGTGACGGTGCCGTGATAGCCCATGCCGATCAGGCTGGTCCACACCTGGTTCTGCCCGGCGTATCCGGCCAGCCTGGCCAGGGCCGCCTGCTCGTCGAGGGCGGGGGGCAGGTCAAGCGGGCGACCAAAACGGATACCTGGCGGGACAGTCTGCTCGATCAGGGCATCGCGACTGGCAACGCCCAGGGCCGCGAGCATGGCGCTCTGCTCGCTGGCATCGGGGCCCAGATGGCGCTGCAGAAAAGGGTTGGGCACTTGCAGTTGCTGCAGGGATGGCGACTGGGACATGGCGATCTTCTCTTCCTGGACCAGTTCTCGTGGAGACTTACAAGTCTAGGAAGGGATCGACGATGTTGCGGAAAAACTTGCATCCAGGGCCGCATCGCAGCCCTGGTCCGATCAGGTCAACCGCCGACCCGGAAGCGATCCACTTCCTGGCGCAACTGCCCGGCCAGGCCCTCGAGCTCCTTGGCCGTGGCCGCCAGTTCATTGGCCACGTCGTGCTGCTCGCTGTTGGCCTGGGCGATGCTCTGCAGGTTACGGCTGAGCAGGTTCGCGGTGCTGCTCTGCTCCTGGGTCGCAGTGCTGATGGCCGTGAACTGCTCGCCCGCCGCGCGGCTCTGCTCGTCGATGCGCGCCAGTGCCTCGGCGACCTTGTCGTTGCGTTCCAGGCCTTCCTGCATCAGGCGATTGCCCTGCTCCAGGGTGCTGATGGCATGCCCGGTCTGCTGCTGGATACTGGCGATCATCCCGGAAATCTCGTCGGTGGCCTGACGCGTGCGCGCCGCCAGGCCACGCACTTCGTCGGCGACCACGGCGAAACCACGGCCCTGCTCGCCAGCGCGGGCCGCCTCGATGGCGGCGTTGAGCGCCAGCAAGTTGGTCTGCTCGGCAATCGCGGTGATGACCCCGACGATGCCGCCGATTTCCTGCGACCGTGCGCCCAGGCTGTCCATCACCGTGGCGGTGCCGCCCAGCGCCTCGGCGATCTGCTTGAGCGAGACGGACGCCTGGTCCATGGCGCTGCGGCCGATGCGCGTCTGCTGGGCGTTGTCCTGGGCCATGCGCTCGGTGCCGGCCATGTTCTCGGCGATGTTCATCGACGTGGCGCTGAACTCCTCGACGGCGCCAGCCATGCTGGTGATCTCGCCTGACTGCTGCTCCATGCCCTCGCAGGCACCAGACGAAAGCCCGGCCAGGGAGCGCGAGCGCGCGCTGACCTGCTCGGAAGCACTGCGAATGTGCTCGACCATGGTCGCCAGGGCATTCCCCATCTGGTTGAAGCTGCGCGCCAGTTGGCCAATCTCGTCTTCGCTGGTCACCGCCAGGCGCGCACTGAGATCACCCGCGCCCAGGGCTTCGGCCTGGCGCACCAGGTCGTCCAGCGGGCGCAGCTTGCGCCGCAGCAGCCAGAGCGTGGCGAGCACGGCCAGGACCATCGCCAGCAGGCTGCCGATCGCCAGGCGCAGGCCGACACTCCAGGTCACCTCGCGGATTTCCGCCTCGGGCATGCTCGCCACAACAGTCCACGGCCCCTCGGCAAAGGGTTCGACCACGCTGAACAGTTGCTGCTGGCCGTTGGTCCAGAAGCGACCCTTGTCGCCCAGGCCGGCCACTGCGGCAACCGCAGCCTGCGGATCGGCCACGCCCGCAGGCGGCACCAGCCACTGCCCCTGGTTGTCGAGCAGCGCCAGCGAGCCGGTCTGGCCGATGCGGAAGCGCTTGAGATTGGCGAACTGCGCATTCTGCGCATCGGTGTAGTCGAAGCCGACGAACAGCACGGCGATCACCCGACCGCTGGCATCGCTCACCGGCACGTAGCGGGTCATGTAGTTGCGGTCGAACAGCAGCGCACGCCCTACATACATCTGCCCGGCGAGCAGCTTGGCGTAGGCCGGGTGCTGGCGATCCAGCTGCGTGCCGATGGCGCGGCTGCCGTCCTGCTTCTTGAGGTTGGTGGTGATGCGCACGAAGTCATCGCCGCTGCGCACGAACAGCGTCGCGATGCCGGCAGTCATCTGCTGGAATTCATCGACGACCCTGAAGTCGTTGTTCATCAGCTGGTCGCCCAGGTACAGGGCGGGCGTGGCCTGGCCGGCTACCTGCACGGTCTCGCCGGCATGCAGCGACAGGCCCGAGGCGAAACGGCGCTCGAACAGGCCACTCAGGCGCTGGGTGTTGTCCTTGAGCGAGCCGTGGAAGGTGTCGAGCTGGTCGGCCAGCAGCCGCGCTTCGCTGGCCAGGTGTTGCTGGCGGGTGGCGAGGTTGGCGTCGTCCAGCGAGCGCAGGGCGAACAGGGTACTGCCGGTGATCACCAGCGCCAGCACGATGGCGAGGGCGATGCCGAGTTGCGAGGCAATCCGGGCACGGGGTCGAGACATTGCGAAGCTCCTGGCAAGAGGCCGGGATCGTCCTGATCACGCTGACCACCCGCTTCATATTGAACGGGAAATCGCGTCCTCTTCCGGGACGCTGGTGCTAATAGATCGGCGTCGCGGGGGAATACTTGAGTGTCGGACCGGGAAATGCGCAAACGTTTTCCATGCGGTGTGACCGTGGAATCGCGGCGCCTGCTTCGCGGGCAAGCCCGCTCCTACAAACTCACCAATACCACGACGCGGTGCTACTCACTGCCCCGCTGTGGCCTTCCAGCCACCACCCAGCGCCAGGAACACGCCGATCTGTCCCATCGCCACCTGGGTATTGGCTGCCGACAGTTGCGCACGCACGTCGGTGTAGGCGCGGGTCGCCTGCAGGTCGGCGAGGAACGACTCGCGCCCGGCCTCATAGCGGCGATGGGTCTGGTCGGCCGCTTCCTGCGCCGAGCGCTCGGCGTCGGCCAAGGCATCGCGACGGTCCAGCAGGGCGCTGTACTGCGCCAGGCGGGTCTGGGTTTCGCGGATGGCGTTGAGCACCACGCCATCGAAATGCGCCAGCGCGGCCTGGGTCGAGGCTTCGGCTTCGCGGATCCGGGCGCGGGTGCCGTTGGTGGGGATGGCCCAGCTGATCTGCGGGCCGAAGCCCCAGCGGTTGGTCGAAGGCTCGCCGAGGTTATCAAGAATGCCGATGGTGCCGACCTGGGCGCCAATGCTGATGTTCGGATACAGGGCGCCGGTGGCCACGCCAATGGTCGCGGTGGCAGCCGCCAGTTGGCGCTCGGCCTGACGCACGTCGGGACGGCGCTTGAGCAGCGCCGCGCCATCGCCCACCGGAATCAGTTGGGCCAGATGCGGCAGCTCGGCGCACTCGGCGGTGCCAGGCGGCAACTGGTCGACCGGTTTGGCCAGCAATGCGGCGAGGGTATAGAGCCCAGCCTCGCGCTCGGCCTTGAAGCGCGGCAGCTCGGCGCGCAACGACTTGAACTGGGTCTGCGAGCGAGTGACGAGGGTCTCGTCGCCACGGCCGGCATCGCGCAGGCGCTGGTTCAACTGCACGCTCTGCTGCTGCAGGTCGAGCGATTCGCGGGCAATGTGGTACTCCTCATTGGCCGAGCACACCTGGGTGTAGGCCTTGACCACATCGGCCACCAGGGTGATGCGCGCGGTGTCGGCGGCTGCCTGCACCGCGTCGGCATTGGCCTTGGCAGCTTCGGTGCCGCGCTTGAAGGTGCCCCACAGGTCAAACTGGTACGAGGCGCTGAGAATCGCCTCGCCGATGTTGGCCACCGGGACTTTCTCCGGCAGCAGGAACGCTTCGCCGGACTCCTGCAGACGCTGGGCACCGGCCTTAGCGCCGCCGCTGAAGCCCCCCTGCGACTCGGCGACCTCGACCTGCGCGCGGGCCTTGGCGATGTTCGCCGCCGCCACGCGCAACTCGGTATTGGCGCTCAACGCCTGGCGCACCAGCGCATTGAGGCGCGGGTCCTGGTACAACTGCCACCAATCATCCGGCACCGGTGCCGACACCACGCTCGCGGCATCCTGGCGCAACGGGCCGTTCAGGTCGCTGCGCTGCACCGCGGCATCCTCGGGCACCTGGTAGTCGGGGCCGACCATGGCGCAGGCCCCCAGCGACAGCGCCAGCCCTGCCAGCATCAGGCGCTTCATGGCCGCGGGCCCTCGATGATCGACACTGTCGCGGTACGCCCGGCGATCATGCGGAAATCTGCCGGCACCTCATCGAAGGCGATGCGCACCGGGATCCGCTGAGCCAGGCGCACCCAGCTGAACGCCGGGTTGACGTTGGGCAACAGGTTGGCGCCACTGACGCGGTCACGGTCCTCGATCCCTGCCGACAGGCTTTCGACATGGCCGCGCAGGCGTGTGTCATCGCCCATCACGCGGATGTCCACGGCATCGCCGACATGGATGCCACTGAGCTTGGTTTCCTCGAAGTAGCCATCGACATGGTACGAGGCACTGTCGACCACCGACAGCACTGGCCGGCCCGCCGTGACGAACTCATGGGCACGCGGGGCGCGGTCGTTGAGGTAGCCATCCACCGGGCTGCGCACCACCGAACGGTCGAGGTTGAGCTGGGCGGTATCGACCGCCACCTGCGCCTCGCTCACCGCCGAGCGGGCACGGGCCTCGCGCGACTGGCTCTCTTCGAGCTGCTCGGCCGCCACCAGGTTGCCCAGCTTGCGATTGCGCCGGGTTTCGCGGGCGGCCTGGGCCAGGGTTTCCTCGCGCTCGGCCAGGGTCGCCCGGGCCTGGCGCAAGGCCAGGCCGAAGCGGTCCTGGTCGATGGTGAACAGCACGTCACCACGCTTGACCACCTGGTTGTCGCGCACCTCGACCTTCTGGATAAGCCCGGACACATCCGGGGCGATCTGAATCACGTCGGCGCGGATATGGCCGTCGCGGGTCCAGGGGGCGAACATGTAGTACACGACCATCTGCCAGACCAGCACGGCCGCGAAGGTCACCACCAGTAATGTCAGGACCACACGGCCCAAGGTCAACAACGGTTTTTTCATGGCAGCATCAGGCTTCGGCAAAAGTGATCCACCGCACCCAGCAGTACGGCGTAGAGGGCAACGTTGAACAACGCCCGGTGCCAGACCAGGCGGTAGAAATGCAGGCGCACCAGCACAGCGTGCACGCCCAGGAACAGCAGGTAGGTGGCAAACATCATCACCAGCAGCGTGGGCAGGAACACCCCGCTGATATCCAGTTCACCGATCACAGCGGCGCTCCGTCGATTCCAGGTGGCAGTTGCGGTTGTTCGACCGGCTCGAGCATCACCTCGACGCCTGGCAACAGTGCCAGGCGCAAGCCGGCCAGGGCATGCAGCAGGTGGACACGGGGCTCGCCGCGCTCGTTCAGTTGGTCAGGCGCCAACGCCAGGCGTGCCCGCTCCATGTTGCGCAGCAGCGCTGCAGGTGCGTGCAAACGCTCGCCGGCACGCAGGCAGCTTGAGTAATGGCCGCCGACTTCTTCGATGACGGTCTGCAGGCGCTCACGGGCCTGCAGGCCCACACGCGGCATGTAGGCCAGCAGGTCGAGCAGGTTCAGGCCCACACGCAGGTCGCGCAGGGCGATGCCGCTGTCCTGGCCGGTCTGCGACAGGCGCGGCAGATGCTGCATCAGGCGATCGAGCATCTGCACGCCTACCTTGCGCTGTTCAGCCAAGGTCGCAGGCTCGGTCATCTCGACGATGTCGCGCCAGGTGAAGCGGGTCATGCGCTTGGCGGCCAGCTCCACACCGAACGGGCGCACCACCAGGGTCCAGATGAAGGCAAACAGCAGCCCCACCGGGCCTGCCAGGTTGGCATTGAGGAAGGTGAAGAAGTCGGCGTCGTAGGCGCCCTGGATGCTGATGAAGGTCGAGGTGTTGACGATGGTCAGCAGGGTGCCGAGGTAGAAGCGCGGCTGCACGGTGAGGGTGCCGACCACGATGAAGGGTACGGCGAATGCCAGCACCAGCATCGGGAAGTCGTGCAGGTTCGGCAGCACCAGGAACAGGTAGACGCTGGAGAAGATCACCGACATCAGCGTCCAGAAGAAAAAGCGGTAGATCTGCGGCGCTGGGTCGTCCATCGCCGCAAAGAAGCTGCAGGCCACGGCGGCGAGGATCACGGCACTGGCGCCGTCGTTCCACCCCAGCCCGATCCACAGGCCACAGGCGACGACGATCGCGGTGACGGTGGAGAACACCGAATACAGCATCAGGCCGCGGTCGAAGAATGGCGTCAGGCGGCCCAGCCGCCAATGACGGTAGACCGCCCGCCAGGGCTTGGTGTCGTCCAGGCGCAGTGCATGCTGCAGGGTGCAGCAGTCCTGCCAGAGATCGAGCCATTCGCTGAGGCGGTAGAGGGCGTTGGACAGCAGCAGGGCGTGGCGCTGGTCGAGCGCATCGGCGCGCGGTTGCAGGCGGTCGATCTGCTCGTGCAGCGCGGTCCAGCGCGCGACCGAAGCGCTGTCGGCGGTGCCCTTGAGCCACTCGCGGACCGATGCCAGCAGCGGCTGGACCTGTGCGAACTGCTCCGGCGCACGGCCTTCGAGGGCGACCAGCGCGTCGTCGAGGGCATCGATCACCGGCAGCAGGTGAATCATCCGGCCGCGCAGCTCGCGGGCGTTCTTCACGGTGTGCGGGCCGGCGCCTTCGTGGCCAAGCTGGCCGATCATCAGCTCCAGGCTGTTGAAGGTGGCAACCATCGAGCCGCGCAGGCCCGCGACCTTGTCGGCCACAGCTTCTCGGCTCAGGTACAGATCGCTGTAGCGGATCGCCTCGCCAAACCAGGTGCACGTGGCGCCCATCACCACCGGCGCCAGACGACGCGGCCAGAATATCGCTCCCACCACGGCGGCGCAGACGATGCCAAGGCAGATTTCCTGGGCCCGCGAAGAGGCGACATCGAACACCGCGAGCGGGTTGTCGACCACGGCCAGGGCAATCATCGGCAAGGTGTAGCCGGCCAGCATCAGCATGTAGTTGTTGGCCGTGCGCAGGTTCAGCGAGAGAAACAGCAAGGTGCCGGTCCACAGGGCGATGGCAATGCTCAGCAACAAGGGCGACTGCACCAGCGGCGGCACCAGCAGCACCGCACCACCCGCACCGAGCAGCGTGCCGACTGCGCGGTACAGCGCCTTGGAACTGGTGGGGCCGACGAAGGGGCTGGACACGATGTAGACCGTGGCCATCGCCCAGTAGGGGCGCGGCAGTTGCATCAGCAAGGCGATGTACAGGGCAATCATCGACGCGGCGAAGGTACGCACGCCGTAGAACCAGTCGCGGGCAGGCGGCACTGAACTGAAGAAGCCGTTCACGCCGACGCCCCCTGTGCAGCGACTTCGAAGGCACGGATCACCCGCAGGGTCGCTTCCAGGTCGGCAGCCGAGATGCCATGCAACACCTCGCGACGCAGGCGCACCAGCTCGCGCTCGATGGATTCGGCCAGGGTACGTCCTTCGGCGGTCAGGCTCAGCGCCTTGGCGCGTCGGTCGAGCGGATCCTCGGTGCGGCACACCAGCCCGGCCTTGCACAGTTGGTCGAGCAGACGCACCAGCGACGGGCTTTCCAGGCCGGCGGCCTGGGCCACGGCCACCTGATGCACGCCATCGCCCAGGCGCACGATCATCAGCAACGGCACCGCGCAGGCCTCGGAGATGCCATAGCCGGTCAGCGCCGCATGGCAGATGCGTCGCCAGTGACGACCGGCAACGACCATGCCGCTGCTGACTTTCAGGTGCAGTGCATCGAGTGTCATATGGAGGAACCGAGGATATTCATAGTTTGCTAACTATCAATATACGCCCAGCCCTCCCCCCCTCGTCAACCGGGGGCGATGAACAGTGTGTTTACAGTCGGGATCGGCGGCGAGGCCTTCGCGGGCAAGCCCGCTCCCACGCGCCCGCGAAGGCCTCACCACCACCCCACCGGACTCAAGACTGAACCTGATCCTCCAGCTTCATGGTCAAGGCCAGGGTGCTGCCCAGTGCGATCGCCTGATCGCGCCACTCCAGGTAGCGCGCCCCATCGCGGCGACTGAAATGCACTGCCAGTTCCTCGGCCGCCTGCATCACCCCTGCCCCTGCCGCGAGCTCCAGCCAGTACAGCGCCGCCCGCGTATCCGGTTCGACATGCAGTCCATACAGCAGCCGGTAACCCACCTCGAACCGGCAACGTGCCTCGCCACGCTGGGCTCCGCGCAGGAACCACTGGTAAGCCTCGGCCAGGTCCACCTCCCAGTCCTGATCGGCATCGCAGACTTCTTCCTCGTACAGGTCGCCCAGGGCCGCGGCAGCGTGCGACAGCCCCCGCTCGAAAGCATGCCGGTAATGCTCCGCAGCGGTGGCATAGCACACCGCCACGCCCTTGCCGAAATAGTGCTGCTGCCCCAGGTTGAACCAAGCTGCAGCATTGCCCTGCAACGCGGCCATGCGCAGCAGATGGCTGGCCAGCGCCGTGTCGGCGCGCCAGTAGCGGCCATTGAGCCAGATCCAGCCCAGGTCGTTGAGCACCGCGGCATTGCCCTCCAGTGCCTGGTGCCGCAGGTCGGTGTAGATCGCCTGCACATCCACTGCCTCGTCCAGACGGCTCACCAGCGCAGAGCGCTCACCCAGCACCGCCCACTGGGTGGGCATGCCGACGCCAGCGAACAGGCGCAGGTGTCGCCGTGGAATGGCTGGCGCAGGCACGATGCGCTCGGGCAGGAGACGGGCGAGCAGCGAATGGATATTGCTGGCAGCAGACATGTTCATCCTCATTGAACGTCCCACAGTTCCGACCTCGACTGTGATGAGGCGATTCTGCGCGACGACACGACGAAACCTGTCGCGAACGATTCACCTCGACGCAACCAAATCGCGGTTCCGCGATCTCAGCGCAAAGTAGCGAATTGCCATCTGCCGCGGTGCCCGCCATGCTAATGCCGCAAGCCTAGACAAGGACGTTACCCTTTGCCGTTCGCCACTACCCGCGCCACCCTCAGCCGCCAGTGGGCGCTGCTGCGTCAATTGCCCAGCCGTTCACCGGGAGTCACCAGCGCCGAACTGGTCTGGCGACTGCGCGATGTCGGCTTCAATGTCAGCAAGCGCACAGTCGAGCGCGACCTCAACGAGTTGTCGCTGATCTTCCCGCTGGAGCGCAATGACAAGAGCATTCCATTCGGCTGGCATTGGTCGGCCAGCGCCATGGGCGAGCCGCGTGGCAATTTTGACTTGCTGGACTACCTGCGCGGCGACCCGCAGCAGCCCCGCCAGGGCACGGGGCTGGAACTGCAGGCGTGGGTCAGCGATCAGCTGGCGCGACAGCTGCGAGAAGTGCCGTTGAGCGCGAACATGCAGTTGACGGCGCTGCAACATGGCCATCGATTACGGGCGACGGTGGAAGACGGCTGGACGTTGCGCTGGTGGGTGCTGGGCCAGGGGGAGGCGGTGGTGGTCGAGCAGCCGGAGGCGCTGAGGGATGAGATTCGCAGGACGCTGAGTAATGCAGCAGCTCGATACATGGTCTGATGGCGCGCGAACCAGGCATCCGCGCTGCGAAACACGCGAGTGTGCCTGCGAATGACACAGGCACAGGTGAGCTCGACAAGCGCCCAGGGTTTACTCAAACCCGATGTTGGCGAGTACGCAGTCATCGCCGACCAGCTTGTATCCCGGCTCGCACGGCATACCTACGACAGGGGCAACACCTCGGGTAGTTGCACCACTCGGCGCATTGTGATTGTCGGCAAACGCGGTTGGGGCCAAGGCGGCGAGGCTCAGAGCAAGGGCTGTGATCAGTGATTTCATACGATTTTCTCCATACGTTGATTTACGTACCGCACGGGCATCGTAGAAAAGCTGCCGCCCCCTGATAACGAGGCATTGTTTCCCGAGGCCCAGAAACTGCTCCCACGCGGAACTACCTCTGCATCCCCCAACGCCGTACGGTCAACCGCTCGAGGGTATTGAACACCAGGCCCTCCACCAGCAAGCCGATCAGGATCACCACCGCCAGCCCGGCAAATACCTTGTCGGTGTACAGCTCGTTGCGGTTCTGGAAGATGTACCAGCCCAGCCCGCCCTTGCCGCTGCTGGCGCCGAACACCAGCTCGGCGGCGATCAGGGTGCGCCAGGCGAAGGCCCAGCCGATCTTCAGACCCGAGAGAATCGACGGCAATGCCGCCGGCACCAGGATGTGCAGCACCAGTCGCAACCCACGCAGGCCATAGTTGCGCCCGGCCATGCGCAGGGTCTCGGACACCCCGAGAAAGCCCGCGTAGGTGTTGAGCGCCAGTGCCCAGAGCACCGAATGCACCAGCACGAAGATCAGGCTGTTGTCGCCCAGGCCAAACCACAAGAGGGCCAGCGGCAACAGTGCGATGGCCGGCAGTGGGTTGAACATGGAGGTCAGGGTACCCAGCAGGTCGCGGCCGAACTGGGTCGAGACTGCCAGGCTGGTCAAACCGAAGGCCAGTACGATCCCCAGCACATAGCCCTTGAGCAGCACCACCAGCGAGACGCCGACCTTGGCCGGCAGCTCGCCACTGGCCATGCCGTCCCAGAATGCCGCCGCCGTTTGCAGAAAGGTCGGCAGCAGCAGGTCGTTGGCGGTGTAGCGCGCCACCGCCTCCCAGATCAGGGCGAGCAGCACAAGAATCGCGGTCTTGCGCAACCAGGCCTGTTGCCACAGACGTTGGGCAAGCGGCAGATCGCGCACCAGCGAAAGCCCTGGCAAGGGCTGCAGCGGCACTTCGTATTCCTGGCGTGCAGGTGTGGTCGTCATGCGCAGGCTCCTCCTGTCAGTAAGCGATGCGGATATCGTTGAAGCCCAGGTCCGAGGCCTGCTCCGGCTCACCGGCTTCGTCGAACAGCAGGCGATGGATACGCCGGGCGCTGGCCTGGAAGTCGCTGCCACCCAGGCTGCCCAGGTCGTATTGGTGGCTGTGCACCTCGGCCCGTACCCGTCCCGGATGCGGCGACAGCAAGAGGATGCGGTTGCCCACCACCAGCGCCTCCTCGATGGAGTGGGTGACGAACAGCAGCGTGAAGCGCACCTCTTCCCACAACAGCAGCAATTCTTCCTGCATCTTGCGCCGGGTCAGGGCGTCGAGCGCGGCGAAGGGCTCGTCCATCAGCAGCACCTTCGGCTGCGTGGCCAGCGCGCGGGCAATCGCCACGCGCGCCTTCATACCGCCAGACAAGGTGTGCGGGTAGGCATCGGCAAAGGCGGCCAGGCCGACTTTCTCCAGATAGTGCACCGCCCGCGCCTCGGCCTCGGCGCGCTTGAGCTGGCCCGAGACCAGCAGCGGAAACATGACGTTCTGCTTGACCGTCTTCCACGGCGGCAACTGGTCGAACTCCTGGAACACGACGATGCGGTCAGGGCCTGGGCCCTTGACCGGCTGGCCCTGCAACAGGATCTGCCCTTCGCGCGGCTCGATGAAGCCGGCCACGGCCTTGAGCAAGGTCGACTTGCCGCACCCGGATGGGCCCAGCAGTACGAAGCGGTCGGCGCGATCGACTTCGAAGCTGACCTGGTGAGTGGCCCGCACCACGCGCTGCGCGGTGCGGTATTCGAGGCTGAGATTGTCCACCTTGAGCAGCGGTGGGGTGTCGACACGGCTCAGGTTGCTGACCGTGTGGCCTGGCAATGGGGCGGTCATGGTCGATCAGCTCCCTTGCAATGGGCGCTCATCCTGGAAGAAGTAGTCCTTCCACGACTCGGGCTTGTGCTTGATGGCGCCGACCCGGTAGAGGAATTCGGCCAGCGGGTAAGTGTTCTTCGGCGTGATGGTGAACTCGTACTGCGGGTTGTCGATCAGCTTGATCAACGCATCGCGATCGATCTTGGCCTTGGTCACGCGGATGTAGGTGTCGGCGGCTGCGGCCTTGTCTTTCTGGGCGAAGTCGGCGGCTTCGGCGAGCGCATCGATGAATGCCTTGTAGGTCTTGGGGTTGTCCTTGCGGAATTTCTCGGTGGCGAACAGCAGGGTCGGCGAGTTGGGGCCGAGCAGGTCATAGCTGTTGAGCACGATGTGCACGTTCTTGTTGGCCAGGGCCTGGTCCTGGAACGGCGGGTTGGAGAAATGCCCGTTGAGTTCGGTGCCGCCGGCCAGCAGCGCGGCTGTGGCATCCGGATGCGGCACGGCCAGGGTGTACTTGTCGAGGCGGTTGTACTCCTTGTCGCCCCACTGCTTGGCCGCCGCGTACTGCAGGAAGCGCGACTGCACCGAAACACCCACCGCCGGCACGGCGATACGGTCCTTCTCGGAAATGTCGGCGATGGTCTTCACATTGGGATTGCTGCTGACCAGGTAGTACGGGAAATTGCCCAGCGAGGCCACGGCCTTGACGTTCTGCCGACCGTAGGTGCGATCCCAGACGGTCAGCAGCGGCCCGACGCCGGCGCCGGCGATGTCCACCGAGCCCGACAGCAACGCGTCGTTGATCGCCGCGCCGCCGGAAAGCTGCGCCCAGTCGACCTGAATGTCGATGCCCTGCTCCTTGCCGTGCTTCTCGATCAGTTGCTGGTCACGAACGACGTTGAGCAACAGGTACACGATGCCGAACTGCTCGGCGATACGGATCTTGCCTTCGGCCTGGGCCACCGCCGGCGACGCGAGGCCGCCTACGATCAGGCTCGCGCCCAGGCCGATGCTGGCCGCCAGGCGGCTGATGGATTTACGCATGATGAGAGTCCTCAGTCGTCAGAACGGGGCATCGCCCTGGATGGTGGTGCGATAGAGCTTGCGGCGCAGGTGCGCGGGGCAGCCGGCAGCCAGGTGGATCAACGAACGGTTGTCCCAGAACACCATGTCGTGGGGCTGCCAGGCGTGACGGTAGATGTTCTGCTCGAGCACGCTCAGGGCGTAGAGCTGCTGCAGTACATCGCGGCTTTCGTCATCGGGCAGGCCGACGATGCGAGTGGTGAACCCCTCACTGACGAACAGCGCCTTGCGGCCGTTCTCCGGGTGAGTACGCACCACCGGGTGGATGACTTCGTTGACCTGGGCCAGTTGCTCGGCAGTCAGGGTCGGGCGCCAGTTGCCTTCGAACTTGGTTTCCGAATAACGGGCGGTATAGGAATGCGCGGCGCTGCGCCCTTCGATGACCTTGCGTAGCGCATCGGGCACAGCGTCCCAGGCCTTGTGCATGTCGGCGAACAGGGTGTCGCCGCCCTCGCTGGGCAGCTCCTGGGCATGCAGCATCGAACCGAGGCTCGGCAGCTCTTTATAGGAGAGGTCCGAATGCCAGAACTTGCCGGCATCACCCAGGCCAATGTTGCGACCGTCTTCGATGATGTTGGAAACGATCAGGATTTCGGGGTGGTTTTCCAGCAGGAACTGCTTGAGCACATGGATCTGCAGCACGCCGAAACGGCGGCTGAAGGCGATCTGCTGTTCGGGGGTGATGCGCTGGTCGCGGAACACCAGGACATGGTGGTCGAGGTGGGCGCGATGGATGCGGTTGAAGTCCTCGGCGTTGACCGGCCGGGACAGGTCCAGCCCGATGATCTCGGCACCGACGGCGCCGGAGAAGGGGCGGATTTCGAAGCGTTGCGGCTGCGCGCTGTCGATGGACGACAAGGCGTTCGAGGCGGCTGACATTGTTCACTCCCACGCAGTGCGCGACTTCCAGGGGCGCGCATCGATTCAGAAACGCACGGGGATTTCCCGTGTGGGTTCGAGTCGTGCGGCGCGCCGATTGGTCGGCAGGTACGCAGTGGGAGCGACTATAAAGTCATAAGAATGGAAATTTAAATATCTTTAGCGAATATGCATATACGGGCTGCGATGGCCTGGTGGAAAAACTGCGGGAGTTTCTGTGTAGGAGCGGCGGTTCGGCGCCCCGACTTGCCCGCGAAAAATACACCGCGCGGCCTGGCACGGGCTACGCCCGTGTTCGCGGGACAAGCCCGCTCCCACAGGGATCGGGCTGGCCTTTAGATTTTGAACAAGACAGTTGCTCCTACAAGGACCGGGCCGGGTCGTGATCAGCGCTCGCGCAGCGCCTCGGAGCGGGCCTTGATGATTGGTTTGAGCAGGTAGCTCATGATGGTCTTCTTGCCGGTGAGGATATCCACCGTGGCGACCATGCCCGGGATGATCAGCAGCGGCTTCTCATCCGAGCCCAGATGGCTCTTCTCGGTGCGCAGCTTGATCAGGTAATAGGTGGTCTTCTTGTCTTCATCGGTGATGGTGTCGGCACCGATTTGCTCGAGCTTGGCCTTCAGGCCGCCATAGATGGTGTAGTCGTAGGCGGTGAACTTGACCGTGGCCTCCTGCCCCGGGTGCAGGAAGGCAATATCCTTGGGCAGGATCTTCGCTTCCACCACCAAGGTGTCGTCCAGCGGCACGATCTCGATGATGTCGCTGCCCGGCTGGATCACGCCGCCGATGGTGTTCACCAGCAGTTGCTTGACGATACCGCGCACCGGCGATGTGACCATTGTGCGGTTGACCCGGTCATCCAGCGCCTTGCTGGTGGCCGTGGCCTTGTTCAGCTCGGTGCGAGCCTCGTTGAGCTGGGTGAGGGCCTCGCTGCGGAACTTGCCGCGGGTTTCCTCGATCTTGCTCTGCACTTCCTTGATCGCCGCCTCGGCGCGGGGAATGGCCAGGGCGGTGGAGTCCATCTGGCCACGGTTCTCGACTTCGGCGCGGCGCAGGCGCAGCACCTCGACCTGCGAGATCGCGCCCTGGGCCACCAGCGGCTCGGACATGGAGATTTCCTGGCGCAGCAACTGCAAGCTGTTGGCGTACTGGGCGCGCTTGGAGTTGAACTCGCGCAGCTCCTGCTGCTTCTGCACCAGTTGCTGCTCCAGGCCGCTGATTTCATCCTGCAGTTGCTGGCGGCGGCTCTGGTACAGCGACTGCTCGCTGGCTGCCTGGCTCGGCGCAGCCTTGCGCAGTTCCTCGTCGATCTGCAGTGGCTTGTCGTCGACCTCGGCGCTCAGGCGCTGTACACGCAGCGCCATGGCCAGGCGTGAGGCCTCGGTTTCGTCGACGTTGGAGGCGAAGCGCGTTTCGTCCAGGCGCAACAGCGGCTGGCCGACTTCGACGATCTCCCCCTCCTTGGCGTAGATCTGCGCAACGATCCCGCCTTCCAGGTTCTGGATCTTCTGCACCTTCGACGACGGGATGGCCTTGCCTTCGCCGCGCGTCACCTCATCGATGGGCGCGACACTGGCCCAGACGATCAGGAACACGAAGAACGCGATCACGCCCCAGATGGTCAGACGCACGATGCGCGGGGCATCTTCGATCAGTGCCTTGTTGACCTCTGGCAGCGGCTGGCCTGCCAGCGACTCGGAGCCCTTGAAGTAGCGGCGCAGGTTGTCCTTGAAACGCCCGATATCCAGCTTATGCAACACTGATCTGCCCCTTCTTCAGCGCTTCCATGACGGCGGCTTTCGGGCCATCCGCGACGATCTGTCCACGATCGATGACAATCAACCGGTCCACCAGCGACAACAACGACGCCCGGTGAGTGACCAGCAGCACGGTCTTGCCTTCGATCACCGCGCCAAGGCGCTGCTTGAGTCGCTCTTCGCCAGTGTTGTCCATGGCGCTGGTGGGCTCGTCGAGCAGCAGGATCTGCGGATTGAGCAGCAGCGCACGGGCCAGGGCGACGTTCTGGCGCTGGCCGCCGGAGAGATTCTGGCCGCGCTCGCCGACCTGCAGCTCGTAACCGTCGGGGTGCAGGCGGGCGAACTCATGCACGCCCGCCAGCTCTGCGGCCTGCAGGATCAGCTCGTCTTCGATGTAGCGGGCGCCGCTGACCAGGTTGTCGCGCAGGGTGCCGGCCAGCAACTGGATATCCTGGGGCACGTAGCCGATGTTGTGGCGCAGTTCGCTGACGTCGATCTGGCGGATATCGACGCCATCCACCAGCAGCGAGCCGCCGTCGGCCTCATAAAGGCCAACGATCAACTTGGCCAGCGAGCTCTTGCCCGAACCACTGCGGCCGATGATGCCGACTTTCTCACCAGGCCGGATGACCAGGTTGATGCCCTTGAGTGCCTGGTTCTGCTGGTTCGGGTAGGTGAACTCGACGCCGCGGAACTCGACCGCGCCCTGCAATACCTGACGGCTCAGCGGACGCTCTTCGAAGTTGCGCTCCTGGGGCAGTTCCATCATCTGGTCGGTCGCGACCATGGTCACCTTGGCCTGCTGGTAGCGGGCCAGCAGCCCATTGAGCTGACCCAGCGGGCCGAGCGCGCGGCCACTGAGCATGTAGCAGGCCACCAGGCCGCCCATGCTGAGGTTGCCGTCGATGATCAGGTAGACGCCGACACAGATCATCGCCACACCGGCGAGCTGCTGGATCAGCATGGTGATGTTCATCGCCAGGCCCGACAGCACCTTGACCCGCAGTTCGAGGCGGCTGAGCGTGCCGAGGGTCTGCTCCCACATGTACTGGCGCTCGCTCTCGGCGTTGTTGACCTTTACCGCATCCAGCCCGGCAAGGGTCTCGATGAGGCTGGACTGGCGCTCGGAAGCCAGCGCCATGGTGCGCTCCATCGTCGCCATCAATGGTTTCTGCAGGGCATAGCCGATGCCCAGGGCCAGCGGGAAGGCCAAAACCGGAATCCATACCAGGTGCCCACCGATGATGGCGATCACCATCAGGATCAGCAGGGTGAACGGCAGGTCGATAAGGCTGGTGAGGGTGAGCGAAGCGAGGAAGTCGCGCAGCCCCTGGAACTCGTGGATGTTCTGCGCAAAGCTGCCGACCCGCGCGGGGCGGTACTTCATCGACATACCGACGATCCGCTCGAACAGCGTCGCGGAAATGATCAGGTCGGTCTTCTTGCCGGCGAGGTCCAGACAGAGGCTGCGCAACCCCTTGAGGATGAGGTCGAAGACATAGGCACCGGCGATACCCACTGCCAGCACCCACAGGGTCGAGGTGGCCTGGTTGGGAACCACGCGGTCGTAGACGTTCATCACGAACAGCGGCGCCGCCAGGGCAATCAGGTTGATCACCAGGCTGGCGGCGATGGCGTCGATGTACAGCCATTTGCTGCGCATCAGGGTGTCGCGGAACCAGGAGCGGGCGCGCGGGATCAAGTTGCCGTGGTTGACGTCGAACTTGTGCTGCGGCTGAGCGAAGAACACTTTGCCGCTGTAGTCGCTGAGCAGCGCCTCGCGGGTGACCAGCACTTCCCCGCCGTCGCTCTCGCTGAGCAGCAGGCGCGCGGTGTCTTCATTTTCCCAACCGACCAGGACGGCGCTGCGGCCTTCCTTCAATAGCAGCATGGCCGGCATGGCCATGCTGGGGATCTGCTCGAGCTTGCGCTGCAGCAAACGCCCCTGCAAGCCCGCGCGCGCGGCGGCGCGCGGCAGCAGCTCGACGCTCAGGCGCTGCGCCGGCAGCGGCAGGCCGGTGGTCAGCATGGCCCGGCTGGCGGGCTTCTGGTGCAGGACACACAGGGTCAGCAGGCTGTCCAGTAGCGGATCGTCATGCTGACTGCGTGGATCATGGTTGAGTTGTACTCGACTGACTTCAGATTCCACGCGGCGCTCTCTTCATCCTTGCGGTTGGATAGGACAGGTGCGCCTTCAGTTCATGCCTGGCAGGTTCACCTTTGGCTTCAGATCGTTCTGTACGACGGTCGCCATGGGGGCTACGACACCCTGGCTCTTCAGCAGTTGACCAATGGTCGCCTTGATTCGGTACTGAGTAAACAACTGCGTGTTCTTCACTTCAACCAGACGACGTTGCGCGGTGAAGGTTTCATTCTCGCTGTCGAGCAGGTCAAGCAGGGTTCGCTCGCCCAGACCGAACTGCTGCTGGTAGGCGCTGCGCACCCGGGTGCTGTGATCGACATACTGCTGGGCGATCGGCAACTGGGCGTTGGCGTTGTCCAGAGCATTCCATGCCAAGCCTAACTCCTCATTGAGCTGACGCAAGGCGTTGTTGCGGATATCCAGCGCCTGGTTGGCCAGATACGACTTCGATTCGAGGTCGGCCTTGTTGCTGCCACCGGCGTACAGGTTGAAGTTCATGCGCAGCATGGCCTGCCATTCATTGTTGTGGCCGACCGAGCCGTCGAGATTGTTGTCTGCCGTCCGTCCGAGCTCCGCGTCAAAACGTGGATAGAAACTAGACTTAGCTGCTTCGTATTGTTTTTCGGCCGCAGCGATGTCGGATTCTGCCGAACGCAGGATCGGGCTGCTCTCGACCATCTGGTGGCGCGCCTCGTCCAGGGTGGCCGGCAGCAGGTCGATGAACGGCGCGGGCGCGCTCAGTTCGTCAGGCATCTGCCCGACCACGCTCAGGTAGTTGGTGTTGGCATCGGCCAGGTTGGTCTGTTCGGTGATCAGGTTGTTGCGCGCCTGCGCCAGGCGCGCTTCGGCCTGGTCGAGGTCGGCCAGGCGGCCTACGCCACGGCTGGTGCGCAGCTTGATCTGGTCGAGGATGCGTTCGTGGTTGCGCAGGTTGTCTTCGGCCAGGCGCACCATCTCACGGCGCGAAAGCACATCGAGGTAGACCTGGGCGACGGTCAGCGCGGTGCGTTCGGAGGTGCCCATCAGGGAGTAGGCGCGGGCATTGACGGTGGCTTGCTGACGGCCGACTTCGCTGGAGGTGGCGAAACCGTCAAAAACCATTTGTCGAAGACGGATACTTGACTCGCCGCGGTTCAAGGTCTCCCAGCGATGCGACGTACTCGGCGAATCGCTGCCCTCGCGGCCGTAGCCGGCGGTCATGTCGACGCGCGGCAGGTAACCACCCTGCGCGGCGCGCAGTTGATAGTCTGCGGCTGTGCGGGCGTTGACCCCGGCCTGGATTTCCGGGTGCACGTCCAAGGCCTGTTGCATGGCTTGCGGCAGGGTTTGTGCTTGGGCAATGGAGGCTGCAAGGGCGAGAGGAAGAACGGTGAAAAGTGACGCACGCATTTTTACTGATTCCCAAGTGGCGCTGTTGTCCCAAATCACGGCCGAAGCGGGTCTGGCCCGTGAAAATAGCGGCCGAAACTGAACGATTGGCGAGCTTGCGAGACTGTACGTAATTAATACGAAAGGAAGAGGCTTTTACCCAAATATCAATGTGACATTAGTTTGCCGATTGTTTAGGATGGCGAGAGGAAGGTCAATACTTTGGCATAAACTTAATAGCCGAAAATTATTGACGCAATATTGACGCATAAAAGCGTCAAATCATTTTTGTAACATTCCAGCGGAAGCAGGTTCGCACGCCGGCCGGAAGCCAATTGAGACACATCCCGGAGAGTTCCATGAGCACTGTCGTTGCCATCGTCAAAAGCATTGTTGGCCAAGTCATCGCAGTATCCCCGGAAGGCATCAAGCGCGTGCTGATCGAAGGCGACCGCCTGTTCGCAGGCGAGGAAGTCCTTACCGGCCCGGGCGGCGCCGTGACCCTGGAATTGGCCGACGGTCGCATGCTCGATCTGGGCCGCGACTCTCAATGGAGCGCCGATGCGCCCGACAGCAGCACCGACCTGGCCCAGGCCACTGCGCAGGCCGCACCCTCGATCGAAGAGCTGCAACAGGCCATCGCCTCCGGCGTCGACCCGACCACCGAGCTGGAAGCGCCCGCTGCCGGCCCTGCTGCCGCAGGTGGTGGTTCGGTCGGTGGTGGCCACAGCTTCGTGCTGCTGGAAGAAACCGCAGGCGTTGTCGACCCGAGCATCGGCTTCCCCACCGGCCCCCTGGGCTTCGCCGCAGGCCTGGCAAACGAAGAAGTCGGTGGGCTGGATAGCAACAACGACACCACCACCAACAACAATCCCATTCCAACCGGCCTGAGCCTGAGCGCCACCCCTTCGATCAGCGAAGCGGGCGGCGTCATCGTCTATACCGCCACGGTTGGCCAGGCGCCGCAGAGCAACCTGACCGTCACACTGTCCAACGGCGCGGTGATCGTGATTCCGGCTGGCCAGACCAGCGGCTCGGTCAACGTCAACATTCCTGCCAATGACACGCCGTACATCGATGGTGGCCAGATTTCCACCACCATCACCGGTACCACCGGTGGCAATGGCCTGATCGTTACGCCGAACCCGACGCCTGCGGTGACCCAGATCACCGACACGATCGATACCACCACCGCCACCCTGACCGCTTCGCCAAGCGTCACCGAAGGCGGCGTGATCACCTACACCGTGACCCTGACCAACCCGGCGCAGACGCCGGTCACCGTCACCCTGTCCAACGGCCAGACGATCACCGTCGAGGCTGGCAAGTCCAGCGGCTCGGTCGATTTCCAGACCCCGCCCAACGACGTCTACAACAATGGCAGCACGGTCAGCACCACCATCACCGGCGCCACCGGCGGCAACTTCGAGAACCTGGTGCCGAACCCGACTCCGGCACAGACCGTGATCAACGACTCGGTCGACACCACCACCGCCACCTTGACCGCTTCGCCAAGCGTCACCGAAGGCGGCGTGATCACCTACACCGTAACCTTGACCAACCCGGCACAGACGCCGGTCACCGTCACCCTGTCCAACGGCCAGACCGTCACCGTCGAAGCCGGCAAGACCAGTGGCTCGGTCGACTTCCAGACCCCAGCCAACGACGTCTTCGTCAATGGCAGCACGGTCAGCACCACCATTACCGGCGCCACCGGCGGCAACTTCGAGAACCTGGTGCCCAACCCGACCCCGGCACAGACCGTGGTCAGCGACAGCATCGATACCGTGACTGTCAGCATTGCCAGCAACGGTAACGTGACTGAAGCCCAGCAGCCGACCTTCACTGTCTCCGTGAGCCAGAAGCTCGACCACGACCTGACCGTGACCCTGAGCAATGGCGACAAAGTTACCATCACCGCAGGCCAGACCCAGGCCACCTACAGCCTGCCGGCGCAGGGTGACGACGTATTCAAGGACGCGGGCTCCGTGACCCTGGGCGTGACCGACGCCAGCGTACCGGGCAAGACGTTCGAGGATCTGAAGCTTGGTGGTGCGGCCACCGTCCAGATCAGCGACACCGAGAGCGAAGTCGTCGCGACCCTGACTGCCGACAAGACCACCGTGTCCGAAGGCGGCCAGATCACCTACACCGTCACCCTGACCAATGGTCAGGGCCTGGATGTCACTGGCCATGGCGGCCTGACCTTCACCCTTTCGGATGGCACCAAAGTCACCATCCCGGCGGGCAGTGCTACCGGCACGGTCACTATCACTGCTCCGGACGACGTCTATGTTGGCGGCCAGCCAGCGATCGTGAACAAGCTGGAAGGTGTCACTGGTGCGGATAACTTCGAAAAACTGACCTTGGGTCAGGGCGAAGTGAAAACCGATGTCACCGATGAACCGGGTACTGGTACTCCGGGTACTGGCAACGAAGGCGACAAGGTTTCGGTCACCATCGTCAGCAATGGCAATGTCACCGAAGATCAGCAGCCGTCGTTCACCGTAAAAGTGAACCAGCCACTGGATCGTCCGCTCACCGTCACTCTGAGCAATGGCGACAAGGTCACCATCGCTGCAGGCCAGACGCAGGTTGAGTACAAGGCTCCAGCTCAAGGCGATGACGTCTTCAAGGATTCCGGTTCGCTCACCATTGGCGTGACCGATGCCAGTGTTCCAGGAAAAACCTTCGAAAACCTCGAGCTGGGAAGCTCCGCCACTGTTCAGATTGCCGACACCGAAAGTGAGGTTGTCGCCACCCTGACTGCTGACAAAACCACCGTCAGCGAAGGCGGTGAGATCACCTATACCGTTACCCTGACCAATGCCCAAGGTCTGTCGGTTACTGGCCATAACGGCCTGGTCTTCACCCTCAGCGACGGCACCAAAGTGACCGTTCCGGCGGGCAGTGCCACCGGCACCATCACCATCCATGCGCCGGACGACGTGTACGTTGGCGGTCAGCCATCGATCATCAACAAGCTGGAAGGTGTTACCGGCGCGGATAACTTCGAGAAACTGACTCTGGGTCAGGGCGAAGTGAAAACCGATGTCACCGATGAGCCGGGCACTGGCACTCCGGGCACCGGCAACGAAGGCGACAAGGTCTCCGTCACCATCGTTAGCAACGGCAATGTCACCGAAGATCAGCAGCCGTCGTTCACCGTAAAAGTGAACCAGCCGTTGGATCGTCCGCTCACCGTTACCTTGAGCAATGGCGACAAGGTCACCATCGCGGCGGGCCAGACCCAGGTCGAGTACAAAGCCCCGGCCCAGGGAGATGACGTCTTCAAGGATTCCGGGTCGCTCACCATTGGGATCAGCGACGCCAGTGTTCCAGGTAAGACTTTCGAAAATCTCGAGCTCGGCGGCTCGGCTACCGTTCAGATTGCTGATACCGAAAGTGAAGTGATCGCGACTCTGACCGCTGACAAGACCACTGTGTCCGAAGGTGGCGAGATCACCTATACCGTTACCCTGACCAACGCCCAGGGCCTTGACGTCAAAGGCCATGGCGGCCTGACCTTCACTCTGTCGGATGGCACCAAGGTGACCGTTCCGGCTGGCAGCGCTACCGGCACCATCACCATCCACGCACCGGACGACGTGTACGTCGGCGGTCAGCCGTCGATTATCAACAAGCTGGAATCGGTCACTGGTGCCGATAACTTCGAAAAACTGACTCTGGGTCAGGGCGAAGTGAAAACCGATGTCACCGATGAGCCGGGCACTGGCACTCCGGGCACCGGCAACGAAGGCGACAAGGTCTCCGTCACCATCGTTAGCAACGGCAATGTCACCGAAGATCAGCAGCCGTCGTTCACTGTCAAAGTGAACCAGCCACTGGACCGTCCGCTCACCGTCACTCTGAGCAATGGCGACAAGGTCACCATCGCCGCAGGCCAGACTCAAGTCGAGTACAAGGCACCTGCACAAGGTGATGACGTCTTCAAGGATTCGGGTTCTCTGACTGTCGGCATCACCGATGCCACCGTTCCGGGTAAGACCTTCGAAAACCTGGAACTCGGCGGCTCGGCTACCGTTCAGATCGCTGACACTGAAAGTGAAGTGGTCGCGACCCTGACGGCCGATAAAACCACCGTGTCTGAAGGCGGCGAGATCACTTACACCGTCACCCTGACCAACGCCCAAGGTCTGTCGGTTACCGGCCATAACGGCCTGGTATTCACGCTCAGCGACGGCACCAAAGTGACCGTTCCGGCTGGCAGCGCCACCGGGACTATCACCATCCATGCGCCGGACGACGTGTACGTTGGCGGTCAGCCATCGATCATCAACAAGCTGGAAGGTGTTACCGGCGCGGATAACTTCGAGAAACTGACTCTGGGTCAGGGCGAAGTGAAAACTGACGTCACCGATGAGCCAGGCACTGGTACTCCAGGCACCGGCAACGAAGGCGACAAGGTCTCCGTCACCATCGTCAGCAACGGCAATGTCACCGAAGATCAGCAGCCGTCGTTCACCGTAAAAGTGAACCAGCCGCTGGATCGTCCGCTCACCGTTACCTTGAGCAATGGCGACAAAGTCACCATCGCTGCGGGCCAAACCCAGGTTGAGTACAAAGCTCCAGCTCAGGGCGATGACGTCTTCAAAGACTCTGGTTCGCTCACCGTTGGCATCAGCGATGCAACCGTACCGGGCAAGACCTTCGAGAATCTGGAACTGGGTGGCTCGGCCACCGTTCAGATCGCCGATACCGAAAGTGAAGTTGTCGCCACCCTGACTGCAGACAAAACCACTGTCAGCGAAGGCGGCGAGATCACTTACACCGTTACCCTGACCAATGCCCAAGGTCTCTCGGTTACCGGCCATAACGGCCTGGTCTTCACCCTCAGCGACGGCACCAAAGTGACCGTTCCGGCGGGCAGCGCCACCGGCACCATCACCATCCATGCCCCTGACGACGTCTACGTCGGCGGTCAGCCAAACATCGTCAACAAGATCGAATCGGTCACCGGTGGTGATAACTTCGAGAAACTGACCCTCGGCGACAATTCCGTCACCACCACAGTGACAGACGAACCAGGTACTGGCACTCCGGGCACCGGCAACGAAGGCGACAAAGTCTCTGTCACCATCGTCAGCAACGGCAACGTAACTGAAGATCAGCAGCCGTCGTTCACTGTCAAAGTGAACCAGCCGTTGGATCGTCCGCTGACCGTTACCTTGAGCAATGGCGACAAAGTCACCATCGCGGCCGGCCAGACTCAGGTTGAGTACAAGGCACCGGCACAAGGTGATGACGTCTTCAAGGATTCCGGTTCGCTCACTGTCGGCATCACCGATGCCACCGTACCGGGCAAGACTTTCGAAAACCTCGAACTGGGTGGCTCGGCGACTGTTCAAATCGCCGACACCGAAAGCGAAGTTGTCGCAAGTCTCACCGCTGACAAGACCACCGTGTCCGAAGGCGGCGAGATCACTTACACCGTTACCCTGACCAACGCCCAAGGTCTGGATGTCAAAGGCCACGGCGGCCTGACCTTCACTCTTTCGGATGGCACCAAAGTGACCGTTCCAGCGGGCAGTGCCACCGGCACTATCACCATCCATGCGCCGGACGACGTGTACGTTGGCGGTCAGCCATCGATCATCAACAAGCTGGAAGGTGTTACCGGCGCGGATAACTTCGAGAAACTGACCCTCGGCGACAATTCCGTCACCACCACAGTGACAGACGAACCGGGTACTGGCACTCCGGGCACCGGCAACGAAGGCGACAAGGTCTCCGTAACCATCGTTAGCAACGGCAATGTCACCGAAGATCAGCAGCCGTCGTTCACTGTCAAAGTGAACCAGCCACTGGACCGTCCGCTCACCGTCACTCTGAGCAATGGCGACAAGGTCACCATCGCCGCAGGCCAGACTCAAGTCGAGTACAAGGCACCTGCACAAGGTGATGACGTCTTCAAGGATTCGGGTTCTCTGACTGTCGGCATCACCGATGCCACCGTTCCGGGTAAGACGTTCGAAAACCTCGAGCTGGGTGGCTCGGCCACTGTTCAGATCGCTGACACCGAAAGTGAAGTTGTCGCGACCCTGACTGCTGACAAAACCACCGTATCTGAAGGCGGTGAGGTCACCTACACCGTTACCCTGACCAATGCCCAAGGTCTGTCGGTTACTGGCCATAACGGCCTGGTCTTCACCCTCAGCGACGGCACCAAAGTCACCGTTCCGGCAGGCAGCGCCACCGGCACCATCACCATCCACGCGCCGGACGATGTCTACGTCGGCGGCCAGCCGTCGATCATCAACAAGCTGGAAGGTGTTACCGGCGCAGATAACTTCGAGAAGCTGACTCTGGGTCAGGGCGAAGTGAAAACCGATGTCACCGATGAACCGGGTACTGGTACTCCGGGTACTGGCAACGAAGGCGACAAGGTTTCGGTCACCATCGTCAGCAATGGCAATGTCACCGAAGATCAGCAGCCGTCGTTCACTGTCAAAGTGAATCAGCCACTGGATCGTCCGCTGACTGTGACCCTGAGCAATGGCGACAAGGTCACCATCGCTGCAGGCCAGACGCAGGTTGAGTACAAGGCTCCAGCCCAAGGTGATGACGTCTTCAAAGACTCGGGCTCCCTTACCGTTGGTATTTCCGACGCTTCCGTACCAGGTAAAACTTTCGAAAACCTGGAGCTCGGCGGCTCGGCCACTGTTCAGATCTCTGACACCGAAAGTGAAGTTGTCGCGACCCTGACTGCTGACAAAACCACCGTATCTGAAGGCGGTGAGGTCACCTACACCGTTACCCTGACCAATGCCCAAGGTCTGTCGGTTACTGGCCATAACGGCCTGGTCTTCACCCTCAGCGACGGCACCAAAGTCACCGTTCCGGCTGGCAGCGCCACCGGCACTATCACCATCCATGCGCCGGACGACGTGTACGTTGGCGGTCAGCCATCGATCATCAACAAGCTGGAAGGTGTTACCGGCGCGGATAACTTCGAGAAACTGACCCTCGGCAGCAACACTGTCACCACCTCCGTCACCGATGAGCCGGGCACTGGCACTCCGGGCACCGGCAACGAAGGCGACAAGGTTTCCGTCACCATCGTCAGCAATGGCAATGTCACCGAAGACCAGCAGCCGTCGTTCACTGTCAAAGTAAACCAGCCGTTGGATCGTCCGCTGACTGTCACCTTGAGCAATGGTGACAAAGTCACCATCGCCGCAGGCCAGACTCAGGTTGAGTACAAGGCTCCAGCTCAAGGCGATGACGTCTTCAAGGATTCCGGTTCACTCACCATTGGCGTGACCGATGCCAGTGTTCCGGGCAAAACCTTCGAAAACCTTGAGCTGGGAAGCTCCGCAACTGTTCAGATTGCCGATACCGAAAGCGAAGTCGTCGCGACCCTGACTGCTGACAAGACCACTGTCAGCGAAGGCGGCGAGATCACTTACACCGTTACCCTGACCAATGCCCAGGGTCTGGATGTCAAAGGTCATGGCGGTTTGGTATTCACCCTCTCGGACGGCACAAAAGTCACCGTTCCAGCAGGCAGTTCTACCGGCACCATCACCATTCATGCACCTGACGACGTGTACGTTGGCGGCCAGCCAAGCATCGTGAATAAGCTGGAATCGGTCACTGGTGCCGACAACTTCGAAAAACTGACCTTGGGTCAGGGCGAAGTGAAAACTGACGTCACCGATGAACCGGGCACTGGTACTCCGGGCACCGGCAACGAAGGCGACAAAGTCTCTGTCACCATCGTCAGCAACGGCAACGTAACCGAAGACCAGCAGCCGTCGTTCACCGTCAAAGTGAACCAGCCGCTGGATCGCCCGCTGACCGTCACCCTGAGCAATGGCGACAAGGTCACCATCGCGGCAGGTCAGACTCAGGTTGAGTACAAGGCGCCAGCTCAAGGCGATGACGTCTTCAAAGATTCGGGCTCGCTCACCGTTGGGATCAGCGACGCCAGTGTTCCAGGTAAGACCTTCGAAAACCTGGAACTCGGCGGCTCGGCTACCGTTCAGATCGCTGACACTGAAAGTGAAGTGGTCGCGACCCTGACGGCCGATAAAACCACCGTGTCCGAAGGCGGCGAGATCACTTACACCGTTACCCTGACCAACGCCCAAGGTCTGTCGGTTACTGGCCATAACGGCCTGGTCTTCACCCTCAGCGACGGCACCAAAGTGACCGTTCCGGCGGGCAGCGCCACCGGCACCATCACTATCCATGCCCCGGACGACGTTTACGTTGGCGGTCAACCGTCGATCATCAACAAGCTGGAAGGTGTCACTGGCGCGGATAACTTCGAGAAACTGACCCTCGGCGACAACTCCGTCACTACCACAGTGACTGACGAGCCAGGTACCGGCACCCCGGGCACCGGCAACGAAGGCGACAAGGTTTCCGTCACCATCGTCAGCAACGGCAATGTCACCGAAGATCAGCAACCGTCGTTCACCGTCAAAGTGAACCAGCCACTGGACCGTCCGCTGACCGTTACCTTGAGCAATGGCGACAAAGTCACCATCGCTGCGGGCCAGACCCAAGTTGAATACAAGGCACCGGCCCAGGGCGATGATGTCTTCAAAGACTCGGGCTCCCTGACCGTGGGCATCAGTGACGCCACCGTTCCAGGCAAGACCTTCGAAAACCTGGAGCTCGGTGGTTCGGCCACCGTGCAGATCGCTGACACCATCAGCGAAGTAGTCGCGACCCTCAGCGCCGACAAAACCACCGTCAGCGAAGGTGGCCAGGTCACCTACACTGTCACCCTGACCAACGCCCAGGGCCTATCGGTTACCGGCCACAACGGCTTGGTGTTCACCCTGAGCGACGGCACCAAAGTCACCGTTCCAGCGGGCAGCGCCACTGGCACCTTCACCATCACCGCCAAGGACGACGTCTACGTCGGTGGCCAGCCGAACATCGTCAACAAGATCGAGTCCGTCACCGGCGGCGACAACTTCGAGAAGCTGACCCTCGGCGACAACACCGTCACCACCACGGTGACAGACGAGCCAGGCACTGGCACTCCGGGTACTGGCAACGAGGGTGACAAGGTTTCCGTCACCATCGTCAGCAATGGCAATGTCACCGAAGACCAGCAGCCAAGCTTCACTGTCAAAGTGAACCAGCCACTGGACCGTCCGCTGACCGTTACCTTGAGCAATGGCGACAAAGTCACCATCGCTGCGGGCCAGACCCAAGTTGAATACAAGGCACCGGCCCAGGGCGATGATGTCTTTAAAGACTCGGGTTCTCTGACTGTTGGCATCACCGATGCCACCGTTCCGGGCAAGACCTTCGAAAACCTCGAGCTCGGTGGTTCGGCCACCGTGCAGATCGCCGATACCGAAAGCGAAGTCGTCGCAACCCTGACCGCTGACAAGACCACCGTGGCCGAAGGCGGCGAGATCACTTACACCGTTACCCTGACCAACGCCCAAGGTCTGTCGGTTACCGGCCATAACGGCCTGGTATTCACGCTCAGCGACGGCACCAAAGTGACCGTTCCGGCTGGCAGCGCCACCGGGACTATCACCATCCATGCGCCGGACGACGTGTACGTTGGCGGTCAGCCATCGATCATCAACA
Organism: Pseudomonas sp. RW3S2; assembly: GCF_014268955.1. NCBI lineage: Bacteria > Pseudomonadati > Pseudomonadota > Gammaproteobacteria > Pseudomonadales > Pseudomonadaceae > Pseudomonas > Pseudomonas sp. RW3S2. Next base: position 4,210 of record NZ_JABWRM010000018.1, on the reverse strand, counting down.
AGCTGGAAGGTGTTACCGGCGCGGATAACTTCGAAAAACTGACGCTGGGTGACGGTACCGTCACCACCACGGTGACAGACGAGCCAGGCACTGGCACTCCGGGTACTGGCAACGAGGGTGACAAGGTTTCCGTCACCATCGTCAGCAACGGCAATGTCACTGAAGACCAGCAGCCGTCGTTCACCGTCAAAGTGAACCAGCCACTGGACCGTCCGCTGACCGTTACCTTGAGCAATGGCGACAAAGTCACCATCGCTGCAGGCCAGACTCAGGTTGAGTACAAGGCACCGGCACAAGGTGATGACGTCTTCAAGGATTCGGGTTCTCTGACTGTTGGCATCACCGATGCCACCGTACCGGGCAAGACCTTCGAAAACCTCGAGCTCGGTGGTTCGGCAACTGTTCAGATCGCTGACACCGAAAGTGAAGTTGTCGCCACCCTGACTGCAGACAAAACCACTGTCAGCGAAGGCGGCGAGATCACTTACACCGTTACCCTGACCAACGCCCAAGGTCTCTCGGTTACCGGCCATAACGGCTTGGTGTTCACCCTCAGCGACGGCACCAAAGTGACCGTTCCGGCGGGCAGTGCAACAGGCACCATCACCATTCACGCACCGGACGATGTGTACGTCGGCGGCCAGCCAGCGATCGTGAACAAGCTGGAAGGCGTTACTGGCGCGGATAACTTCGAGAAACTGACTCTGGGTCAGGGCGAAGTGAAAACTGACGTCACCGATGAACCGGGCACTGGTACTCCGGGCACCGGCAACGAAGGCGACAAAGTCTCTGTCACCATCGTCAGCAACGGCAACGTAACCGAAGACCAGCAGCCGTCGTTCACCGTCAAAGTGAACCAGCCGTTGGATCGTCCGCTGACCGTCACCTTGAGCAATGGCGACAAGGTCACCATCGCGGCAGGTCAGACTCAGGTTGAGTACAAGGCGCCGGCACAAGGTGATGACGTCTTCAAAGATTCCGGTTCGCTCACCGTTGGCATCAGCGATGCAACCGTCCCAGGCAAGACCTTCGAGAATCTGGAGCTGGGTGGCTCCGCCACTGTTCAGATCACTGACACCGAAAGTGAGGTTGTCGCCACCCTGACTGCAGACAAAACCACTGTTCGCGAAGGCGGCGAGATCACTTACACCGTTACTCTGACCAACGCCCAAGGCTTGGACGTCAAAGGTCATGGCGGTCTGACCTTCACTCTTTCGGATGGCACCAAGGTTACTGTCCCGGCTGGCAGCGCCACCGGCACCATCACCATCCACGCACCGGACGACGTGTACGTCGGTGGCCAGCCAGCGATCGTGAACAAGCTGGAAGGCGTTACTGGCGCAGATAACTTCGAGAAGCTGACCCTCGGCGACAACTCCGTCACCACAACCGTTACGGACGAGCCAGGTACTGGTACTCCGGGCACCGGCAACGAAGGCGACAAGGTTTCCGTCACCATCGTCAGCAATGGCAATGTCACCGAAGATCAGCAGCCAAGCTTCACTGTCAAAGTGAACCAACCGCTGGATCGTCCGCTCACCGTCACCCTGAGCAATGGCGACAAGGTCACCATCGCTGCGGGCCAGACGCAGGTTGAGTACAAGGCTCCAGCCCAAGGTGATGACGTCTTCAAAGACTCGGGCTCGCTCACCGTTGGGATCAGCGACGCCAGTGTTCCAGGTAAGACCTTCGAAAACCTGGAACTCGGCGGCTCGGCTACCGTGCAGATCGCTGATACCGAAAGTGAGGTTGTCGCCACCCTTACCGCCGACAAGACCACTGTGTCCGAGGGCGGCGAGATCACCTATACCGTTACGCTGACCAATGCCAAGGGTCTGGACGTCAAAGGCCACAATGGCCTGGTCTTCACGCTCTCGGACGGCACAAAAGTTACCGTTCCGGCGGGCAGCGCCACCGGCACCATCACCATCCATGCCCCTGACGACGTCTACGTCGGCGGTCAGCCAAACATCGTCAACAAGATCGAATCGGTCACCGGTGGTGATAACTTCGAGAAACTGACGCTGGGTGACGGTACCGTCACCACTACTGTGACCGACGAGCCGGGCACTGGCACTCCGGGCACCGGCAACGAAGGCGACAAGGTTTCCGTCACCATCGTCAGCAATGGCAATGTCACCGAAGACCAGCAGCCAAGCTTCACTGTCAAAGTGAACCAGCCACTGGATCGTCCGCTCACCGTTACCTTGAGCAATGGCGACAAGGTCACCATCGCTGCGGGCCAGACCCAAGTTGAATACAAGGCACCGGCCCAGGGCGATGATGTCTTTAAAGACTCGGGTTCTCTGACTGTTGGCATCACCGATGCCACCGTTCCGGGCAAGACCTTCGAGAACCTTGAACTGGGTGGTTCGGCGACCGTTCAGATCGCTGACACCATCAGCGAAGTAGTCGCCACCCTCAGCGCCGACAAGACCACCGTCAGCGAAGGCGGCCAGGTAACCTACACCGTTACCCTGACCAACGCCCAAGGTCTGTCTGTCACCGGCCATGGCGGTCTGGTATTCACCCTGAGCGATGGCACCAAGGTTACCGTTCCGGCGGGCAGTGCTACTGGCACCTTCACCATCACCGCCAAGGACGACGTCTACGTCGGTGGCCAGCCGAACATCGTCAACAAGATCGAGTCCGTCACCGGCGGCGACAACTTCGAGAAGCTGACCCTCGGCGACAACACCGTCACCACCACGGTGACAGACGAGCCAGGCACTGGCACTCCGGGTACTGGCAACGAGGGTGACAAGGTTTCCGTCACCATCGTCAGCAACGGCAATGTCACTGAAGACCAGCAGCCGTCGTTCACTGTCAAAGTGAGCCAACCGCTGGACCGTCCGCTGACCGTTACCTTGAGCAATGGCGACAAAGTCACCATCGCGGCCGGCCAGACTCAGGTTGAGTACAAGGCACCGGCACAAGGTGATGACGTCTTCAAGGATTCCGGTTCGCTCACTGTCGGCATCACCGATGCCACCGTACCGGGCAAGACTTTCGAAAACCTCGAACTGGGTGGCTCGGCGACTGTTCAAATCGCCGACACCGAAAGCGAAGTTGTCGCAAGTCTCACCGCTGACAAGACCACCGTGTCCGAAGGCGGCGAGATCACTTACACCGTTACCCTGACCAACGCCCAAGGTCTGGATGTCAAAGGCCACGGCGGCCTGACCTTCACTCTTTCGGATGGCACCAAAGTGACCGTTCCGGCTGGCAGCGCCACCGGCACTATCACCATCCACGCACCGGACGACGTGTACGTTGGCGGTCAGCCATCGATCGTGAACAAGCTGGAGTCCGTCACTGGCGCCGACAACTTCGAAAAACTGACCTTGGGTCAGGGCGAAGTGAAAACTGACGTCACCGATGAACCGGGCACTGGTACTCCGGGCACCGGCAACGAAGGCGACAAGGTCTCTGTCACCATCGTCAGCAACGGCAATGTCACCGAAGATCAGCAGCCATCGTTCACTGTCAAAGTGAATCAGCCACTGGATCGTCCGCTGACCGTTACCTTGAGCAATGGCGACAAGGTCACCATCGCTGCGGGCCAGACCCAAGTTGAATACAAGGCACCGGCCCAGGGCGATGATGTCTTCAAAGACTCGGGCTCCCTGACCGTGGGCATCAGTGACGCCACCGTTCCAGGCAAGACCTTCGAAAACCTGGAGCTCGGTGGTTCGGCCACCGTGCAGATCGCTGACACCATCAGCGAAGTAGTCGCGACCCTCAGCGCCGACAAAACCACCGTCAGCGAAGGTGGCCAGGTCACCTACACTGTCACCCTGACCAACGCCCAGGGCCTATCGGTTACCGGCCACAACGGCTTGGTGTTCACCCTGAGCGACGGCACCAAAGTCACCGTTCCAGCGGGCAGCGCCACTGGCACCTTCACCATCACCGCGAAAGACGACGTCTATGTCGGCGGCCAGCCGAACATCGTCAACAAGATCGAGTCGGTCGCCGGCGGCGACAACTTCGAGAAGCTGACCCTCGGCAGCAATACTGTCACCACCTCTGTCACCGACGAGCCCGGCACCGGCACCCCGGGTGCAGGCAACCAAGGCGACAAGGTCTCGGTCACCATCGTCAGCAATGGCGATGTGAACGAAGCCCAGCAGCCGTCGTTCACCGTCAAAGTGAACCAGCCGCTGGATCGTCCGCTCACCGTCACCCTGAGCAATGGCGACAAGGTCAC
>NZ_JABWRM010000017.1:0-124129 GCF_014268955.1 Pseudomonas sp. RW3S2 | reverse complement strand
GGGGCGGCCTGTCGGCCCCCCCGCTTCTCACATCACCACAACCTTACAAGCTCGGGAACGCGAACTGCGACGCCTCGTGGCTCTTACGCTGCGGCCAGCGCTGGGTAATCGCCTTGCGACGGGTGTAGAAGCGCACACCATCCGGCCCATAGGCATGCAAGTCGCCAAACAGCGAGCGCTTCCAGCCACCAAAGCTGTGATAGCTCACCGGCACCGGCAGCGGCACGTTCACCCCAACCATGCCCACTTCGATCTCGTCGCAGAACAGCCGCGCCGCCTCACCGTCACGAGTGAAGATGCAAGTGCCGTTGCCGTACTCGTGATCGTTGATCAGTTGCATCGCCTCTTCCAGGCTCTGCACACGCACCACGCACAGCACTGGGCCGAAGATCTCTTCCTTATAGATGCGCATCTCCGGAGTGACGTTGTCGAACAGCGTCCCGCCAACGAAGTAACCGTCTTCATTGCCCGCAACACGGAAGCCGCGGCCATCTACCACCAGCTTGGCACCCGCAGCCACGCCATCGTCGATATAGCCTACGACCTTGTCACGTGCAGCAGCTGTGACCAACGGCCCCATATCCAGCCCGCAAGAGGTGCCTGCACCAATCTTCAGCGCCTTGATCTGTGGCTCCAGCTTGGCAATCAGCGCATCGGCAACCTGGTCACCCACGCACACCGCCACCGAGATCGCCATGCAGCGCTCGCCGCACGAACCATAGGCCGCACCCATCAGGGCGCTCACCGCATTGTCCAGCTCGGCATCAGGCATCAGCACTGCGTGGTTCTTCGCACCACCCAACGCCTGCACACGCTTGCCGCGCTTGGTGCCTTCGGCATAGATGTACTCGGCGATCGGTGTCGAACCGACGAAGCTCAGGGCCTTGACTTCCGGTGCTTCGATCAGCGCATCCACCGCTTCCTTGTCGCCATGCACCACATTGAGAATGCCCTTGGGCAGGCCAGCCTCATGCAGCAGTTGGGCGATGTACAGCGTCGAGCTCGGGTCGCGCTCCGAGGGCTTGAGGATGAAGGCATTGCCGCAGACGATGGCCAGCGGATACATCCACAGCGGCACCATCGCCGGGAAGTTGAACGGCGTGATACCGGCCACCACACCCAGCGGCTGGAAGTCGGACCAGGCGTCGATGTTCGGGCCGACGTTGCGGCTGTATTCACCTTTGAGGATCTCGGGCGCGGCGCAGGCGAACTCGACGTTCTCGATACCACGCTTCAGTTCGCCGGCGGCATCCTCGATCGTCTTGCCATGCTCTTCGCTGATCATCTGCGAAATGCGCGCCTCGTTCTGCTCCAGCAGCTGCTTGAAGCGGAACATGACCTGGGCACGCTTGGCCGGTGGCGTGTTACGCCAGGCCGGGAACGCAGCCTTGGCCGAGTCGATGGCGTCCTGGATGGTGGCGCGGCTGGCGAGCTCGACCTTGCGGGTAGCCTGGCCAGTCGACGGGTTGAAGACATCGGCGGTGCGACCGCCCTTGGAAACCAGCTCACCATTGATCAGGTGCTGAACGATGCTCATGCAGAACTCCAGATAAAGAAGGTTGGAACAGGCGCGCTCAGGCGCCTGTCGTCAGCGTCGGAAAGATCAGTCGATCTGGTTCAGGGCTTCGCCTACCGCGTCGAACAGGCGATCCAGTTCCTGCGGCTGGGTATTGAAGGTTGGGCCGAACTGCAGGGTGTCACCCCCGAAGCGAACATAGAAGCCGGCCTTCCACAGTTTCATGGCCGTCTCGTATGGACGCACGATCGCATCGCCATCGCGAGCTGCGATCTGGATCGCGCCAGCCAGGCCGTAGTTACGGATGTCGATGACATTCTTGGTGCCCTTTACGCCATGCAGCAGCTTCTCGAAGTGCGGCGCCAGTTCGGCGGCGGACTGCACCAGGTTTTCCTTCTGCAGCAGGTCCAGTGCGGCGATACCGGCAGCACAGGCCACAGGGTGAGCCGAATAGGTGTAGCCATGGGGGAATTCCACGGCGTATTCCGGCGTCGGTTGGTTCATGAAGGTCTGGTAGATCTCACTGCTGGCGATCACCGCACCCATCGGGATCGCGCCGTTGGTCACCTGTTTGGCGATGCACATCAGATCCGGGGTCACGCCGAAGGCTTCGGAGCCGGTCATCGCCCCCATACGGCCGAAGCCAGTGATCACTTCGTCGAAGATCAGCAGGATGTTGTGCTGGGTGCAGATTTCACGCAGGCGCTTCAGATAACCCTTCGGTGGAGGCAGCACGCCAGCGGAGCCGGCCAGCGGCTCGACGATCACCGCGGCGATGTTCGAAGCGTCATGCAATTCGATCAGCTTGAGCATCTCGTCGGCCAGGGCGATACCGCCCTCTTCCGGCATGCCGCGGGAGAACGCGTTCACCGGCAGTACGGTGTGAGGCAAATGGTCGACATCCAGCAGTTGGCCGAACATCTTGCGGTTGCCATTGACTCCGCCCAGGCTGGTGCCGGCGATGTTCACGCCGTGGTAACCACGGGCACGGCCGATGATCTTGGTCTTGGTTGCCTGGCCTTTCAGGCGCCAGTAGGCACGCACCATCTTCAGCGCGGTGTCGGCGCACTCGGAGCCGGAGTTGGTATAGAAGACATGGTTGAGGTCACCTGGCGTCAGCTCGGCGATCTTCTCGGCCAGCTGGAACGACAGCGGGTGACCGAACTGGAAGGCCGGCGAGTAGTCCAGGGTGCTCAACTGACGCGTCACCGCTTCGGTGATTTCCTTGCGGGTATGCCCGGCGCCGCAGGTCCACAGGCCCGACAGTGCGTCGAAGATCTTGCGCCCCTTGTCGTCAACCAGGTAATTGCCTTCGGCCGCCACGATCAGGCGCGGATCACGCTGGAAGTTGCGGTTGGCGGTGTAGGGCATCCAGTGAGCATCCAGCTTGAGCTGGCTGGCCAGGCCGGACGGGGCGGTTTCGGGCATGTTCATCGGCGGTTCCTCGGAAGACGACTAGGCAACGACGGGTGTTGTTGCAGCTAAATTGTCACGGGGATAAAGTCTGAAAAAGCCAACATTTCTAATCTTCAGTTAGCAGTGGACTAAACTTATGAGTCGTCGCCCCGATCCCCTCGCGCAAGTCAGCGATTTCGATATTCGCCTGCTGAAGATTTACCGCAGTGTCGTCGAGTGCGGCGGCTTCTCGGCGGCGGAAAACGTACTGGGTATCGGACGCTCGGCCATCAGCCAGCAGATGAATGACTTGGAGCAGCGCCTGGGCTTGCGCTTGTGCCAGCGTGGCCGGGCAGGCTTTTCGCTCACCGAGGAAGGCCGCGAGGTCTACCACTCGGCACTGCAACTGCTCAGCGCTCTGGAGAGCTTTCGCACCGAGGTCAACGGACTGCACCAGCACCTGCGCGGCGAACTCAACATCGGCCTGACCGACAACCTGGTGACCCTGCCTCACATGCGCATCACCCACGCGCTGGCCGAGCTCAAGGATCGCGGGCCGGACGTGCGCATCCAGATTCGCATGATCGCTCCGAGCCAGGTCGAACAAGGGGTGCTGGACGGCAGTCTGCATGTTGGCGTGGTGCCGCAGACCAGCCCGCTCTCGGGCCTGGAATACCAGCCCCTGTACAGCGAACGTTCGTTGCTCTACTGCGCAGTGGGCCACCCGCTGTTCTATGCCGAAGACCAGAAGATCGACGACCAGCGCCTCAACAGCCAGGAAGCCATCGCCCCGACCTTCCGTCTGCCGGCCGACATCCAGGCGCACTACCAGGCCCTGAACTGCACCGCCAGCGCCTCGGACCGCGAGGGCATGGCCTTTCTCATCCTCACCGGGCGCTACATCGGCTACCTGCCCGATCACTACGCAATGTTCTGGGTCCAGCAAGGCCGCCTGCGGGCATTGAAACCGGCGCAACGCTTCTATGACCTGAGCCTGAGCTGGGTGACGCGCAAGGGACGGCGTCCGAACCTGGTTCTGGAAAGTTTCCTCGAAAGCCTCGCGGCAACGCGCTAATGCTTGTCACTTCGGCACAGGCAGGTAATCTGTCCGACATCCGTTGCCCACAGACCCCGTACGGAAACGTCCATGACCTTTGAAGTCCCTGCGCATCGCCTCTCCGCCTCGGGCAAGCCCGCCGGCCGCATTCGCCAGAAGAACGAACAGGCCATCATCCAGGCCGCCGAAGACGAATTCGCCCGCCATGGTTTCAAGGGCACCAGCATGAATACCATCGCGCTGAAGGCCAACCTGCCCAAAGCCAACCTGCACTACTACTTCACCAACAAGCTCGGCCTTTATATCGCCGTGCTCAGCAACATCATCGAATTGTGGGACAGCACCTTCAACGCCCTGAGCGTCGAGGACGACCCGGCCGTGGCGCTGAGCCAGTACATTCGCACCAAGATGGAGTTCTCCCGACGCAACCCGCAGGCATCGCGGATCTTCGCCATGGAGGTGATCAGCGGTGGGCACTGCCTGACCGAATACTTCAGCGCCGACTACCGCGAGTGGTTCCGCGGCCGCGCCGCGGTGTTCCAGGCCTGGATCGACGCTGGCAAGATGGACCGGGTAGACCCTGTGCACCTGATCTTCCTGCTCTGGGGCAGTACCCAGCACTACGCTGACTTCGCCACCCAGATCTGCCAGGTCACCGGTCGCAGCCGCCTGACCAAGCAGGACATGGAAGACGCCAGCAACAACCTTATCCACATCATTCTCAAAGGCTGCGGCATCAATCCGCCCGCCTGACCCGGACCTATGCCCTCTACCCTGCTTGAGCTCTGCGAGTTCCGCGAAGACATCCGCAAGAGCCGCTTCATCACCCTCGCCGGCCCTGTCAGCAGCGCTGCCGAGGCGATGAGCTTCATCGAACGCCACAGCGACCCAGCCGCCACCCACAACTGCTGGGCCTGGAAACTCGGTGCGCAATACCGCAGCAGCGATGATGGCGAGCCGGGCGGCACCGCCGGACGTCCAATCCTTGCGGCGATCGAAGCCCAAGACTGCGATCAGGTGGTCGTGCTGGTCATCCGCTGGTATGGCGGTATCCAGCTCGGCACCGGGGGCCTGGCCCGGGCCTATGGCGGAGGCGCCAACAAATGCCTGCAACAGGCGCCGAAACGGCTGCTTGTACAGCGCAGCGAATTCACCTGCAGTTGCACCTTCAGCGAGCTGGCCTTGCTCAAGCTGCGCCTGGCCGAGGCCGAAGGGCTGGTGCTGGACGAACAGTTCACGGCAAACGGTGTCGATCTGCTCCTGGCGCTGGGCGCAGAGCACGTACAGACATTTCAGCAGCAATTGGCCGACCTCAGCCGTGGCCGGATTCGCCTGGAGCTTCGCTGAAAGCTGCCCACAACTGCTGTGGGCCTGCCTGTGGATAAGCTTGGGGCATTCTTTTGCAAGCCTTGCCACATATGGCTTTCAGCCGATTGAGCATATTTTGATCACTGTTTTATGACACCTGCAAACCACTGAAAGCCAGAGAGTTATCCCCACCGCCCGGTTTTCGCGGGCTCGTCCGGTGCCCACACGCTTGCGCACAATAACTGTGGAACAGCCTGTGGATAACCCGTGCGCCAACAAGCGGGGCGCCCACCAGCACAAGGCGCGGAGCGTCTGATCATTTTTTGTACAGAAGCAACGCAGGCGAGTCGCGCCCGCCTGGAGTATCCTCGATACCTTTCTTCAAGCGACTTCGGAGCGTCCACATGTCCACAAGCAAAAACGCCCTCATCATCGGCGCCTCCCGCGGATTGGGACTGGGCTTGGTCCAACGCCTGCGTGAAGACGGCTGGAACGTCACGGCTACCGTGCGCGATGCGAGCAAGCCCAGCGCCCTCAACGATGTCGCAGGTGTGCGCATCGAATCTTTGGAAATGAACGATACCGCTTTGCTCGACCGCCTCAAGCAGCGTGTGCAGGGCGAAATCTTCGACCTGGTGTTCGTCAACGCCGGGGTCATGGGGCCGTTGCCGCAAGATCTGGAAACCGTACAAGACTCGCAGATCGGCGACCTGTTCATGACCAATGCCGTAGCGCCCATCCGCGTGGCACGTCGGCTGGTCGGACAGATCCGCGAAAACACCGGGGTGCTGGCGTTCATGAGCTCGGGCCTGGGTAGCGTGACCAGCCCGGATGGCAACGAGATCTGCCTGTACAAGGCCAGCAAGGCTGCACTCAACTCGATGATCAACAGCTTCGTGGTGGAGTTGCAACGATCCGACCTGAGCGTGCTGGCCATGCACCCAGGCTGGGTGAAAACCGACATGGGCGGCGAGAACGCGGAAATCGACGTGTTCACCAGCACACGCGGCATGCTCGACCGGATCAACGAGCAAAGCGGCCAGGGCGGCCTGCGCTTTATCAACTACAAGGGCGACGCCCTGACCTGGTGAATTGAAAGCCGCGTGGCGAGGCAGTAGACTCGATGCCTCGCCTCGCGGCGGACCTGGATCAGCAGACAGGACAACACTGAGCTGGCTAACCCTGAACCCACTTTCAGAGGAGCCGGCACCATGCCTGCGACCCGTATCTGGTTGAAATCCCCCCTTGCCATCTTCACTGCCAATGACACCGATGCCCGCGGTGGCCTGGTCATCGAAAACGGCCGCATCAGCCAACTGCTCGCCCTCGGCGAACAACCCAACACCCCCTGTGACCAAGTGTTCGATGCCCGTGAGCACGTGGTGCTGCCCGGTCTGATCAACACCCACCACCACTTCTACCAGACCCTGACCCGCGCATGGGCTCCGGTGGTCAACCAACCATTGTTTCCCTGGCTCAAGACCCTTTACCCGGTGTGGGCACGGCTGACCCCGACCAAACTGGCGCTCGCCAGCGAGGTTGCATTGGCCGAGTTGCTGCTGTCAGGTTGCACCACTGCCGCCGATCACCATTACCTGTTCCCCGAAGGCCTGGACCACGCCATCGACGTACAGGTCGAAGCCGTGCGCAAGCTCGGCATGCGCGCCATGCTGACCCGCGGCTCGATGAGCCTGGGTGAAGCAGATGGCGGCTTGCCCCCGCAGCAGACAGTGCAACAAGGTGAGGTGATCCTGGCCGACAGTCAGCGACTTATCCACAGTTACCATGAGCGTGGCGAAGGCGCGCGCATCCAGATCGCCCTGGCGCCCTGCTCACCCTTCTCGGTCACGCCAGAGATCATGCGTGCCAGCGCCGCCTTGGCCGAAGAGCTGGACGTGCGCCTGCATACCCACCTGGCCGAAACACTCGATGAGGAAGACTTCTGCCTACAGCGGTTCGGCCTGCGCACCGTGGACTACCTCGACAGTGTCGGCTGGCTCGGCCCGCGCACCTGGCTGGCCCACGGCATCCACTTCAACCCCGACGAAATCACGCGCCTGGGTGCTGCCGGTACCGGCATCTGCCATTGCCCGAGTTCGAACATGCGTCTGGCCTCGGGCATCTGCCCAACCGTCGAGCTCGAAGCTGCCGGAGCCGCACTCGGCCTGGGTGTAGACGGCTCAGCGTCCAACGATGCCTCGAACATGATCCTCGAAGCACGCCAGGCCCTCTACCTGCAACGCCTGCGCTACGGCGCCGAGCAGATCACGCCCGAGCGCGCGCTGGGCTGGGCAACCCGCGGCTCGGCACAACTGCTGGGCCGTGGCGACATCGGCGAGCTGGCGGTGGGTAAGCAGGCGGACCTGGCCCTGTTCAAGCTCGACGAGCTGCGTTTCTCCGGCAGCCACGATCCGCTGTCCGCGCTGCTGCTGTGCGCGGCGGACCGGGCTGACCGAGTCATGGTCGGCGGCCACTGGCGCGTGATCGATGGCCAGATCGAGGGACTCGATGTCCAAGGCCTGATCGCCGACCATCGTCAGGCGGCAGCCGCACTGATTGCCGGTTGAAGCACAGCGGGGCTGCTGGGCAGCCCCGCCCTACCGAATAGCGCGTAGCCCTGTAGAATGTCGGCCAACCGTACCTGATTCGAGATCACACCCCATGTATGACTGGCTCAATGCCTTGCCCAAGGCCGAACTGCATATGCACCTGGAAGGTTCGCTGGAGCCGGAACTGCTGTTCGCCCTGGCCGAACGCAACAAGGTCGCCCTGCCCTGGGCCGACGTGGAGACGCTGCGCAGCGCCTACGCCTTCAACAACCTGCAGGAGTTTCTCGACCTGTACTACCAGGGCGCCGACGTGCTGCGCACCGAGCAGGACTTCTACGACCTGACCTGGGCCTACCTGCAACGCTGCAAGGCACAGAACGTCATTCACACCGAACCCTTCTTCGACCCGCAGACCCATACCGACCGGGGTATCTCCTTCGAGGTGGTGCTCAGCGGTATCAACCAGGCGCTCAAGGATGGTCGCGAGCAACTGGGCATCAGCAGCGGCCTGATCCTGAGCTTCCTGCGTCACCTCAGCGAGGAGGAAGCCGAGAAGACCCTGGACCAGGCCCTGCCGTTCCGCGATGCCTTCATTGCCGTGGGCCTGGACAGCTCGGAGAAAGGTCATCCACCAAGCAAGTTCCAGCGGGTCTTCGACCGCGCCCGCAGCGAAGGCCTGGTCGCCGTTGCCCACGCCGGCGAGGAGGGCCCACCCGAATACATCTGGGAAGCCCTCGACCTGCTGAAGATCAAGCGCATCGACCACGGCGTACGCGCCATCGAGGATGAGCGGCTGATGCAACGCATCATCGACGAGCAGATTCCGCTGACCGTCTGCCCACTGTCGAACACCAAGCTCTGTGTGTTCGACCATATGAGCCAGCACAACATCCTCGACATGCTCGAACGTGGGGTCAAGGTCACGGTGAACTCCGACGATCCGGCCTACTTCGGCGGCTATGTCACAGAAAACTTCCACGCTTTGCACCAGCATCTGGGCATGACCCAGGAACAGGCAACACGCCTGGCGCAGAACAGCCTGGATGCACGCCTGGTCTGAGTCGCGAGCACAACCGGTATACAGGGGCACTTCAGCCCACCTGTAATGCCGGCACCCTCGCGATACGGTTGATCTCCTGAATACCCAAGGTGGAAATCTGCATCACGCGCGATCCCTCCTGCTCGCGTATCCAGCCAGACTGCATGAACAACCTGAGCATCGCCTGCCCGACACCGCCGCCCAGGTGGGGGCCGTTGTCACTCCACTCACTGCTGTGACAGACCACACATCCACCGCGCTGGCGGGGCGCCAGCGCATCGATATAGACGCCGATTGCAGCCAATTGCACACGCCCTTCCAGGCTCACGGTAGGATGCAGGTCATTGCCCTCCAACCAGCCGGCGGCCACCATGCGTCGATAAAGATCGACCGCAATCTCGCCCCCCAGGTGGTCACCACAACGTCGCGCCCTGCGCAACGACAGCGGCACCTGCAGGGGCCTGACCGATGTTTGGCATTCGGCACGGCCACCAAGCTGCACGCTGGCCAGTGCCTCGACCGCGGCGATCACCTCGGGGGTGGCCAGTCGAAAATAGCGCTTGCGCCCACGCGCCTCGAGGCGCAGCAAGCCAGCAGCCGACAATAAAGACAGGTGGGCGCAGGCCGATGATGGAGTGACGCCGATCATGAGCGCCAACTCATCAGCGTGCCGGGACGAACCATCGATCAAGGCCCAGAGCATGGCACTGCGCTTGGGCTCGGCCATCAGAGCGGCGATCTGACTGATACTGCTGACTGCTTTCATGCTCCATCAACTCCATGCAAAGTCACGTTTCTTGTCCAATGGCCATCCATGGCAGTAGGAATCGCCAGAGGTTGCGGCAGATAGGTGTAGGTGCAGCCTGTCAGGCTGTATGGGAAGCCCCGCCTGATGGGGAAACCGCTCTCGCTGCAAGGGCCTGCGGGGACAAGTATAAGCCGCCGAAAGCCCTGTACTAGGTGGGTTTGGCCTCCGGTTTGCGGCACAAGGCCGAGGGTAGCGGCACCCTTGGCGATATAGGGAAATGCCAGTGAATGACGAGCGCTACCAGCATCCCCTCTAGCATCCCGGACGTAGCCACATACACTGCCAGGTAAAGGCCACAAGAGCGGAACATTGCCGACAGTAGGGTTCCACAAGTAGGGCAAGGAAAAGCGAAGGTTCGTATCTTGATTGAGTCAGCCCATCGCCCCGGGGGGGACCGTCAGTCAGGACGTCGTCGCGGCACATGGCGGGCAATCGGTACAGCGCTACACTGGATTCGCTCTCACCCCGACAGGAGGATGCCGCGATGAAGATTGTCGTCAGTACATCGAACCGCCACCCCAACTGCCCCTGGCAGGTACAGCTCGATCAACATGTGGTGAGTTTTCGCAGCGAGGCGGAGGCCCGGGCATTCGTCGCCGTTCTGGAGACACGCCTGAAGGCCCCTCACCCCCTCATGCAGCCTGCCTGGACTGAAGGCGTCGAGTCAGCATCGCGACATTGACCACCAAAACACCGCACAAGCTGATCACCAAGGCCATCGGCGCTGCGCTGCCATCATGCAGGACACCCACCAGCGCCGCGGCCCCTGCGGCGACGCTGAACTGCAGGCTGCCCATCAATGCCGACGCGCTGCCGGCCCTGGCACCCTGCCCGTTCATAGCACAAGCCGAGGCGTTGGGAATGATGCAGCCCAGACTGGCGATGCACACGAACAGTGGCACCAACAATGGCCACAACTGCGTCGGATGCAGCAGCGCCACCCCCAGCAGCACTACCCCTGCAGCCAGGTAGAGCCATACCGCTCGGGCCAGCAGGAAGGCTGGGCCGCGCTTGGCCAGCAGCCGGGCGTTGACCTGGGCACAGAGGATGAAACCGGCAGCATTGGTGCCAAACAGCCAGCCGTAATGCTCGGCCGGCACGCCATAGAGCTTGATGAACACGAACGGTGAACCGGCGATATAGGCGAACATGCCGGCGATGGCGATGCCACCCGTCAGCGCATGCCCCAGGAACACCCGATCGCCCAGCAGCCGCAGGTACTGGCGCAAGGCACCCGACAGCGGCTGGCGCGGCACGTGGGCTGGCAGGCTTTCCGGCAGCCCCAGGCTCACCGCCAGCAGGCAGGCGGCGCTGAACAGGCTGAGCACCAGGAAGATGGACTGCCAGCCGGACACATTGATCAGGACGCCGCCGAGCATCGGCGCGAGAATCGGCGCGAGCCCCATCACCAGCATCAATTGCGAGAAGGCTTTGGCGGCCCCCACGGCGTCGCATTTGTCGACGACGATGGCCCGCGACAACACCATTCCCGCACAACCACCCAGTGCCTGGATGAAACGCGCCACGACCAGCGTGTCGAGGTCCGGGGCGTAGGCGCAGGCGAGCGACGCCAGGGTGAAAAGGCTGATACCGAACAACAGTGGCTTGCGTCGGCCGAAACGGTCGGCGATCGGACCGTAGGCCAGTTGGCCAAGCGACAAGCCAAGGAAATAGGCCGCCAGGGTCGTCTGGACGTGCTGTTCATCAGTGCCGAAGGCCTGGGCCATGGCAGGGAAGGCGGGGAGATAGAAGTCGATCGCCAATGGCGCGAAGGCCGAAAGAGCGCCGAGGATCAATAGGGTGCGCAGATTCATCGGAAATCCATAGCAGGCTAAGCAACGGACTAGTCTAACTGCACTGGAGGCGGCCTGGTATGAAAAGCTTTGTAACAGTTACACCTGAAAACGGTGGTCCCTGGAGCAGGCACCACCGCTAGTCGTCAGGCCGGCTCGGCCTGGTAACCCTCTTCACGGATCGCCTCCAGGATCTGCTGCACCCCGAGCTGGCTCTGAACCCGCACCTGCCTGGCCCCCAGGTCGACCTCCACCTGCGCTGTCGCATCCTGCTCCTGAACCGCACGGGTCACCGCCTTGACGCAATGACCGCAGCTCATGCCCTGCACATTGAAGACTTGCATCGGAACTACCTCCATCTGGGTTTTGCAGAGAGTTTCAAGCTTGCCATCATGGCAAGGTCAAGTTCTGCACAAAACGGCCGGGCTGGAAATCCGCGTGCGGCTCGGCCAAGCTGCGCTTTTGACGACTCGCCAACCAGGAGAAGTTTCATGATCAGGGCAGCATTGGGCCTCGTCGGACTGCTGAGTGCCGTGGCCGTCGTGCCACCGGTCAGCGCCGAGGGCAATTCGGACTACAGCGTGCTGATCATTTCCCGGGAGCGCCTGGAGGTAGCCACCAACTGCGAAATCGGTGTCTACCTCAACGACCAGCTCTCCGGGCGGGTGTTCCAGGAACAATCGACCTCGTTCAACCTGCCGCCAGGGCCGGTGGACGTGCGCCTGCGCCTGCTGCCCGGGCAGGTGCCCGGTTGTGCACCCGGCGTGGAGGACCAACGCAGCACCCGCCTCAACCTGCAGGCGGGCCAGATTAACAAATACCGGATCGCCGTGGGCCAGAATGGGCTGGAATTGAAGCGAGCCGGCCTGGGGTATTGACCTTACCAACATGGCAAGCTTGATGCTGCAGGCTCGATCACGGAGGAAAGCCCATGCCCGCATCAACCACCTTCGACCTGCCGATCGCCGGCATGACCTGCGCCAGTTGCGTCGGTCGCGTCGAGCGCGCGCTGCGTAAAGTCAACGGCGCCGAACAGGTCAGCGTCAACCTTGCTACCGAACAGGCCAGGGTCCAGGCCCCGGCCGAAAGCCTGCCGGAGCTGCTCGAAGCGGTGCGCAAGGCCGGCTACAGCGTGCCGAGCCGCACCCTTGAACTTCAGGTAGGCGGCATGACCTGCGCCAGTTGTGTCGGCCGCGTCGAACGCGCCCTGGGCAAGGTGTCCGGGGTCGAGCAGGTCAGCGTGAACCTGGCCAGCGAACGCGCGCACCTCAGGGTACTCGAAGGCGTCAGCGACGACGCCTTGATCGGCGCCGTGGAAAAGGCCGGCTACAGCGCCAGCCTGCCACGTACCGCCCATGACGATCGCCACGATGCGCAGCGACGCCTGCGCAACGAACGCCTGGCGGTGATCGCCGCCCTGCTGCTGGCCCTGCCCCTGGTTCTGCCAATGCTGGTGCAGCCGTTCGGCTTGCACTGGATGTTACCGGCCTGGGCGCAATTCGTGCTGGCAACCCCGGTGCAGTTCATCCTCGGGGCACGGTTCTACAAGGCCGCCTGGAAAGCCGTGCGTGCCGGCGCAGGCAACATGGACCTGCTGGTCGCCCTTGGCACCAGCGCCGGCTATGGCCTGAGTCTGTACGAATGGTCCCAGGCCCATGCGGGCATGGAACCTCACCTCTACTTCGAAGCCTCGGCCGTGGTAATCGCCCTGGTGCTGCTGGGCAAATACCTGGAAAGCCGCGCCAAACGCCAGACCGCCAGCGCCATTCGCGCACTCGAAGCCCTGCGCCCCGAGCGCGCCTTGCGCGTGATCGACGGCCGCGAGGAAGATGTAGCGATCAGCCAGCTGCGCCTGGACGACCTGGTACTGGTCAAGCCCGGCGAGCGCTTCCCGGTCGACGGCGAGGTGATCGAAGGCAGCAGTCACGCCGACGAAGCGCTGATCAGCGGCGAAAGCCTGCCAGTGCCCAAACAGCCCGGCGACAAGGTCACCGGCGGTGCGATCAACGGTGAAGGCCGTCTGCTGGTGCGCACCCTGGCCCTGGGCACCGAAACCGTACTCGCGCGGATCATCCGCCTGGTCGAAGACGCCCAGGCGGCCAAGGCACCGATCCAGAAGCTGGTCGACCGGGTCAGCCAGGTGTTCGTCCCGGCGGTGCTGGTGCTCGCATTGATCACCCTGGTCGGCTGGTGGCTGGCCGGTGCACCGCTGGAAAACGCACTGATCAACGCCGTGGCCGTGCTGGTGATCGCCTGCCCTTGCGCTCTGGGCCTGGCCACACCGGCAGCGATCATGGCCGGCACCGGTGTGGCAGCCAGCCATGGCATCCTGATCAAGGACGCCGAAGCATTGGAGCGAGCCCATGCGGTCAATCGCGTGGTCTTCGACAAGACCGGCACCCTGACCTCCGGCAGCCCGCGCATCGTCCACAGCGAGGCCGTCGTCGGCGACGCACACGACCTGCTGCGCCTGGCCGGAGCCCTGCAACGCGGCAGCGAACATCCGCTGGCCAAGGCCGTGCTGGATGCCGGCGCTGAGCAAGGGCTGGAGATTCCCCTGGTGAGCGATAGCCAGTCGCTCACCGGGCGCGGCATCGCCGGTACGGTCGAAGGCCGGGTATTGGCCCTGGGCAACCGGCGCCTGCTCGACGAAAGCGGCCTTGAGCCAGGCAATCTGCTCGACAGGGCCCAGACCTGGGAAAGCGAAGGTCGCACCCTGTCGTGGTTGATCGAGCGCGCACCACATGCCCGGGTGCTCGGACTGTTCGCCTTCGGTGACAGCCTCAAGCCCGGTGCCGAGCAGGCGATCGCGGCACTGCACGCACAGGGCATCAGCAGCCACCTGCTGACCGGCGACAACCGCGGCAGCGCCAAGGTGGTCGCCGAGGCGCTGGGCATCGACGATGTGCACGCCGAAGTCTTGCCAGCCGACAAGGCCGCCACCGTCAATGCACTCAAGCAGAACGGCGTGGTGGCCATGGTCGGCGACGGCATCAACGATGCCCCGGCCCTGGCTGCAGCCGACATCGGCATCGCCATGGGAGGTGGTACGGACGTGGCCATGCAGGCCGCTGGCATCACCCTGATGCGCGGCGACCCTCGCCTGGTGCCGGCAGCCCTGGAAATCAGCAACAAGACCTACGCCAAGATCCGTCAGAATCTGTTCTGGGCGTTCATCTACAACCTGATCGGTATCCCGCTCGCCGCCTTTGGCTTCCTCAACCCGGTCCTGGCTGGCGCCGCCATGGCGCTCTCCAGCGTCAGCGTGGTGAGCAACGCCCTGTGGCTCAAGACCTGGAAGCCCACCGGCATCGCTTCGAAGGAGACGCCATGAACATCGGCCAAGCCGCCCGGCGCAGTGGGCTCAGCGCCAAGATGATCCGCTACTACGAGTCCATCGGCCTGCTCAAGCCGGCGCTGCGCAGCGACAGCGGCTATCGGCTGTACCAGCAGGAAGACCTGCACAGCCTGGCGTTCATCAAGCGCTCGCGCGACCTGGGGTTCTCACTGGAAGAAGTCTCCCGGCTGCTGACGCTCTGGCAGGACCGCCAGCGCGCCAGCGCCGACGTCAAGGCACTGGCGACACAGCATATCGACGAACTGAACCGACGGATCGAAGAGATGGTGAGCCTGCGCGACACCTTGAGCGAGCTGGTCGCCCACTGCCAGGGCGATGATCGCCCAGACTGCCCGATTCTCAGGGACCTGGCGAACGAAGGTGGATGCTGTCACTGAACGCTGGCGTGGGCTGCCTGACAACCCACGCCAGCATTTTGGTATGCCATATTAGCCATACCTGGCCAAACCGACCTTAAAATGAAGTTTCATCCAATAAATACGGGAGTTTCACTCAGATATTCCTGCGCTCTGCCGATGACCTGCATACCAGTTTCATGCGTCGACAAGAAAAAATCCGGGAGCGTGGATGAACATCAAGCAAAAATTGACCTGGGCCTTCGCCTTCATTGCGGGCCTACCCATCGTCTTGGTCGCCACCGTGGTGGTGCTGAACCTGCGAGAAGAAGCGCAGGACGACTTCCTGGATGGCAGCAGCCGGGAAATCCGCCAGGTCGGCAACGCGATGAACATCTTCTTCCAGGGCATTGCGCAGAACGTCGAGTACCTCGCCAGCCAGCCCTTGGTCACGGCCAGCGCCGACAACCTCAAGAAGTACATTGCCGCCGACGCCGCGCAGATTCCCCTGGGCGAGCAGGACAAGGCGCTGTACGACCAGTTCACCCGCCTGGCCCAGAGCCACCCCGACTACGCCTACGTGTCCTACGGTATGAAAGACGGCGGCTATGCGTTCTGGCCCGGTGACCCGAAGATGGCCAGCTACGACCCGCGCACCCGCCCCTGGTTCCAGGCCGCCATGGCCAGCCCCGGCAAGACCCTGCGCACCGCGCCCTACTACTGGGCCGGCGACGACGCCGTGCTGGTCAGTACCGTGCGCACCGTGGCCAACCAGCTCGGTAGCCCGGGCGGGGTGGTCAACATCGACGTCTCGCTCAAGGGGCTGACCGAGATCGTCAAGCAGATCAAGCTGGGTGACAGCGGCTACCTGATCCTGATGGAGAACAACGGCAACGTCATGGTCGACCCGCGTGACGCGAGCCACAACTTCAAGCAGCTGGAGAGTTTCGGTGGCGGCTACGCCGAACTGGCCAAGGCCGGCAAGGGCCTGGCCGAAGTGACCCTCGATGGCGAACGCTACATGGCCAACATCTACCCGGACGAGCGCCTGGGCTGGACCTTCATCGGCCTGATCCGCCAGGACGAAGTGATGCAGACCACCACCCGCCTGACCTGGCTGATCGGCACGCTCGCACTGGTGCTGGCGGCCGTCTTCGCCGTGGCTGGCGCCGCCTTCGCCAAGCTCATCGTACGGCCGATCAACAGCGTCACCAGTGGCCTGGAAGACATCGCCCAGGGCGAGGGCGACCTGACCCGCAACCTCGAGGTACGAGGCAGCGACGAAACCGCGCAACTGGCCAACTGGTTCAACCAGTTCCTGGGGGCGATCCGCAGCCTGATCCAGCACATCGGCGGCGCGGCCGGCAAGATCCTCAGCACCTCGGCCAGTTCCACCCGGGTGTCCGGCGACATGGCCGAAGCCGCTGGCCGTCAGCGCGAGGCGGTGGACATGGTATCCACCGCCTTCCACGAAATGGTCGCCACCGCCAACGAAGTGGCGCGCTCCTGCAGCCAGGCCGCACAGTCGGCCGACAGCGGCCAGCAACAGGCACGCGAGGGGCAGCAGCAGATCGATGCGGCGGTGCAGAGCGTCGACCGCCTGAGCCAGGAGATCGAGCAGTCGGCGCAGTCGATCCAGCAACTGGAGCGTGACAGCAACGCGATCCAGTCGATCCTCGGCACCATCCGCTCGATCGCCGAACAGACCAACCTGCTAGCCCTCAACGCGGCCATCGAAGCGGCTCGCGCCGGTGAGCAGGGCCGTGGCTTTGCCGTGGTAGCCGACGAAGTCCGCGCCCTGGCCAAGCGCACCGCCGACTCCACCGCCGAGATCGACGGGCTGCTGGGCAACCTCGCCAACCGCACCGCCGAGGTGGCCGAACAGATGCATGCCAGCCTTGAAGTGTCGCAGCAGTCTGTCAACCGCATCGGCCTGGCGCGCGACAGCTTCGGGCAGATCCGCGAGTCAGTGGACATCATCCGCGACATGAACACCCAGATCGCCACCGCCGCCGAAGAGCAGCACCAGGTGGCCGAGGACATCAATCGGCATATCAGCCAGATTCACGGCGATGCGCAGTTGGTGGCCGAGCTTGCGCAAGCGGCGCGGCAGGACTCCCAGAGCCTGGAAGGGTTGTCCAACGAGCTGGATGCGTTGGTGCGGCGGTTCAGGACCTGAAGTTCACGCGCCACACTGCAAACCTCGGTGTGGCGCGCCACACTCAGAACGAGTGGCTCAGGCCGAGGTTGATTCCATAACGCTGATCAACATTGCGCCCGCGGGCAGCCTCGACCTCCGTGCTGATTGTCCAGCCTGGCAGCACCTCGGACGATACCCCCAATGCCATCTCGGTGCGCCCGCTGCTGAACCTGTTGTCGAGTTCATGACCGTTGAGGCTGACCCTGCGCGTGCCGCCCAGGTTGTCCATCACCGCGATGCGGCCGTGGGTCGACATTTCCAGACCATTGTTCAAGACGATGACGCGCCCCCCCCTTGATACCGAGCGTCCCCATGTTCAGGTGTTGGTTGGATGACTCGACCTCAAGCCCATTACTCAAGCTGCTGCGCTGCCCCTGCACGATCGCGGCACTCAGTTGTACAAAAGGCTGCACATACCAACCTTGATCAAGGCTCAAGCGACGACCAGTCTCCAGCGTGAGCCCATACCCCCCCTGACGGCGATTGCCGGACACCTTGCGTCCATCGTGAGCCCGGGCATCGATGGTGCCGTCAAACAGGTTGAGCTTGAGCGCAGCATCGGCGTAGTAACCGGAGTTGTCGCCCCAACCGGCATACAACGCGGAGAAGTAGCTGTTCAGTGTTGCAGATGAGCCGCGCTGCAGGCCAATCGCCGAACGACTGAGCCCCACTGCCGCACCGACCCGCCAGGTATCATCGAGCAAAGTATCAGCGCCCAGGGCAAAGCCACCAACGCGCTGGGTATAGCGGGTGCCGACTGCACTGTCGACATCAAAGCCGGTCGTGCCGGTATGCATCCACAACCCGGCTGAACCAGCATTGGTCCGCATTTTTTCGAGGCGTCCGACAACCCATCGGGACTCGACCTGCGACGCGGCTTCAAGCGAACTGTCGAACGCCATCGCCGTCTCACCGGCATTGCTCAGTCTCGCCTTGCCCCGCATGTCGACCTGTGGCCGCAAACTCCACTGGTCGCCTTCGCGGACCAACTCGTGAGCAAAGGCCCCTGCATCGACCGGGCCGGATGCCAGATCGAACGTCGCATCACCACTGCCGATTCCGACCACCGGCCCCTGTGGCTCATGGCCAGAACTTGCCAGGTGCAAGGCAAAGCTGCCGCTGGCATGACTGTCTATCTGCAAGCGGCTATGGTCGAGCCAGAACGTACCCTCTCCTTGCAAGGTGTCGGCTCGCAGAATACTGCCTGACTGCACGACTACCGAACCCTGGCGCAAGTCGAGAGTCCCGACCTGAGCGTCCGCCATCGTCTCCCACCTGGACTGCGCGCCAATCTGCAACTGCTGGACATTATGTAGCTGGCCTCGTAAGTGCGCCGCATTGTCCAGGGTGATATCAGCACTGGCACCCTGCTCGACGCGGATGTCGCCTTCCAGGCGACTGTTGCTCACGTGAAGCGAGGCCTCGCCGCCCTCGATGACCTCAAGCAGCACGCCGTTGGCGCCTTTGAGTTGGCCTCCGTCGGCGACCCGGATGTCCACCTGTGCGTCACGAACCACTACCGCACTACCCTGCTGCCCCTCGATCAGACTGGCCTGAACAACGACCTGATTGGGCAGATCCTTTTGCCAGAACTCCGGTGTACCGACTTCCAGACCGACGTCCCCCGACACCACGGTCCCTTCATGCAAAGCAAGTGTTCCGCCCTTGAGTACAACACCTGCTCTGTCACCGTGGATGCGCGAACTGCGCGCGTGCAGATCAGCCGAGTCCAACTCCACCCCAGTGGTGGCACCGCGCACACTGCTGCCGCTCAAGATCGCCGTAGACGTCAAAGTGTCATCGCCCAGCGTTCCAAGGGCCATCCCGATGGAGCCTGTGCTGACTACCGTGGCATTGGTCAGGTTGACCGCACCATCCACGATGCTGATCGCAGCCCTGTCGGTCGAAATCACCTTGGCTCCCTCGACGTTGACCTGACCGCCGTCGAATCCAGTGATACGTCCGGTCTCGGCGCCCGGGCGCACGTCAAGACGCGCCCCGCTGCCCAGGTGCCAATCCTCGACAGGGTCTCCAGGGGAGACCAGCGCAAACTCGCCAGGCCCCAAGTCCGCGGCATTGGCAGCCAGACTTGCGCCCAAAGTGAACGTCAGGGTTGCCGCCAGCGGATGGCGCCGCAGTAAAATTAGTGATCCAGTCATGGAAATGCCTCTCAGGATATTGGCTCGAGAGGCGGACGTTACGTTGGAGCAAAAGGAAGATCGGTCAGACAGTTCCGTATTGATCGTGAGAAGCGAGTTGTTCGCATTGACCGTTCGAA
Source organism: Pseudomonas sp. RW3S2 (assembly GCF_014268955.1). NCBI lineage: Bacteria > Pseudomonadati > Pseudomonadota > Gammaproteobacteria > Pseudomonadales > Pseudomonadaceae > Pseudomonas > Pseudomonas sp. RW3S2. The sequence goes on along the minus strand of NZ_JABWRM010000017.1, from coordinate 104,493 downwards.
ATAACGTCGGATAAGACTTGGTCGGTCGTCGTTAGAAACGAAGCTCCCCAGGCGTCGCACCGAACAGTTGCTTGAACGCCGCGATATAGGCCGATGTCGAGTCATACCCGCAGCCTAGTGCTGCATCGGTCACGCTCTCCCCCGCCTCCAGCAACGCCAGCGACGACAACAGCCGCATGCGCTGGCGCCAGTTACGGAAGCTCAGCCCCGTCTCACGCTGGAACAGGCGCATCAGCGTCTTCTCCGAGCACCCCAGTTGCAGCGCCCATTGCTGCAGGGTCTGCGCCTGGTCGGGCGCGGCGATCAACTGATTGCACAGCGCGAGCAACCCGGCATGGCGCGGCAGCGGCAGCGAAAACCCCACCTGCGGCAACGCCTGCAACTGGTCGAGCAAGACGGCTACCAGACGCGCCTCGGCGCTGTCGCCTTCGGGATACGACGCGGGCATCTGGCAGAACTGCTTGATCAGCTCCCGCGCCAGCGGCGTCACTTCGAGTACCCGGCATTCGTCGGCGGCCCAGGTACAGGCATCGCGACGCACGTACAGGCTGCGCATCTCGGCCTGCATCGAAGTCACCACTTCGTGTTCGAGGCCAGCCGGAATCCACACCCCCCACTGCGGTGGCGCGAAGTAGCTGCCATCGCTGGTGTAGACCCCCAGCACACCGCTGATCGCGTAGGAAAACTGCACCCAATCGTGCCGGTGGCGCGTGGTCCAGGAGCCCGCGCCGAGGCTTTCGGCACGGGCGTAGAGTGGCCTGGGCAGTTGCTCGAGGTCGGGGATGGCGCGGGGGGCGGAAATCTGTCCGAGGGTCTGCATGGCACTGTTTTTTGTCTTGGATCGGACAAGGTTAACACCTCAGCGCTCGACGATCGCCGTCACCCCCTGCCCGCTCGCCGCACAGATCGAGATCAGCCCGCGTCCCTTGCCCGCCGTGGCCAGCAGCTTGGCCATGTTGGCCAGGATCCGCCCGCCGGTGGCGGCGAAGGGGTGCCCGGCGGCCAACGAGCTGCCCTTGACGTTGAGTTTGCTGCGATCGATCGCCCCCAATGCCCCCTCCAGCCCCAATGTCTCTCGGCAGTACCGATCGTCCTCCCAGGCCTTCAGCGTGCAGAGCACCTGGGCCGCGAAGGCCTCGTGGATTTCGTAGTAGTCGAAGTCCTGCAGGCTCAGGCCATTGCGCGCCAACAGCCGTGGCACGGCATGAACCGGCGCCATCAGCAGCCCCTCCTGGCCTTTGACGAAGTCCACCGCCGCGGTCTCGCCATCGACCAGATAGGCGAGTACGGGCAAACCGCGCGCCTCGGCCCAGGCCTCGCTGCCCAGCAACACCAACGAGGCGCCATCAGTCAGCGGCGTGGAGTTTCCGGCAGTCAGGGTGCCCTGGGCACCTTTGTCGAACACCGGTCTGAGCTTGGCCAACTGCTCTGGGGTGAGGTCCGCACGCAAGTTGTTGTCGCGGGTCAGGCCGAGGTAGGGCGTGAGCAGGTCGTCATGCCAGCCTTCGGTGTAGGACGCGGCCAGATGGCGATGACTGAGCAGTGCCAGTTCGTCCTGCTCGGCGCGTCCGATCTGCCAGGTCTGAGCCATGCGTTCGCAGTGCTCGCCCATCGACAGCCCGGTACGTGGCTCGCCATTGCGTGGGAACTCAGGCTTCAGAAAACTCGGACGTACATTCAGGAAGGGCCTCAGGCGCTCGCTCAGGGTCTTGCCCCGGTTCGCCTGCAGCAAGACCCGGCGCAGCCCTTCATTGATGGCGATCGGCGCGTCCGAAGTGGTATCGACGCCACCAGCTATGCCGCTGTCGATCTGCCCGAGGGCGATCTTGTTGGCCACCAGCAGCGCCGCCTCAAGGCCGGTGCCGCAGGCTTGCTGGATGTCGTAGGCGGGTGTTTGCGGCGACAGACGCGAACCCAGCACACATTCGCGGGTCAGGTTCATGTCGCGCGAATGCTTGAGCACCGCGCCCGCCACCACCTCGCCCAGGCGCTGGCCATGCAGGCGGTAGCGCTCCACCAGGCCTTCCAGGGTGGCGGTGAGCATTGCCTGGTTGCTGGCAGTGGCGTAGGCGCCATTGGAGCGGGCGAAGGGGATACGGTTGCCCCCCAGGATCGCGACCCGTCGAGGTGAGTGCATGCGCTGATTCCTCCTGAAACAATTTGATCCGATTGGATGACGGTCTCAAAGCCCGTCACTTCGGCTAGGTTGGCTACAGCCTAGGCGTTTTTGCCACATTCGAACGACCTTGCCACAAACATGGTCCACACTTGCATGCTTGCCTTAAGGGAGACCCGCACCATGAGCGACCGCTATCTCGGCTTTGCCAACTCCAACCTCGGCCGCCGCCTGGTCGACGCCCTCGGCCTGCCGCGTCCGGCGCCGCTGGAGCGCTGGCAGGCCGGGCGCCTGCGCCCGATCGAAGGCGCACTGGTGCTGGGCGGCGGGCCGCTGGTGCGCAAGGTCGAAGCCATCGCCCCGGCACTCACCGACGAGTGCTACAGCTTTGCTGGCGAAAACCTCGCAGCCCCCGCCTGGGTCGCCGGGCTCGGCCCGAAACTCAAGGCAGTGGTGTTCGATGCCAGTCATCTGTCCGACAGCGATGAGCTTCGGCAGTTGCGCGAATTCTTCCAGCCGCTGCTGCGCAGCTTGGCGCCCTGCGCCCATGTAGTGATCCTCGGACGCCCTCCCGAACAGGTCGAAGCGCCCCAGGCCAGCGTCGCCCAGCGTGCCCTCGAAGGCTTCAGCCGCTCGCTGGCCAAGGAGCTGCGCAACGGCGCAACGGCCCAATTGCTGTATGTCGCTTCCGGCGCGGAGGATCAGCTCGAAGGTGCGCTGCGCTTCTTCCTTTCACCCAAGAGCGCGTTCGTGTCCGGGCAGGTCCTGCGCCTCGAAGCCTGTACAAGCCAGGTACAGGACTGGACTCGGCCCCTGGCCGGCAAGCGTGCGCTGGTCACCGGCGCCGCCCGTGGCATCGGTGCGTCCATCGCCGAGACCCTGGCCCGTGACGGCGCCGAGGTGGTCCTGCTGGACGTGCCGCCGACACAGAAAGACCTCGATGCCCTTGCCGCACGTATCGGCGGCCAGGCCCTGGCGCTGGATATCTGCGCCAGCGACGCCGCAACCCAATTGCTGGAAGGCCTGCCGACGGGCATCGACATCGTCGTGCACAATGCCGGTATCACCCGCGACAAGACCCTCGCCAACATGACTCCGGAGTACTGGGACGCGGTCATGGCCGTCAACCTCAAGGCCCCTCAAGTGCTGACCCAGGCCCTGCTCGACGCCGGCCAGTTGCACGACAATGCGCGCATCGTGCTGCTCGCCTCGGTCAGTGGCATCGCCGGTAACCGTGGCCAGGCCAACTACGCCGCGAGCAAGGCCGGCCTGATCGGCTTCGCCCAGGCCTGGGCGCCGAGGCTTGCCGAGCAGGGCGCCAGCATCAATGCCGTGGCCCCCGGTTTCATCGAAACCCACATGACCGCCGCCATGCCCATGGGTCTGCGCGAGGCTGGCCGTCGCCTGAGTTCATTGGGCCAGGGTGGGCGCCCACAAGACGTCGCCGAGGCTGTCGCCTGGCTCGCCCAGCCCGGCACTGGTGCGGTCAGCGGCCAGTACCTGCGCGTCTGCGGGCAAGCACTGATGGGGGCATGAACATGAACCGGACATGGCAGGACCTGCACACCCCCGAGACCCGCACCAGGCTTTATCTGCGAGCGCTCGGCAAGCGCAAGATCAGTGGCGACCGCCTGCCCACAGGTGGCCTGCGCTGCTTCCTGCGGGTCGACCCAACGAACCTTGCGGCTTATCGTCGCCTGTGCCACTTCAGCGACGAGGGTCGCCTGCCGCCTACCTATCCGCACGTGGTCGCGTTCAACCTGCAATTGCAGCTGCTGACCGCCAGCGACTTTCCCTTCCCGCTACTCGGGCTGGTGCACCTGCACAACGAGATCCAGGTGCTGCGCCCACTGGGCGCCATCGAGGGCCTGCGCTTTGCCGTGCATGCCGACAACCTGCAGGCACATGCAAAGGGTGGCACCTTCGACCTGATCACCGAGGCCCACGACGGGCTGGGGCTGCTCTGGCGCGAAACCAGCCGCATGCTTGTGCGAGGGCTGAAGCTCGAAGGCGAAACGCACCAGAGCAACGATGAGCCGACCAGCGAAGCGCCGGAAGTGACGCGCTGGTACGCAGACAGCGATATCGGCCGACGCTACGCCAAGGTCTGCGGCGACTACAACCCCATCCACCTGAGCGCGGCGAGTGCCCGGCTGTTCGGTTTCCCCAAGGCCATTGCCCATGGCATGTGGAACAAGGCCATGGCGCTGGCGGCGCTGCGCGGGCATCTGCCGGTGGCGGGTTATGGGTTCGCGGTGGATTTCCACAAGCCGGTGCGCCTGCCGTCGGAGGTGGTGCTCGGCGCAAGTGCCGCAGGGCCACAAGGGCAACTCAATCTGACGGGACACGGGGGCCTGCTGCACATGACCGGCAAATGGAGCGCCCTGTAACCGGTCAAGCGCGCGCTGAGCCCTCCCCCTTGGCCCCCAACAATGGCCTCCAATTCACTTGATTTGCTCCCTGGCGCACCTGAAGCTATGCGCCAGAAGGAGAGCCCTCGATGAACCTGCAAGAACTGACCGATCGCCTGCACCAGATCCGCGACAACAACGACTGGCGCGGCTTCCACAGCCCTAAGAACCTGGCCATGGCCGCCAGCGTCGAGATGGCCGAGCTGGTGGAAATCTTCCAGTGGCTGAGCGAAGACCAGTCACGCCAGCTTGCCCCCGAGCAGCTCGCCCACGCCGGCCAGGAAGTCGGCGATGTGGTGCTCTATCTGTTGCTGCTGTGCAGCGAGCTGGGGCTGGACATGGAAAGCGTGGTGCGGGCCAAGCTCGCCGACAGCGAGAGGCGCTTCGCCCGATGAACGACCGTCATTTCGATGAGCTGGCCAGCCGCTTCGCCGAGAAGATCTACGGCGGGGCCAAAGGCGCGATCCGCCTGGCGGTGTTGCAGGCCGACCTGGCCGAAAGCCTGCCCGACCGCCCCCTGCGCATCCTCGACATTGGCGCAGGCCTGGGACACATGGCGTTGTGGCTGGCGCAGCGCGGGCACCAGGTGACCCTGGCCGAGCCCGCCGCGCCGATGCTCGACGGCGCCCGCGCGCGCTTCGCCGAGGCCAACCAACCCGCCACCTTCATCCAGGCCCCCTGGCAGGACCTGCTCGGTCAGCTCACCGAGCCCTTCGATGTGGTGCTGTGCCACGCGGTGCTCGAATGGCTGGCCGAACCGCACAGCATCCTGCCGGTGCTGCACCAACTGACCGCGCCGGGTGGCTGGCTGTCGCTGGCGTTCTACAACCGCGACGCGCTGGTCTACCGCAACTTGCTCAAGGGTCACTTCCGCAAGCTGCGCAGCGACCGTCTGGCCGGGGAAAAACAGAGTCTCACCCCGCAAAAACCCCTTGATCCGCGAGAACTGCGAGCGCAACTTGAACCCTTGTGGCAGGTCGAAAGCGAGAGTGGCGTGAGAGTGTTCCACGACTACATGCCCAAGGAGTTCCAGGACAAGGCCGAACTGCTCGACCTGCTGGAAATGGAACTGGCCCACCGCCGTCACCCAAGCTTCGCCGGGCTCGGCCGTTACCTGCACTGGACCTGTCGCCCACGCTGATCTCGCCTGCCGGGAGGAATACATGCCGTACCGTCTGTTGTGCCTGGCCTTGCTCCCCTTCGCCCTGGCGGCGTGCCAGAGCAGCAATCCCTATGTCGCCAGTTCCCGGCCACTGCCACCGGCTCCGCCCCAGGCCGCGACCACATTCGACGCCAGCGCCTACCCGGCCGCGCCACGCGACTATGGCCGCTACCGCAGCTGGAGCTGGCGCAACGGCCAGTTACCCAGCGGCAGCGCCAATGCCGACCCTGCGCAACTGGCCGATGCCATCAGCGGTGCGCTCGACCAGCACGGCCTGCGCCCGGCACGCGGCGCCAGCGGCGACCTGCTGGTCAGCGCCAACCTGCGCCTGGAACGCCGCCTGCGCCAGGTCCGCGATTACGACTACGACCCCTACTATGGCCCTGCTCCCTACGGCGGCATCGGCTATGGCGGCTACCGCAACGGCTATGGTGCCTACGGCAGCGTACCGATCGTGCGCACCTACGAAGTCGAGGTGATGGTGGTGCGCATCGACCTGTTCGATGCCCGCAACGGCCAGCCGGTGTGGAGTGCCAGCGCCGAAAGCGGCAGCGACAAGGCCTCGCCACGGGACCGTGAAAACGCCCTGCGCGAGTCGGTGCGCAAGGCCCTCAGTGGCTACCCTCCCAGTTAACGCGTCAGGAGAATCATCATGTTGCGCCGTCTCGTTCTGCTGTCCTTCGCGTTGCTGGTCGCTGCCTGCTCCAGCAACAACGTCACCCAGGATTTCGATGCCAGCCGCGACTTCGCCGCCTACCGCAGCTGGGCCTGGCAGGAACCGGCGCTGCAATATCGCCCGGACGATCCGCGGATCAAGAGCGACCTCACCGAGCAGCGCATCCGCCAGGCTGTGGCCGACCAGCTCGACCAGCGCGGCCTGCGCCCGGCACAAGGCAGCGCCCGGCCCGATGTGAAAGTGCGCGCCTACCTGATCGTCGAAGACCGCCAGCAGCAGGTCACCACCAACTATGGCGGGGCCTGGGGTGGCTACTGGGGCGGTTACTGGGGTGGGCCGATGTACAACGAGACCCGTAGCGTCGACTACAAGGTGGCGACCATCCAGGTGGACCTGTTCGATGGCCGGGACGGCAAGCTGGTCTGGCGTGGCAGCGCCGAACAGGTCATGAACAACTACCCGCCGAGCCCGCAGGAGCGCAATGCGGCGATCCAGAAGACGGTGACCCAGGTGATGAGCAACTATCCACCGCGTTGAGACCCAACGCCTATTTGTAGGAGCGGCGGTTCGCCGCTGCGACTTGCCCGCGAACACGGGCGTAGCCTATGCCAGGCAGCGCGGTGTCTTTTTCGCGGGCAAGCCCGCTCCTACAACCGGCGGTGTGAAGCCTGAGAAGAGGCAAGATGCCATCACCGTGACTACACTCCTGTAATCGCAATCGCGATGCCGGCCTTCGGCCTGCAAAGGAGTGCCCGTGGTTTCCTCTTCCGCTGCGCGCCAACGCGGCGCGATCGGCCTGATGGCCGTGATCACCCTCGGTATGGCCCTGCTGTTCCTGCTGCTGGCAATCGACAGTGGGCGGCTCTACCTCGAACAACGCAAGCTGCAGCGCATCGCCGACATGGCGGCGCTGGAAGCCGCCGGGCAGTTCGCCGTGTGCATCGGCACCGGCCCACAGGCCACTGCGATTGCCCGCACTGCCGCCACCCGCAACGGACACGCCCCCGGCAACCCACTGCAGGCCACTTGCGGCTACGTGCAGACCGGCGCCAACAGCCTGCGCAGCTTCACCCGCGACGACAACCGCAACGAGGCGATCCGGGTCGATGTCAGCAACACCGTCACCACCAGCGTCGCGGCGGGGGTGTATGCCCTGATCCAGGGCAATGGCGTGCCGCTGACCACCACCCTGCAAGCCCACGCTGTCGCTTCAGCGCCGCTGCCGCCGCAGGCAATGCTGAGTATCCGCACCACTCTCGCCACGGTCGATTCGCGTCAGTCGGTGTTGCTCAATGCCCTGCTTGGCGCCCTCGGCGGTGGCGTGCAACTGGACCTTGCCGGCTGGAAAGGCATCGCCGCCACCGACATCAAGCTGCTCAGCTACCTCGACCAATTGGCAGTCGATCTCAACCTCACGGTCGGCGACTACAAGCAGTTGCTCAACGCCAACGCCACCGCCACCCAACTGCTGCAGGCGGCGGTCAAGGTGCTGCAACAAAGCGGCGCGGCGCTGGAGGTGGTGACCAACCTGGGCAAGGTCGCCCTGGGGGCCGGCAACGGCACGCTGGTGCGCCTGGGCGATATCCTCGACATCCAGAACGGCACCGCCCAGGCTGGCCTGGATGCCAGCATCCAGTTGCTGCAACTGGTCCAAGGCGTGATCCAGCTGGCCGCCAGCGAAAGCGCCGCCAACGTCGACCTGCCGCTCAACGTGCTCGGCCTGGTCAACGGACGGGTGCGCCTGAAGGTCATCGAACCGCAGCAGATCTCCTCGGTCGGCGACCCGCGTACCGACGAGCTGCGCGTACACACTGCCCAGGTGCGGGCGATGATCTCCCTCGACCTGCCCTTGCTCGATGGCATCTTCGGCCTGCTCAACGCCGTGCTCGACCTCGCCGCACCGCTGACCAACGTGATCAACAACCTGCTCAGCCTGAACCTGGCAGCCACCGTGCAATCAGTGCTCTGCCTGCTCGGCGTGCCCTGTACGGTCAGCGATATCGTCCTGGTGCCCGGCAAGCTGCACCTGGACATCGGCCTGGAAGTCGCCGAAGCCAGCACCCGCCTCAATCCTGCAGCCCCCGATACCTTCAGTTGCTCACCCAAGCGCCTGACCACCCGCAACCAGAGCTCGGCGGTCAAGATCGCGGTGGGCCAGTTCGCTTCCCCGGACGAGTTCTTCACCAACGGCACCACCGCCGTGAAGGCGCTGCCGCTGATCGACATCGGCACCAAGCGCTGTACCAGGTTGTTGATCCTGCCGCTGGGGGACTGCGCGCCGCGCATTCCCTTCGTCGGCGGCGGCATAGGCCTGCGTGTGGACAGCAAGGTGCTGGGCAGCGGCGCCCAGGAGCGCGCACTGACCTTCCAGGCCCCTACCAGCGTGCCGCCGAACATCGGCCTCAAGCCTGCCTACCTGCCCATGAGAACCGCCAACGACAACGTGGTTGGCAGCCTCAGCGACACCCTGCTGGGCATTCACCTGGAAGCCTACCGACCGACCGCCAACAACAGCGGCCTGGGCCAGGTGCTGGTGCTGGTGGGTGGGGTACTCGATGGCGTCAAGGCCATACTGGAGCCGCTGATCAAAGGCCTGCTCAGCCCGCTGCTCGACCCCTTGCTGAACGTGCTGCTGAAAGTGCTGGGCATCGACCTGGTCAACGCCGAGGTCGGCGCCAACCTCAGTTGCTCGACAGGCCGTGCTCAACTGGCACTGTAGAGCGGCAGCAGTATGCAAAAGCACGCACCCTCGGGGCCGTTGAGTGCCTCGAGGCTGCCACCCATGGCCTCGACGATGCCATGGCTCACCGACAGTCCCAGGCCCGTGCCGACACCCGCGGGCTTGGTGGTGAAGAATGGCTCGAAGATGCGTCCGAGCAGGCGCGGATCGATGCCGCCCGCGTTGTCCTCGACCCGCAGGCAAACGCGCCCCTCGACCTGCTGTTGGCTGACCCGGATGGCCGGTGCCAGGGCTTGGCGTTCGAGCAACGCGTCGCGGGCATTGATCATCAGGTTGATCAACACCTGCTCGAGCTGGTCCTGATGCCCCTGCACCGCCAACGACGACTCGGGCGACGCGATATGCACGGCCACACCCTTGCCCCGAAGCCCCTCGGCCAGCAACGCGACCGCACCCTCCACCGCGTCCCAGGCCACGAACACCTGACGCTCCGGTTCAGAGCGACGGCCATAGACACGCATGTGCTCCACCAGCCGCGCCGCCCGCTCCACCTGGGCCTCGATACGGTGCAGCTTGTCGGTCAGGTAATCGGTGTCCGCTGCGCCGTTCTCCAGGCGCTTCAAGGTATTGGCCACAGCCATGCGCATCACGTTCAGCGGCTGGTTGATCTCGTGCACCAACCCGGTCGCCAGCTCGCCGAGGGTCGCCATCTTCGCACCCTGCAGCAACTGGCGCTGGCTGCGGCGCACCTCGGTGTTGTCACGCCCCACCGCCTGGATTTCCAGGAGCTGCCCCTGCGCGTCGAACAGGCCGCGGTCAGCCCACACCCACCAGGCGTTTTCCCGCCCCGGCAGCTGCAGGCAGACTTCTGCATTGCTCAAGGGGCGCTCCGGGGTCAGCGTTGCCAGACGCTGCAGGAACGCGCTGCGTTGAGCGTCGGACATCCACTGGCCAAGGTTCATGCCGGCAAGCTGCTGCGGCGCACACTCCAGATGGTCGGCCAGCGGACGGTTACCGAACAGCAGTTCGAGGTCGGGACGATAGCGGCAGATCATCGCCGGCGAATCCTCCACCAGCACCCGGTAGCGCTCCTCGCTGTGGCGCACGCGCTCGGCGGCCTCGGTCGCCTCGCTGACATCCAGCCACAGCCCGACCACCTCCACAGGCTGACCGAGGTCGTCGCGCAGCAGACGGGCTTCATCGAGTACCCAGTGATAGCCGCCCGCCTGGTCGCGCAGACGATAGCGACAGCGCGCCTGGCCATCGCGCAGCAGCGTACGCGTGCGCTCCAGCCACAGGCTGCGGTCATCGGGATGCACTGCCAACCCCGGCTGACGGGCCAGCTCGCTGTCGCTGGGCCAGCCCAGCATCGGCGCCAGGCTGGCACTGAAGAACTCGCTGTGCAGCGCACCCTCGGCATAGCGCTGGATGTAGATCACTGCCGGTGAGCTGGCGATCAGGTTCTCCAGCCGTGCACGGGCGGCGCCCGCCTGCAGCTCCTGGGCCTTGAGCGCGCTGATGTCGAGCAGAAAGCCGCGCACCTGGCGACCCTGCAGTTGCCCCACCCAGTGCAGCCAGCGCGGGCTGATCTGAGGGGCGTGCTCCTGCAGGCGCAGACTGAGGCTCAGGGCACGGCCTTCGAGCAGTTGCTCGAGCGCCAGTTGCGCGGCCTCGCGATCTGCCGGGTGCACCCGCGCCAGCCATTGCTCGACGGTGATTTCACGTGGCAGGTCGACACTGGCCGCCAAGGCTGGGTCCAACTGCAGCGGCCCCTGCAGTGGCCACTCCCACCAACCGGCGCCCAATTGCCGCTGCAGCGCGTCGAGGTGCTGGTCGCTGCGCTGCAACTGGCGCTGCCGAAGGCGCGCCAGCAACGGGTCCAGCAACGCCTGCAAGAGCCACTCCTGCGCCTCGTGCACAGGCGGCGTCCCGCTCGCCACACACAGCAGGCAGGCCTGGATATCCGGCCCCAGCCGGTAGGGCAGCAGCGACACCGGCAAACCGCCACACAAAACTTGCAACTCGGAGCGCTCGGACGCATCTAGTTCACCCCGTAGCGCGAACCTCTCAAGCCACGGACGCAGCTGCCCGTCGTCGGCCCAGGGCCAGTCATCGCCACTGTCGGCATGACTGCGCCAGACGCCGGCCTCAAGCAGCATCAGGCGCACCGAATCGACCTGCCAGTGCTCGACCAGGCGCCGCAACTGCTCGCCGGTCACCTGTGCCAGGCGCTCCTCGCCACACTCGCGCACCGCACGGCCGATGTCGCCAGCCAGGCGCTGCAGGCTCAAGCGTTGCGCTTCGTGGTCATGCGCGCGCAACAGGTCGCCGATATCGAACAACTGCAGCAACCAGCCCTCGGCCTGACGCTGCAGCCAACCGCGAGTGTGCAGCGTATGGCCGTGCACGGTACGAAAATCCAGATCCAACGGCTGCCCCTGCCAATCGGCAGGATCGCCTTCGAGTACCAGCCAGCTATGGTGCTGCAGGTAGTCCTGCACCCGTGTGGCGTGGTGGGTCGGCATGGCCAGCAGGGTGCGCAGCGGTCCGGACAGACGCAGCACCTGGCCCCGCTCGTCGAGCCACACTTGCAGGCCAAGCGCCAACGGCGCCTCGGCCACCGCTGCCTGGCCCCCCAACCAGCGATCGAACACGCCACTCACAGCTGCAGGCTCGCTTGGGCCTGCAGGCGCTGGGGCAGCCGCGGCACTTCGCCGATCAGCGGCAGCACCAGCACCGGCATGACATTGGTCAGTTTGTTTTTCGGGTAATCGATGGTCACGGTCAGCAGGTTACCGGGCGCCAGTACGATCCGCGCATCGGTGGCGGGCTGAAAGTCCAGTGCAGCGGGCATCCAGCTCAGTTGCTGGGTGATCACCTGGCGCGCCAGGTTCTGCACATCGGTGGCATAGGTGGCGCTGTTCGGGTCCAGCGCCACGCAGCGGCGCACCGCCTCGCTGCTGGCCTGGTTGAACGACTGCAGCATGAGCATCGGCAGGCTGTAGCTGACCAAGCCATAGAACACCGCGAAGAAGATCATGAAGACTGCGACAAACTCGATGGCTGCCGCGCCTTTTTGCCGTACTGCCGGGCTTGCTCGCATGATCACGTCTACCCTGACTAGAAGTCCTGAGTGACAGCATAGAACCCGCTCAACGAATAGGGATGGCCATTTGCCAATGCAAAGCATTGTTCTCCTGATGTGGCTTGCCTTGTGCACCGAACAAGATGTCCGTGAACGACAGATCTCCAACACCCTGACCCTGGGTGTCGCAGCCTGCGCCCTGGCCTGGCTGTTCGCCACCGGGCACAGCTGGATCGGTGCCGATGCCAGCGATGCGGGCTGGGCCTTGGCCATCGTCATGCTGCTGACCCTTCCCGGCTACATGCTCGGCCGCTTCGGCGCCGGTGATGTGAAACTGCTCGGCGCCCTGGCTCTGGCCACCAGCCACCAGTACGTGCTCGGCACCTTCATCGGTGCAGGCGTGACAGTGCTGGTGTGGATGCTTGGCCGACGCCGCCTGTGGACCCTGGCCAACCCCAAGGTGAAGAAGCGCCTGCAGCGCCTGGCCGAACAGGTGGGCGACAAGCAACCGTTCGCACCCTACGTGCTGGCCGGGTTTCTCCTGACCGCTGTCTGGATCCAATGAATGACCAGTGGATCGATTCCGCGTGTATAGACCTTGTACATAATTGCAAAGTGCGACTACTTTTCTAAACGGCCAGGCTGTCTGGCCAACGGAGCGGGGCCCGTACCAACAGGGAGTTGAACGTGAACAAGTCTGCTAGTGAGGTGAAAGTACTGGTTGTGGACGATCAGCCGTTGATCGTCGAAGAGCTTTGCGAATATCTCGAAAGTGCGGGCTACCACTGTGTGCCGGCGCACTCCACCGCGCAGGCCATCGAGCGCTACGGCGCGGACGAGTCCATCGGCCTGGTGCTGTGCGACCTGCACATGCCCGAACAGGACGGCATCGCGCTGATGCGCGCACTGAAGAACATCGCCGGGCAGCAGCGGCTGTTCGAGGCGATCATGCTGACCGGCCGCGCCGACAAGCAGGATGTCATACGCGCCCTGCGCGAAGGATTTTCCGATTACTACCAGAAGCCCATGGACCTGCCAGAGCTGCTCGAAGGCCTGCGCCGCCAGGAAGCAGCGCTGATGGAGCGGCGCCGCAACTTCCGCGAGCTGGGCAGCCTGAACCAGCGCCTGCAGGAGCTGGCCGAATCCATCGACGACCTCTACCACGACCTGGAAAAGGCCCGCGGCCAGGGCACCCATCGCCGGGCCGGTGACGTGGAAGAACTCGAGGGCGAGCTGCCACCGGTGTTCGAAAAGCTCTCGCCGCGCCAACTGGAAGTGGCCAAGCTGGTCAGCAAGGGCAAGACCAACTACCAGATCGCCTGCGAGCTGGGGATCACCGAGAACACGGTGAAACTCTATGTGTCGCAGGTGCTGCGCCTGACCCACATGCACAACCGCACCCAACTGGCCCTGGCCCTGACGCCGCGCTCATCGGCGCTGCACCAGCGGTTCACTACCCACTAGGCCGTTCACAGCTGCAGGCGCGGTGGTCCGCCGCGCCTGCAGGTCTCGCGCTCAGTTGTTCGAAGACGTCACCTTGGTCCAGCGATAGAAGTCCGGGATCACGTACTTGTAGGTGTCCAGCCAGCGTTGCATCGACTGGTCACGCTCCCGGGCCGTCTGCACCTGCAAACGGTTCGACGCCTGCTCACCGCTGGACTGCACTCGCAGCAACGCCTCGGTGGCCGTCTGCGCCTCTGGCTGGCGAGGTGGCTCCTGGGCCATCGCCAATGACACGCCGGCACACCCGGCAAGCACCATCAGATACCTGAACATGACCACCCTCCTCCCGCTCAATTGACCACCGCCTCGGCACCATTGGCCAAGGCAATGGGTCCACGCCCGGTGGATTTCACCTGCCTGGCCCGCGCCTGGGCATCGGCGAACTGCTCGGGGCGCAAGTGCAGGCGGCCGACCAGATCGGTCGCCTGTTGCCAGTTGTCCTGTACCAACGACAGGGTCACCAGGTTGACCGCCGCCAAGGTGTTGTCATCCTTCAGCTCGATGGCCGTGAGAAACTCGAAGCGTGCCTGCTCGTAGCGCCCCAGGTTCATCAGCACCACGCCAAGATCGTTGCGCACGCGCTCGTCAGTGGGCGCCAGGCGCACCGCGCGCTGCAGGTTCTGCAAGGCCTGCGCATCGTCGCCACGCGCCGAGGCGAGCTGGCCCAGCCCATGTTCACCTTCGGCCGCCAGGCAGCCACCCAGCAGGCTGCGGTACAAGGGCTCGGCCTCGCTGCGTCCCAGCAGGCGCGAGACCCTGGCCTTGCGCAGACGCACCTGGTCGAGGGTGTTGGGCAGCTGCTCGAGGTGAGCCAGGCTGGCGTGCGGTCGTCCCTCGTTGAGCATCTCGTCCGCCAGGTTCAACGCCAGTTGCTGGTCGGCATCCGGCTTGCTGCAGCCCGGGCCGCCGAACAATGCCCCCAGCCCCTGCGTCGACTGCCCGGCACAACCGCCCAGCAGCAGCATGCCGGTGAACAACAGGATCTTTTTCATCCTTCTCCTCCTAGACGCCCAAAGCCCGTGCCAACGCAGTAAAACCTGGCCCGGCCAGGACGATGAGCAAGGCCGGGAACAGGAACACCATCATCACCGCCGACATCTTTGCCGACATCTTCGACACCCGCTCCTGCAAGTGCGTGAGGCGTCGATCATCGAGCAGCGCCTTGAGCGCCAGCAGCGACTTCATCCCGCCACTCCCCTGCACCAGCAACTGCTGAAGGATCACGCAGGTGTCGGAGAACTCATCCACTGCCAGCACCTGCGCAGCTTTCTCCAGCTCCGGGCCGAGCGACAGCCCTGAATCCACCCGCTGCAACACCTGACGCAGCTCCTCGCTGATCTCGGGCACCAGTGTCCGCCCTTCCTGGCTGAGCACACGTAACGCCTGCTCCACGGCCAGCCCCGTCTCGAAGAGGATGCGCAGCAGCGGAATCATCAGGCTGACCTCCTGCGCGATACGCTGTTGCCGGCGCGTGGCTGCCAGCGCCAACAGGCGCTTGGGCAAAAGGTAGCCGATCACCAGTGCGCACACCGGCAGCACCAGCCAATGCAGGGCATCGACGCCGATGAAGGCATGCTGCAGCAGCAACGCCAGCCCCATGGCCAGCAACGGCAATCCCAGTTGCACGGCGGCGAACAGCGCGCGCTGGCGACTGCGACGCCAGCCAATCCGCTCGAGCAGGCCATGGGTTTCCCCGTCGAGCGTCTGCAAGCGTTGCCCCAGCGGGCTGCTGCCCAGCCAGTGGAGCATGTCGCCCAGGCGTTCCTCGCGGGCCAGGCGCCCTTGCAGGCGCCGCGCAACCAGGTAGCGCGCACGTAACTGGCGCGAGGCCTGCAGCCCCAGCAACAGGGCGGCGACAAGCAGGCACAGCGCGCAAATCAGCAGGGCCATGTCAAAGACTCCTCATCATGCGCCACAACACCAGGCAGCCGAGCGCCTGCAGGGCAAAGGCCAGGAACAGCAGCCACTGCCCGCTGCTGTCGCGCCACAGGCTCATCAGGTAGTTAGGGTTGACCGTCAGGAAGTAGCCGACCATGAACAGCGGCAAGGCCCCCAGCACCCAGGCGGTGACGCGGGTTTCGCCGGTCATGGCCTTGAGCTGGCGCGCGCCCTGCTCGCGTTCGCGGATCAGCTTGATCAGGTTTTCCATCAGCTCGCTGGCATTGCCGCCGTAGCGCTGGTTGATGCGCAGGCCCAGGGCGAACAGGCGCAACTCGTCCTGGTCGTACAGCTCGGCCAGCTCGCTCAGCGCATCCTCCAATGGCACGCCCATCTGCACATTGCGGCGCACACGGCCCATGGTCGAATGCAACGGTTCGCGCGTGCCGTCGATGCCGCCGAGCACCGCATCGCTCAGGGTCCGACCGGCCTTGAGGCTGCGCACGCTGTAGTCGAGCAGACCCGGCAGTTGCTCGACGAGCTGACGCATGCGCCGGCGGCATCGCCAACTCAAGTACAGATAGCCCGACAGCGGCGCACCGAGCAGCACCATCAGGCCGGCCAGCCAACCGGCCAGCAGCATCGCCAGCAATGCCAGCGCGCCCCACATCAGCAACCAGCGCTGCAAACGCACATCAGCGCTGACCAGGCCGGCCCGCAGCAGCAGCGGGTCGAGCCAGTCGCGCCGGGCGCTGCCCGTTCGAATCGCCTGGTAAGCGCGCCCCAGACGCTGCAGGACGCGCTCCTCGCCGCGCTTGTACAGCCCCAGGCGAAACAGCAGCAGGGCGCACCCCAGAAGCAGCGGTGCCAGCGCCAGCAGCAACGGCCCGATCACGCCACACCGTCCTGGCGCAGCTTGCTGCCTGCCGGGTTCGGCGCCTCGCGCAGGAAGGTCTCACCACCGCGCCGGTCGAAGCGGAACAGGGTGTTGGTCACATACACATCCTCACGTATGCCGACCACCTCCAGCACTTCGCTGACGCAACGCCGACCATCCGGCAAACGCGTCAACTGGATCACCACATCCAGTGCCGCGCAGATCATCTGGCGCAAGGTCTTCTCGGCGATCTGCCGGCCACTGAGGCCGACCAGGGTTTCCAGGCGCAGCAAGGCATCCTGCGCGGTGTTGGCGTGCACGGTGCTCATCGAGCCGTCGTGGCCGGTGTTCATCGCGGTGAGTACATCGAGCACCTCGGCGCCGCGGATCTCGCCAAGGATGATGCGGTCAGGACGCATGCGCAGGGCGTTGCGGATCAGCTCGCTGGGCTTGATCTCGCCATGGCCCTCGGCGTTCGGTGGGCGGGTTTCCAGGCGCACCACGTGGGGATGATGCAGTTGCAGCTCGGCAACATCCTCGATGGTCACCAGGCGCTCGCGCGGCGCGATCATCTGGCTAAGGATGTTGAGCAGCGTGGTCTTGCCGGTGCCGGTGCCGCCGCTGACCAGGATGTTGCAACGACGGCCCACGGCGCGTTCGAAGAAATCGAAGATGGCTTGATCGATCGCGCGGGTAGCCAGCAGGTCGGCACTCTTGAGCATGTCCTGGCGGAACTTGCGGATCGACAGGCACGGCCCGTCCAGCGCCACTGGCGGGATGATTGCGTTGACCCGGCTGCCATCGGGCAGGCGCGCATCGACCATCGGTGAAGATTCGTCCAGGCGTCGCCCCAGGGGCGCGAGGATACGCTGCATGACCCGCTCGACATGGTGCGCATCGATGAAGCGCAGGTCGGTCTGCTGCAACAACCCGGCCCGCTCGACGAACACCCGGTGCGGGCCGTTGACCAGGATCTCGGTGACGCTGGCATCGCGCAGCAGCACTTCCAGCGGGCCGAAGCCGGTGAGTTCATCGACCAGTTCCTCGGCCAGGCGCTCCATTTCGTAGCGCGACAGCGCCAGGCGCAAGCGCCCGACGTAGTCTCCCACCTGCTCGAGGACGAACTGGGTCAAGGCCGGGCGTGCGCCTTCGAGCAGGTTGCGTCCGCTGTCCTCGATGGCATCGATCGCAAAGCGGTGCAGCGCTCGCTTGAGCGCGTGGGGGTCGCCCGACGCGTGGCGCTGACCGCCAAAGGGCTCGTCGCCACTCATTTGCTACCCCACAGCCGACGCAGCCAGGGGAAGCTCGGTGGAGCGAGGTTTTCCGAGCGCCGCGCCAGGCGTTCGCCGAGGGCACGCAGGGCCTGGGTCAGGCCTTCGCGCGGGGCCAGCTCGAACAGGCTCAGGCCCTGGTTCTTAACGTTCAGGCGCACTTCGGGGCAGTCCGGCATCACCTTGAGCAGCGGCAGGCCATAGCGTTTGGCGAGCGCCTCGGCATCCGGGGCGACATTGCGCAGGAAGCGGTCCACCAACAAGCTGGCATGCTCAAGCTTGATGCCGCGGTCGCGCCACAGTTCGAGGACTTCCAGGTTGCGCCGGCAGTCCAGGATGTTCTGGTCGGTGTAGACGATCAGCTTGTCGCAATGGCTGACGATGGTGCGCAGCGCTTCGCTGTCGGCGTGCCCGGTCAGGTTCACGACGATGTGCTGGAAGTGCTGGCGCAAAGCACTGAGCAGCATGTACAGCTCGGCGGCGCTGGTCTGGCGCAGCGGATCATCGTTCTCGGCATAGCTCAGCAGGCGCAGGCCGCCCTTGTCGCGGGTAAAGGCACTGTCGATCAACGTGGTGTCGAGGCGGCGCAGGTGGCGCAAGGCATCGCCGAAATAAAATGATGCCTCCAGCCCGAGCAGAGCCAGGCTGTCGCCACGTGGCAAGCCCAGGTCGAGCAGCAAGGTCTGCTGGCCGCTTTCCTGCACCACCCGCGCCAGGTGGGTGGTCAGCAGCGCACCATCGGCGCCGCGCTGGGCGCCATAGAGCACGGTCAGGCCACCCAGGCTGGGGTTGCTGGTGACCGTCGGCAGGCGCTTGCCGAGCCTGCGCACCAGCCCGGCCACCTCGCTGGCACGCGAGCCGTAGGCGACGAAATCCCGCGCGCCGGCGCGCATGGCGTGCAACACCAATTGATTGTCCATGCCATCGCCCAACGCGACGATGGCCAGCATCGGCTTGGCCTCCAGCACCCCTTCGATCAGCGCACACTGGCTGACCAACTGCTCGCGGTCGAGGCCGATGAACACCAGGTTGCTGAACGTCACATCCACCAGCGCCAGCAATTCGTCGAGGGTGCCAGCGCTGGCGCCGATCACCTGCCCCTGCGGCGCCAAGGCGTCCTGCAACCATTGCAGGTCATCTTCGTTGCGGGTGATGGCCAGGTAGGTCTGGTTGAGGCTGTCGTTCATCGTGATAACCCCCCATGGCCTTCGAAGTTGCCGTTTTCCAGGAAGAACAGCTGGCCCCAGCTCGGGTCATAGGTGCGCAGCGCCTCACCCGGCAACTGCGGCAGGCGCGCATTGGCCGCCAGCGGCTGGACCAGGTGCGGGGTGACGATCATCAGCAGCTCGGTCTCTTCACGCACCAGCGCCGACTGGCGGAAGAACGCGCCGAGGATCGGCAGGTTGCCCAGGCCGGGGAGCTTGTCTACCGAGGAGCGGGTGTTGTTGCTGACCAGGCCGCTGATGATGAAGCTCTCGCCATCGGCCAGGGAAATGCTGGTGTCGGTGCGGCGCACGCTCAGCCCTGGCACCAAGGTGCCGGCGATGTTTACCGCGTTGTTGTAGTCCAGCTCGCTGACCTCGGGGGCAACCTTCAGGGTGATGCGGTCGCGGCTCACCACGGTCGGTGTCAGCGCCAGGCGCACACCGAACTCCTTGTATTCGATCGACACGTTGTCGCTGCCGGAGCTGGGCACCGGGACCGGAATCTCGCCACCGGCCAGGAAACTGGCAGTCAGGCCACTGAGCACGGTGAGGCTGGGACGCGCCAGGGTGTAGGCGAATCCGCTGTTCTCCAAAGCGTTGATCGCCGCCAGGAACTTGCTGCTGCCACCGCCCCAGACGATGTTGAAGACGCCGTTGTCCAGCGGGATACCGGGGCGCACATCGGCGTAGGTCACCGAGTTGGGCGTGGTGCCGGTCTGCACACCGGGCACGTAGTCAGGTCGCACGGTGGTGTTCGGCACGGTGCCAGGCGAACCGAACAGGCTGTTGTTAGAGCCTTTGAAGAACAAACGCGCCCCCGCCTCCTTGTACTTGTTGCGGCGCACTTCGACGAAGCGGATATCGGCCTGCACCTGGCTTGGCAACTGCGCATCCTGGGACGGCAGCAGGCTGCCTTCCGTCATGTCGGCACTGGCGCGCCCCTTGACGAACAGCATGGCCCGGTGCGGCGCCGACGCACAGGCGGTCCACAGCATCAACGTGGTATTGCCCGGCCCCACGGCGGTCAACAGCACCGCACGATCGCCGCTGGCCTGCACGTCGGCGACTTTGGGCTCACCCACCGCCACCCGGCTGATCGCCAGCGGCAGGCGCAGTTCCTGCTGCAGGCCCTGGTCCATCTCGATCACCGAGGGCAACTGGCCGAAAGCCTCGCACCCTTTCACCGCCGCCTGGGCGTGGGGCAGCCATGCCGCCAGAAGCAGTGCACAGCACGCATCTCGGAAACTACGCTCGGAACGTCGCATCGCTGCATCCTTGCCTGGTCAGGGGGTCTTGTCGGTGTCGGCAGCCTTGGCGCCACGAATGATCTGCATGCTAGGCGCAGCGGTGGCAGGAGCAGCACTGGCCACGGGAGACTGGGACAATTGGCTGAAGCGATAGAGCTCGCGTCCGGCGCTCTCGATCTGCGGCCGGGTCTCAGGTTCGGCCCAGTAACGCGCCAGGCGCTGTTCATCGGCGCTGCGTACGGCCAGGCGCAGGGTGCCGGCCTGGGCAGCGAGCATCAGGCGGCTGGCCAGCGCCTCGGGCACGGCCAAGGTCACGGTGCGGGTGCCGCCGGCGCTGCCTTGGCTCCCGTGCTGTTCGCGCCGAGCCGTTTCTTCCTCGACGGTTTGTGCCGGGCGACCATCGTTGGCCAACCCCATCTGCTCGCCGACACTCAGCACGCGCAGGGCCGGCAACACCACCTGGGCTGAAGACTGCGGGTTGTTGTTCTCCTCGCGAAGAAACAGCAACACATCCACGTAGTCGCCCGGGCGCAGTTGCCCGGCAGCCCCCACCACATCATCGACGCCCACGGCCACCGCGCGCTCATGGGCACGAATCATCCGCGCCAGTGGCCCGCCCGCTTGGAAGCTCGCCTCGTCCAGCCAACTGCCTGCCGACAACGGACGCGCGCTGGAGCGACCGAGCACCTGGTCGATGCGCTGGAACGAACCGGCAGGCACCACCTGCAGGCGCTCGAGCAACACATCGTCCTCGGTCAGGGGCGTGTTGGCCGGGAGCGCCCTGCGCAATACGACGATGGAGGTGCGTGCCGGTTCAGGCGGTTGGGGAGGTGCGACGATCACCTCGGCAGGCGCTTCGGCGACTGTGGGAGCAGGACTGACGGGGGGTGTGGACGGACGGCTGAGCACCAGCCCCCAGTAACCTGCGAGTACTGCGCCGAGAAGAAACAGGACAGCCAGGGCCATGGTCAAGCGACTGCTCATCTCCGCCTCCCTGCGCTATTGCCGTGATGGCAAAAGGTAACTATTTCGCTATTGAACGGTAGCGCAGACCTCACCGTTCGCCATGAGCGGAAACGGGATTTTTTCGTCTGGCACGCGGACTTGCAGGGAAAACAGGCACTTAGAAAAAGCTTTGGCTTCCAATACTTTAGGGTTAATGCCTTTTTACATTTGCAGGCTTCGCCAGCTTGGCAATTCTATGATGGCAAATGGACGTTACTTAGCCGCGTCCTTACCCGCGCCCTCGGCGCAAGGAGATGTGCCATGCAACTGCAGCAGATCCTTCAGCACTGCAAGAACTTCATTACTCGCAAAGACGGCGCTTCCGGTATCGAGTACGCGTTGATTGCCGCAATGGTCGCGGTGGTGCTGGTGCCGTTCGTACCCGCGATCTCCGGCAAGATCACCACGATGTTCACCGCCATCTCCGGGGCGCTATGACCTTGAGCAGCACGCCGCAGCATAACGCCAGGCGAACAGGAGCCAAGCATGTCGAACTCTTCCTCGCGCCAGCAGATTCTTTTGGTGGACGACGAGGAAGAGGCATTGCAGGAGCTGGCTGAACTGCTGGAGAACGAAGGTTTCAAGTGCCACACCGCAAACTCGGTGAAGGCCGCCCTGCAACAGCTCACCCGCTACCCTGATGTGGCCCTGGTGATTACCGACCTGCGCATGCCCGAAGAAAGCGGCATCGGCCTGATCAAGCGCCTGCGCGATCACACCGCCCGCCAGCACCTGCCGGTGATCGTCATGTCCGGCCATGCCGACATGGACGACGTCAGCGACCTGCTACGCCTGCATGTGCTCGACCTGTTTCGCAAACCGATCTACCACGCCCGCTTGCTGGAGACACTCGACAACCTGTTTCCCAAGGCGGTGATGCAGGTGGTGGGGCGGTAGCCTTTGGGTACGCGAGGGCGCTAGCGGCCCTCCCTACAACTGATAACTGAAACTCACCGTGAACCTCGGCCGCCGGTTCAGGCTGTCGAGGGCGATGTCCGACATGGGCTTGGCCACCTCCAGCGCGATGTTGTAATAGCGCGCATCGCCAAACCGCAGCCCTACCGCCGCAGACGACATCTTCGCCTTCTGCACCTCCAGTTCGTTGAACCAGGCCCGCGCGGTATCGAGCACCACATAGGGCTGCAGCACCTTCAGCCACTGGCCCTCACGCTGGATGCTGTAGTTCAGCTCGTAGGCCAGGCCCCAACCCTTGTCGCCGGAGGCCTGGTCACTGGGGTAGCCACGACCGAAGTTCTGCCCGCCGAACACCGCCCGTTCGCTGTCGGGCAAACTGTCGTTGCTCCAGTACCCGGCAGCGGACACGACCCCCTGCCAGTGCTCGAGGAAATTGTCGCTCTGCACGCCGGACAGGCGCAGGCGCAGGAAATCCAGGTCATAGCCTGCATTGGTGCGTGCGCCAAAATGGTCGAGGCCCTGGTAGACCCCAGCGCTGAGGATGCGCAGGCGCCTGGCCTCGGCCTTGCGCCAATCGCCCTCGAACGACAGCGCGCGAATGTCGGTGTGGCTGTCGAGCTTTAGCGGGAAACCCACGACCTGGTAGTCGATCTGGTCATTGACCGCATAGAAGCGCCCGACCACATCCAGCCATTCGGTCGGCGAGGCGATCAGCGCCTGGCTGAGCCCGATCGAGTAACGCTCGTTCTCGCGGTGCTGGGTCAGGTCGATGCCGTTGCCCAGGCGAATGCGCGCCTTCGGGTCGCTGCGATAGCGCGATGCCGACAACAGCAGTTGCGTGCCTTCGTCATCCACGAACTGGCTGTAGTCGAGGCGGTAATAGTGTTCCTTGTCCTCGCCCGGCGGCACCAGCACGCTGGCGCTCAATTGCTCGGCGAAGCGGGTCTGGGCATTGCTGCTGGCCCCCAGCAGCGCCTGCAGGTCGTCACGGTTGCCATCGCTGAGGTTGAGGGTCGTGGTGAAGGGCTTGCGCGAAGCCTGGGCGATCAGGCGCGTGGCGCCGTCGGTGGTGCCCGGCGGCGGCACCTGGGCCTGGAAGGTGACGCCGGGGATACGGCTGATCAGGCTGGTGTAGCGCTCGAAGGTCTTGCGCGTCAGCGGCCGCTCGGCCTTGAGCTTGTTCACCAGGCGCTCGACATAGCCCGACGCGGAACCGATATCGCCCTGAACCTCATAGTCGCGGATGTAACCTTCCACCAGCACGACCCGCACGCGGCCATCGGCGAAGTCTTGCGGCGGAAGATAGGCGTAGGACAACAGGTAGCCGTCCTGCTGATAGCGCTGAGTCAGGCGTCGGGTGACCTCGATCAGTTCAGCGAGGGTCACGCTGCGGTCGAGTATCGATTGGTAGTGCTCGCGCAGATCCGCCAAGGGGTAGACGGTCCCGCCCTCGAAACGCACCTTGCGCACCAGGACCTGGGTGTTCATCTGCAAGGGCGCCTGCTGGGGTGCGGCGGGCGCCGGCACATTCAGCCCGGGCTTACCGGGACGGTAGGCGTCCACCGGCAGGTTCGGCGTGGGCAGGCGGCGTTCGGTTTCGTTGCTGTTGAGAAAACTCGGCAGGGGTTCGGCGCGGGCCACGCAGGCCCAGGACAGCGCCAGCATCGTCACCAGCAGTGGACGCATTCGGACACTCCATGATCCTGTGGAACCCAGGGCGCCCGGTTCGAGCGCCCCTTGTCAATGCAAGCGTAGGTGCTGAGCAGGCTGTCGTCTAACCAGGCGCCCGGCGGATCCGCGAAAAAGATCCGCCGGGCAGTGGATCAACGCTGCGCGCCACCCAAGGCCCCGGTCACACCACCGAGTACGCCGCCGAGCCCACCACCCTGGCCAGCACCGCCATTGACCAGCGTGCCGGCCTGGCCAACGGTGCCACCGACTGCGCTGACCGTCGCGCCCACCTGGCTGACTACCGGGTTGCCAGTGGCCGCGCCGAGCTGGCTGCCTGCACTGGCCACCGCACCACCCACCTGATTGAGCAACCCGGCGACCGGCGCACCGACGCCCGTCGCAGCGCCAACCTGCTGGGTGACACTGGCCACGCCACTGACGACCGGCGCCACACCGGCGCTCACCTGTTGCGTTACCGCTGCCACCGGAGCACCTGCTGCAGTATTGGTGACGCCATTGCCACCGAGCACGGTGCCGAGCGCAGCAACGGTATTGCCAACCTGCCCCGTGCTGCCACCTGCCGACACCACTGCCGGATTGCCAGTGCCCGCCGCCAGCCCGCTGCCTGCGCCAGCCACCACGCCGCCGACGGTTTCCAGCAGGCCCGTGCGTGCACCGCCGGTTGTCGGGGCCAGGCCGCTGGTGGTGCTGACAGTGCTGCCTACGTTGCTCACCGCTTGCCCGAGCGTACTGGTCAATGGATTACCGTTGCCGGCACCTGCAACCTGTTGCCCGGCCTGGTCGAGTGCACCGCCGACCTGGTTGAGGGTCTGGTTCAGCGGGCCTGCGAGCCCGGTTTGTCGGGTGACGTTGGCGGTGGTGTTTTCCACCAGCGATACCACCGGTACCAACGCATTGCTCACCCCTTGGGTGGCACCAGCCAGCGGCCCGTTGGTGCCGATGGGGGTCAGCGTGTTGCCCAACATGGTGACGGCCTGGCCGACACGGTCTACACCTTGCCCGGCGCCTGCCACCACTTGATTGACCAACGGAATCTGCTCGACCGGTGAGTTCGTTGCCAGCCCACCTACGCCCTGCCCCAGGCCGGATACGCCGGTCCCCAGGTTGGAGGTGGCCGCACCCACCACGCCCAGCGTGGTACCGACGGCATTGTTTCCGGTGCCCAGTTGCCCAAGGCCCTCGCTCAGGCCGGAGCCGACACTGCTGACTGCATCACCCGTGGACGACACCAGCGAACCCACGCCGCCGGTCAACGAAGTGTTCCCCGCCACAGGCAGCGAGCCGATCACCTCACCCAGGTTGCTGACACCATCGCCCAGGCCGGAAACGGTATTGCCGACCTGGCCGACGACCTGACCGGTGACCAGCGGAGTCGGCGTATTACCTCCACCGGTACCACCATCACCACCGCCTGGCGTTCCGCCACCGTTACCAGGATTGGTACCACCGCCTCCCGTACCATCTCCTCCACCACCAGTGCCACCACCAGTGCCACCGCTGCCTGCGCCGTTGCCACCACCCGCCATACCGCCGCCATCACCACCGCTGCCGCCCGTTCCGTCGGAGCCGCCGCCTGCACCTGCACCAGCGCCACCATCGGCGGACGAGCCATCAACCTCGCTGTGATGACCACCACCACCGCTGCTGCACCCGGCAAGCCCAAGGGCCATGACCAGCGCCAATGCCGTACTCGCTTTCATCCAAACCTGAGTTTTCATGGGCGACTCCCGCACTGCTTTGTTGTTGGATAGGCGCGCTGGCCAGGCTGGCCAGCGTTATGCCTTCAGTCAGCAGTGAAGCTCTGGCGGTTCGACGGCGGTAGGTCGTAAGTTGGTATTAATACGGCGGGATAAGGTGCTGACGCCGATAAAAAATCCATGAAATTCAGCAAGTTGAAATATTCGCCCGAATGGCTGACCGAAAGGTTTAATACCATGTCATTAGTACAAGGAAACGCTGGCTGAGAGAGGCTACTCCGCCACCTGGAACTCGACCCGTGCCGTCTCGCCGCTCTCATCCAAGGCGCTCAACTCGATGCGTCCTGACTGCTCGAAACGCACCAGCAGGCTGTCCTGCCCTTCGGTCTCGCCCAGCGGCCGGCCATTGAGGAACCACCAGCGCCGCCCTGCCCCACCCAGCGCCGATACGTGCAGTTGCAATGGATCGTGACTGGTGAGCGGCCGGCGCAAGTTGTCGCCTGCTCGAACACCGACGATCGACAGCGGCGGCGCGCTGGGCGCCGCCTGCGGTGGACAGCCAGGATCGACCATCGGCAGCCGCGCACTACGCCGCTCTACCCGCGGCAGCCAAGGTTCCAGAGGGGCAGGCCAGAGGGCAATTTCCTGCGTTTTCGCCCCAGGACAGTTGGCATCGACCCGCAAACCGCGCTCATTGACCCACACCGTTTCGCGCAGGCCCAACCCCAGCGGCTGGTCGGCAGCCTGCAAGGTCGGCGGCGTGGTGCCGTCGAGGGTCCAGGCAAAACGCTGGCGGCGGCACTGCGGATCCTGACGACTCATCGGCTGCCCCAGCGGCCAGCAGATCGCTGCGACGCCGACACTGCCCGGCACGTTTTCCACCGGCACGGCAATGCCGCGCTGGCTGTCGCGGTTGCTCAACAGGTCGTGCACCTGCAGCATCAGCGGCGCTGCCGAAGCCAGGCCGAACTGGCCCGGCACCGGCGTGCCATCGGGTCGGCCTATCCACACACCAATGATGTACCGCGGCCCGACCCCCACCGACCAGGCATCGCGAAAGCCATAGCTGGTGCCGGTTTTCCAGGCCAGTTGCGGGCGCTGCACAAGCTCGGCGTGCGGGTCGCGGTCCGGGCGCGCCTGGCCGCTGAGAATACGCCGAACAATCCACGCCGACCCCGGCGACAACAGGTGCCGCTCCAGCAGCGGATCCTGGGGCTGCAGGCGGATCTTCGCGCTCTTGCCCTCGCGGGCCAACGCCGCATAACCGCCGACCAGGTCCTCCAGACGGCTGCCTGCACCGCCGAGAATCAGCGATAGGTTCGGTTCGGCCAGCGGCGGCAGTACCAAGGGCACGCCACCGATGCGCATCTGCGCGGCGAAGCGCTTGGGCCCGTAGGCTTCGAGCAACTGAACCGCTGGTAGGTTGAGCGACAACGCCAGCGCCGAACTGGCCGACACCGGCCCGCTGAAGCCCATCGAGAAGTTGCCCGGACGGTAGTCGCCATAGCGGCGCGGTACGTCCTGCAGCAGCGATTCGGAGTGGATCAGCCCATCGTCCAGGGCCATGCCATAGAGAAACGGCTTGAGGGTCGAGCCGGGCGAACGCAGGGCATGCACCATGTCGACATGGCCGAAGCGGCGCTCATCGCCCAGGTCGATGGACCCCAGGTAGGCACGCACGGCCATGGTCTGAGCCTCGACCACCAGGATTGCCGCCGAGGTGCGCTCGGGCAAGCGTGCACGCCAACCGAGCAGCAAGTCTTCGAGACGGCGCTGCAACGACGCATCGAGCGTGGTGCGGATCAGCGGTGGGCTGTCCGCCGTGTTCAGACGCCGAGCCAGCAGTGGCGCCAGCGCCGGCTCCTGGCGCGGGGCGAGCAGCAAGGGCTCTTCGCGGGCCTCGGCAATCCGCTGCTCAGGCCACACCTGGTAATCGGCCAGGCGTTGCAGCACCTTGTCGCGGGCACGCTGCGCACGCTCGGGATGGCGATCCGGGCGCAGGCGGCTGGGCGCCTGGGGCAGTACGGCCAGCAATGCCGCCTCGGCAGGCGTGAGGTGCTTGGGCGACTTGCCCAGGTAAGCCCAACTGGCGGCGGCGACGCCCTGCAGGGTGCCGCCGAAGGGCGCGCGATCGAGGTAGATCTGCAGGATCTCGCGCTTTGACAGGTGCCATTCCAGCTGAGCGGTGCGCCACAGCTGACGCAGTTTTCCGGCCAGGGTGCGGTCGTGGGGATCGAGCAAACGTGCTACCTGCATCGACAGCGTGCTGCCACCGGACACCACACGCCCGCCACGCAGGTTCAGCCAGGCCGCACGCGCCAGGGCCAGCGGGTTGACCCCGGGATGGTCGTAGAACCAGCGATCTTCGTAGGTGAGCAGCGCCTCCAGATACAAGGGCGATACCTCATCGGGGCTGACCGGATAGCGCCACACGCCGTCGGCATCGGCGAAGCGCCACAGCGGCGTGCCGTCCTCGGCGAGCACCACCCGCGCCAGGTCGTCACCAGGCATCGGCAATGGCCACAGGCGATCCGCCAGCCACAGCAAGACGACGCTCGACAGCACAGTAATGCCGACACCACGCAAGATCCTTGCGCTGCGCGTACGCGGGCGAACTATGCTTGCGCCTGGCATCGGGAACCGACCCCATCGAACGATGGCCAAAGGCTTGGGATGATCATCAGGAAGCAGCTATGCATGTAGAAGGGTTTTTCGAGTGGTTGGGCCAGGCGCTGGGCGCGGTGATCAAGTTCATCGTCGATATCATGAGCGGGCTGTTCAATCTGCTGGCCAATGCCGGCGGCAATTTCATCGACGGGCTGGCGCGCACCTTGGGCATGGACACCTCGCTGGTCAGCATCCTTGCGCTGATCGTCGGGCTGATGCTGCTGTACTCGGCGATCCGGGCGTTCATGCGGGCGTCGATCGTGATGGGCATCATCTGGCTGGTGCTGGGCTTGTGGGTGTTGAGCTGGATCATTCACTGACCCGAGGCCCGCCATCCATGAACCTGTGGGAGCGGAGTCACCCGCTCCCACAGTCGCATCAACGGCTACGCACCACCATCTCGCCCTGACTATCCCCCACTGCCTGCAGGTTCGGCCGGTACATCGACTCTACCTGCGGCGGCGGAATGCGATAGCTGCCCGGTGTTACCGCACGCGCCAGGTACAACAGGTGCGTGGTGCCGTAGCTGTCGAGCTTGAGGGCGGCCACATAACGGTCGTCGCGGTACTCCTGGTGCACCACGCTGGCGTTCTGCATCGATTCGCGCCACTGCTTGACGGCACTGCTGGCGTTGTCGAGGCTGGCGGCGCTCTGGGCCAGGTTCTGGTTTTCCAGCTCCAGACCCGCCGGCAGCAGGTCGACCACCAGCGCATCCGGCACCTGGCTCTGGGCCTTGAGCGCCAGGTGCACCAGCACCAGGTCGCCACTACGCAGGTTGCGCAGGTCCAGGGCCTGGCCGTTCATGCCCAGGTACTCGCGACGGATCTCCATACCATTGCTGCTGGCCGCAGGCGCCTGCCGCGGATAGCCGGACAGGGTCAACTGCTGGTACAGCGTATCGCTGCCCTGGTTCTGGATGCTCAGCGGCGATGCCAGCAACGGGCCTTCGAGCTTCATGCCCGATTCGGTGTTGTTGAACTCGCGAACCTCACCAGCGCTGTCCAGACGCGCCTGCCAGTTGCCTTCGGGCTTGCCCAGCAGGCCGCGACCGGCGAGGAACAGCGCATTACGCTCCTGGGTCGACAGCCAGCGGTTGGAGGCCAGTTCGTCGGACAACGCGAACAGGCGTTGATCGACCTGGTTGCTGGCCAGGTTGTTCTCCTGAAGCAGCGCCAGGATCAGTGCCTGGTCACGCACGGCGCTGCCGTAGTCGGCCAGCCAACCCTTGCCACGGCCTATCGCCAGGCCTGCCTGCAACGCCTGCTGCGAGCGCGGCTTGTCGCCCATCTTGTCCAGCGCCACCGCCAGTTGCACCAGCGGCAGGCCGGAGCGGGCATCGCTGCGGCGTTCGAACAGGCTGCGCAGCGCACCCAGCGGCGCTTGCTGACTGCGGGCAAGCACCAGCGCGGCGTAGGCCTGCACGGCAAAGCGGGTGTGTTCGGCGTCCTGGCTGTAGTCGACCTCGATCAGGTTGCGCTCCTGCAGATAGCGCAGCAGGCGCTCGTTGGCCTTCTTCAAGGCCTCGGCAGGCACGCCGTAGCCTTGCTCACGCGCACGCAGAAGGAAGTCGGTGACGTAGGCGGTCAGCCAGTACTCTTCCTCGCTGTCCGAACTCCACAGGCCGAAGCTGCCGTTGTAGCGCTGCATGCCCAGCAAGTGCTCGATGCCCATTTCGATCTTGCGCTTGCGCACATCGGTCGGCTCACCCTTGATACCCAGACGCTTGAGGCTGTCGGCATCGGCATAGAGCGAGGGATAGAGGCCACTGGTGGTCTGCTCCAGGCAGCCGTAGGGATAGGCTTCGAGGGCACGGATCTGCTCGGCCAGGTTCAGCGGTGGGCGGCTCGACAGCGCAAGGCTGGCTTCAAGGCCTGCCGGTTCGAACTCGGCCAGCTCGTTCTCGGGCAGGGTCCAGGGTTGGTCCTTGAGCGCCACGCGGTAGTGCTTGAGCATCGCCGGATACGCCGGGCGCACACCCAGGGTCCATTCGCGCTCGAAGCCGGTGGCCGTCTCGCCAGGCAACTGCAGGCCATCGACACGCACGTGCACCTTGCCCTGCCCCAGGCCACCGCGGGCCTGCACCGGAATCATCAGCGTGCTGCGCTGGCCTTCGGCAAGGTTGATGCTCTGCTGGGCGGCACCGGCGAGGTCGAGTTGCCCGTCGGTGGTCACCTGCACGTTGAGCTGCTGGGCACGGCCAGACAGGTTGGCCAGGTCCAGGGCCAGGCGAGTCTGGTCGCCACCGGCGAGGAAGCGCGGCGCCGACAGCTCGGCGATCAGCGGCGCAGCGACGACCGTCTTGCCTTCGGCCATGCCGAAGTGCTCGTCGGTCCAGGCCTGCGCCATCAGGCGCAGTTCGCCGTTGAAGTCGGGGATATCGACTGTGGCCTGCCCTTCGCCCTTCTCGTCGAGCGTCACCGGCAGGCTCTGCTGGGCGACGATGGTGACCGTGGTGTTCGGGCGCTTGCCGCCCTTGGCCATGGCGGCGTCACCCCCGAAGGCCAGGCTCGCCAGGCGGCCCTGGCCGGCTTCGATCAACTGGCCGTAGATATCCAACTGGTCGGCGCCGTAGGCCTTGCGACCGAACAGGCTGGCAAAGGGGTCGGGGGTCTTGAAGTCGGTGATGTTGAGGATGCCCACATCCACCGCAGACAACAGCACATGCACCTGCTTCGGCACACTGCCGTCGGCATTGACGGCCTTGAACTTCACGGTCAGGGGCTGCTTGGGGCGCATCTTCTCCGGCGCCTGCAGGCTGACCGCCAGCTTGCGCTCGGCGCGGTCCAGCGGCAGGTGCAGCACACCGACGGCGCGTTTGGGCGTGGCATTGACCTTGCGCTCACCCGGACGAATCACCAGGGCGCTGATATAGAGGTCGTGGCGGGCCCATTTCTTGTCCAGCTCGACCTCGAAAGTCTTGCCTTCGGCAGGTACGTCGATCTCCTGCCACCACAGCGGACCGTCGCTGGACTCGATCATCAGGTAGCCGCTGCCGGCCGCAGGTGGCGTGACGGTAACCTTGGCGGTGGCACCGTCGGCGTAGGAAGGTTTGTCCAGCGCCAGCTTGACCTGGTCAGGGCGTACTGCCCCACCTTCGGCGTTGTCCTGGGCGCGGTAACCGGCCCAGAAGCGCTCGCTGGATACCAGCCCGGTTTCGGGATCTTCGACCTCGACGCGGTAAGGCCCCCACTCCACCGGGAAGGTCAACTTGGCGGTGGAGCCGGCCTTGACGCTGACGGTTTCCTCGCTCTGGGTGAGGAATTTCTCGTTGTAGTTGTAGCTCCAGCCATCGCTTTGCGAGTAGTTCCAGTAGTAGTCGCGACGCTCGCGGATCAACCGCACCTTGAGGTCGTCGGCGGCGAGCTTGTTGCCGTCGCGGTCGGCGACCAGCACCTCGAACTGCACCGGGGCATCGCTGTCGGTCTCTTCGCCATCGAACAGGCCGCGCAGGCCCGGCAGGCGATCAGCCGGCCAGATCGGCTGCTCCAGGCGACGGGTGATCGGGCGACCGCCAGACTCCTGCAGGCTGGCCTGCACGGTCAATTGCAGCGGCGAGCGGGCCTCGGCCCAGCGGCTCTCGATATCGACGGTGGCCTTGCCGGCCTGGTCGAGGGTGACTTCATCGAGTTCCAGGTCCTGGGTCAGTTCGCTCTCGGTGACCGAGCCGAACTGATAACCCGGCAGCGCCGGTACGGCTTCACGCAGCGGGCGGATGTAGGCCTGGCCGCTCAGGCGGTTGCCGGCAGCTGGCGCGCCATAGAGATAGCGGCCATTGACCTGGATGCGTGCGGTTTGTTCGGGGCTGAGGGGGGTCTTGCTGCCCTTGAGCTCCAGCGCCAGGCGCTCGGGCAGGAAGTCTTCGACGAGGAATTCGTAGACCTGCTTGCGGCCCCCGCCGAGGTCGAGCAGCAGTTGCCAGCGCCCGGTCGGCGCCTCGGTAGCCAATTGCAGCTGATATTGGAACAGGCCGTTCTGGTCGGCCTCCCAGACGAACTTGCGGCTGACCTGCTCATCAGGGCGACGCACTTCGACCGTCACCGGCTGAGCCTTGACCGGCTTGCCGTCCTGGTCGCGCAGCAGGCCGTTGAGCAGTACGGTTTCGCCGGGGCGATACAGGTCACGCGGGCCAAAGATGAAGAACTGCAGCGGATTGGCTTGCGGGCCGGTGATGTCGAATTCGGCCAGGTCCAGTGCGGCGGTGTTCAGGCGCAGCAGCGTGGTGTGCACGCCCTGGGTGGCGATCAGGGTGTCGGCCTTGGCCGTAATCGGCAACTCGGCATGGCCCTTGCCATCGGTCTTGGCCTGGGCCAGCAGCTTGCCCTTGTCGTCGTGCAGCTCGAGGGTCACGTCGCTCAGGGCCTTGCCGCCCTCGAGGGCCTGGGCGAACACGTCCAGGCGGTC
Source organism: Pseudomonas sp. RW3S2 (assembly GCF_014268955.1). Lineage (NCBI taxonomy): Bacteria > Pseudomonadati > Pseudomonadota > Gammaproteobacteria > Pseudomonadales > Pseudomonadaceae > Pseudomonas > Pseudomonas sp. RW3S2. Next base: position 72,005 of record NZ_JABWRM010000017.1, on the reverse strand, counting down.
ACGGTAGCGGTGCGCGGACACGCCGATATCACTGAGGGTGAACAGGGTCGCCGGTTGCGAATAGTCGTAGGTGCCGGAGGCGCGCATCACCGCCAGGTAGACGCCCGGCTCCTGCAACGGCTTGATCCCGGCGATCGGCAGCAGTACGGTTTCGCGAGTATTGCGTGCAGGGTTCAGGTCGAAGCGGCCGCTGTAGACCAGCTCGGCCATGTCCAGGGTTTCCTTGGACTGGTAGTAGTACAGGCTGCTGTTTCGGCCCCAGTTGACCAGGAAGGTCGAGAGCATTTCCGGTTTGACCCGGAAGAACTCGACATCGACCTTGTCGACGTTCAGGGCGATCACCGGCAGGCCTTCGGCCAGGCGGGTGGGCAACAGGGAGCCACGGCTGGCAAAACCGATGGTCGGCTGCATGTCGCGGGTTTCCAGGCGGCTGACCGACTCACCCTGAAGCGTCTTGCCGTTGACCGCGAGCAGGCCCTTGTCGACGGTCAGCACCAGCTTGCGCTGCGGCTCGAGGTGGCGCAGACGCAGTTCCATCTGGTTGTCGGACAGCTCCCAGGCGCCGTCGAGCTTGCCCTTGACGGTATCGACCAGGTGCACCTTGGCGGCGAAGTCCTGGTTGGCATCGAGCGGCACCGAGAAGCTGATCGACAGGGTACTGGCACCGTCGAGCTGGACCTCCGAGACGTCCAGCACGTTGAGTTCACGGTCGGCGTAGCGCTTGGCGAGCGCTGCCGGGTCCTCGCGCTTGGCGGGCTTGGCTTCGGCAGGCACGCTGGCCGCGGGCTTTTCAGCCGGCGCGGGGGTGTCCTTGGAAGAGGAATCACAGGCACTGAGCAGGGCCAGCGCGCAGGCCAGCAACAATCCTTTGTTGAGCATAGGAGAGAGGACTCTTCGGCAGCAGGGTGGTGAGGGCAGAAACTATAGCGCAACGTCAGGCAGGCTACCTGCGCTGCAGTGGCAATTGAGACCGCGTTCGCACGGATTGGTTGCCTGGCCGGTACAATGGCCAGCAGCCGAAAACCGGGGCCGCCGTGCGCCCCTTCGCGGGCAAGCCCGCTCCCACAGGATAAGCGCAATCGCATGCCCTCACTGCTCAACGACTGGCAGCACCGCCTCACCCACCGCAAGGTCTGGGCCTTGGCCGCGCCGATGATTCTTTCGAACATCTCGGTGCCGTTGGTGGCACTGGTCGACAGCACGGTCATCGGCCATCTGCCCCACGCCCACCAGCTCGGTGCCGTCGCCGTTGGCGCGACGTTGTTCACCTTCATGGTCGGCCTGATGGGGTTCCTGCGCATGGGTTCGACCGGTTTTGCAGCCCAGGCCGCCGGTCGCGCCGACGGCGCCGCACTACGCCAGGTGCTGGTTCAGGGGCTGCTGCTGGCGCTGGCGTTCGCCGTGCTGATCGGCCTGCTCGCCCTGCCCCTCAGCCAGTTGGCCCTACAGGCGATGCAGCCCAGCGAGGCCCTGCAAGCCTCGACCGAAGCCTTCTTCCATACCCGCCTGCTCGGCCTGCCGGCGGCACTGGCCAGCTATGCCCTGGTCGGCTGGTTCCTCGGCACCCAGAATGCTCGTGCGCCGCTGGCGATCCTGCTGACCACCAACCTGCTGAACATCGTCCTCAACCTGTGGTTCGTGCTCGGACTGGACTGGGGCGTACTCGGTTCGGCGCGGGCCTCGGTGATCGCCGAATGGAGCGCGGCGCTGCTGGGCCTTGCCCTGACCCGCCCTGCACTGCTTGCCTATCCAGGGCGCATCGCCTGGGCTGCGCTGAAACGCTGGCAGGCTTGGCGCCCGCTGCTGGCGGTCAACCGCGATATCTTCCTGCGCAGCCTAGCGCTGCAACTGGTGTTCCTGCTGATCACCGTGCAGGGCGCGCGCCTGGGTGAAGCGACGGTCGCGGCCAACGCGCTGCTGCTCAACGGCCTGCTGCTGACTGCCTATGCCCTGGACGGCCTGGCGCATGCGGTCGAGGCCCTGTGCGGCCACGCCATCGGCGCACGTGAGCGCGACACCCTGCGCCGCTCGCTGGTGGTCGCCTGTGGTTGGTCACTGATCGTCAGTCTGGTCTTTGCCGGGCTGTTTCTGCTGGGTGGGCACTTGTTCATCGACCTGCAGACCGACATCCAGAGCGTGCGTGACGCAGCCTACCCTTACCTGCCTTACCTGGCGCTGCTGCCGCTGGTAGCGGTGTGGAGCTATCTGCTGGATGGACTGTTCATCGGCGCTACTCGAGCGCGCGAGATGCGCAACGCGATGCTGGTATCGGTGGCGATCGCGTTGCCGCTGGCATTCGCCCTGCGAGGGTTCGGCAACCATGGATTGTGGCTGGCGTTTCTCGGGTTCATGGGATTGCGCGCGGTGACGCTGGGGTGGGTGGGGTGGCGGTTGCAGCAGCGGGGAGCGTGGATCGATTGAAGCAGGGCCGCTCCCGCAAACCTTGCAGGAGCGGCCCGCCGATCACGACGACAGGTACGAAGACCGAGTCAGGCCCAGGCGCAGCGCGTCGAGGAACTGGGTCCGCTCACGGGCGCTGATCTTGGCGCTGGCGACCTTGTCGCGGTAGTGGGTCATCAACTCCTCCGGCGACAGGTGCACGTAGCGCAGCATGTCCTCGATGGTGTCGTGGGTCTCGATGCCAGCGTGGTACACGCTGCCGTCGGCGTTCTGGTAGATGTTCACCGAGTCGGTGTCACCGAACAGGTTGTGCATGTCCCCCAGGATTTCCTGGTAGGCGCCGACCAGGAACACGCCCAGCAGGTAGTCCTCACCTTCGCGTACCGCATGCACCGGCATGCTGGTCTCGATGCTCTGCTCGTCGACGTACTGGTTGATCTTGCCGTCCGAGTCGCAGGTCAGGTCCTGCAGCACCGCGCGGCGCATGGGTTCTTCGTCCAGGCGGTGCAGCGGGATGATCGGCAGCACCTGGCCGATGGCCCAGGTGTCGGGCAGGCTCTGGAATACCGAGAAATTGCAGATGTACTTGTCGGCGAGCTTGTCGTTGAGCTCGTCCAGCACCTGGCGGTGCGAACGCTGGCGAGCCTTGAGCGAGTTGTGCAGGCGACGGCACACAGCGAAGTAGCATTGCTCGGCCAGGGCTTTCTCGGAGAGGCTGATCTTGCCATCGGCATACTGCGCGGCCACGTCACCCATGTAGTGGGTGGCACGCCAGTAGGTCTCGGTGACCATCTCGATGTCGGTCGGGCCGAGCAGGTCGGCCAGCCACTGCACGGTCTCGGGCAGCGCCTCCTTGTTCTCGATGGTCGGCACTTCGTCGTTGTGGCTTTCGACGTCGGTGACCTGGATCACCAGCATGGCGTGGTGCGCAGTCAGCGAGCGACCGCTCTCGGAGAAGATATGCGGGTGCGGCAAGCCCTGGGCGTCGCAGAACTCCTTGAGCATCCCCACCACCACGCCGGCATAGTCATCCATGTCGTAGTTGATCGAGCTGGCGTTGCGCGAGTGGGTGCCATCGTAGTCGACGCCCAGCCCGCCACCGACGTCGATGTGATCGACCGGCAGGCCCAGGCCGCGCAGCTCGCCGTAATAGCGGATGGCTTCCTTGAAGCCGTGCTGGTAGTCGGCGAGGTTGGCGATCTGCGAGCCCATGTGGAAGTGCAGCAGGCGGATACCCTGGTCCAGCCCGGCATCACGGAAGCGGCTGACCACCGACAGCAATTGCGCAGCCGACAGGCCGAACTTGGATTTCTCGCCCCCGGTGTCGGCCCACTTGCTCGACGCCAGCGACGACAGGCGCACGCGCAGGCCGACCTGTGGCTTGACCTTGAGCTCGGCGGCTTCCTCGATCACCAGGGCGACCTCGGATTCCTTCTCGATGACGATGAACACGTTGTGGCCCAGCTTCTGGCCCATCAGTGCCAGGCGGATGAACTCACGGTCCTTGTAGCCGTTGCAGACGATGGTACCGCCCTTGGGCGCCAGCGCCAGCACGGCCAGCAGCTCGGGCTTGGAGCCGGCTTCGAGGCCGATGGAGACGTTTTGCGTGGCGATGATGTTCTCGACCACCGCTTCCTGCTGGTTGACCTTGATCGGATAAAGGGCCGTGTACTGGCTCTGGTACTCCAGGCGCGCGATGTTGGCGTCGAAGGCACCGGTCAGTTGGCGTACGCGGTCCTGCAGGATGTCCGGGAAACGGACCAGCAGTGGCAGCGACAGGCCACTCTGGCGCAGCTCGTCGACCTGCTCGAAGAGGTCGATCGGCGCGCTGTCGGGGCCGTTGGGGCGCACTTCGACACGCCCGGCTTCATTGATGGCGAAATAACCAGCGCCCCAATGGCGGATACCATAAACACTGCGGCTGTCGGCCACGGTCCATTGGCTGCCATCGTCTTTGCGTGTGCGTCGTACGGACATTCAAGTCCCCTATAGATAAGTCAAGACACTGCCCCGCGGTGGGTGCGGGCGCAGTGTAGAAGCTGAAAATGACGATTCGTCCGTCCTCGGGTAGACCCCGGCAACGGAAACGAGTTTAGAAAGCGCTCGGCAAAAATGCCTGCGGGCAACACTCAACCGCCGGACTTCTTCGCCTTGAAACCCTGCTTGATCAGCTCGGCGAGCAGCAGTTCGACGTGATCACCCTGGATCTCGATGACACCGTCTTTCAAGGCACCACCGGTGCCGCATCGCCGTTTGAGCGTGCTGGCGAGGTCCTTGAGCTGCTCGAGCGGCAGCGGTACGCCAGTGATGGTGGTGACGGTCTTGCCGCCACGCCCCTTGCTTTCACGGCGTACCCGGGCAATGCCATCGCCTTCGGGGATCAGTTGCTGCTTGCAGACACACGCGTCCACCGGCTGGCTGCAGTCGGGGCAGTGCCGACCAGCGTCGGTGGAAAACACGAGACCGCCGAGGGCGGAGAAGGAAGAAGCTTTCTTGGCCACTTTTGTTCCTCTTGCTGAGGACAAAAACTGGTCGGACCACAGGGGGACTGGACCGACCGCGAAGCCCCACTCTGGCAGGGGCGGCGCTACTGTCGCAGGTGTTGCGACAGCCCGAAAAGGGCGCGCAGTGTAACGATAAATTCCTGGCTTGCTAAGTACTGGATTGCGGCATTTTGCGAATGTTTTGCGACGTGGGGGAGCGCTGACGGCTACAGGCTCGCCTTGTACCGGCGCAACGCCTCCAGCGAGTCCGGACAGAAGTCCTTCTCCCGGCTCTCGGCCTCTGCCTGTTCCACAGTGACGAAGCGCGCCTCGATCACCTCTTCAGGCTGCAGCCGCAGCGGCGCGTCGGACACCGCCGAGAACACCGCGCACCACAAGCGGTTGCCCAACTGATCGAAGTAGAACTTCTCGTGAAAACGCAACGCGACGCCAGCGATGCCCAGTTCCTCTTCCAGCTCGCGGGCCGCAGACTCGGCGTACTCCTCGTGCACCCCGACCATGCCACCGGCCGCCACATCCCAATACCCGGGATACAGCGCCTTGCTCAAGGTGCGCCGGTGCACGCACAGCTCGCCCTGGCTGTTGAACAGCAGGATGAAGGTACAGCGCCCGATCAACCCTCGCTCGCGCAACTCGGCCCGCGCCAGGGCGCCAAGCGGCTGGTCGTGTTCGTCCACCCAGGCCACCAGCTCGGCATCGGAGGCCGCGCGGTGCGCGACCTCGGCGGGATTGATGGTCATCCTTGCGAGAGCAACTGACGCAGGTCGATGACTGCGGCGTTGGCCCGGGAGATGTAGTTGGCCATCACCAGCGAGTGGTTGGCCCACATGCCGAAGCCACTGCCGTTGAGTACCATCGGGCTCCATAGCGGCTCCTGCGAAGCTTCCAGCTCACGAATGATCTGACGCACGCTGACGGTGGCGTTCTTCTTGGCCAGTACGTCGGCGAAGTCGACCTCGATGGCGCGCAGCAGATGCGACAGCGCCCAGGCCTGGCCGCGGGCTTCGTAGAAGACGTTGTCGATCTGCAGCCATGGCGTCTCGACGATCTCCTCGTCGACCTGCGGTGCCTGGCCGGCCTGGACGGTTTCAGTCTTCAGGTTGCTGTTGAGCTTGACCCGGCCGACGCTGGCCGACAGGCGTTGGGACAACGAGCCCAGACGCGTGGCAACGTCGCCCAGCCAGTTGTTCAGGTTGTCGGCGCGGGTATAGAAGATCGCGCCTTGGTCGCCAGCGGCCAGGCGCACCTGGTAGCGGTTGAGCGACTTGATGCCCTCCTCGAACTCCGACTCGCTGGAAGGGAGGATCCAGCTCTTGTTGTCGAAGTTGAAACGCGGCTCGGCCTTGGCCAGGTCGGCGTCTTCGGTCGATTGCGACTGCGAGCGAGCGAAGTCCTTGCGCAGCGCACGCGACAGGTCGCGCACCTGGACCAACACGCCATATTCCCAGCTCGGCATGTTGTCCATCCACAGCCCCGGCGGGAAGCGGTCGTTGGAGATATACCCACCCGGCTTGTCGAGCAGGGTGCCGGCCACTGTCTTGAGGGTTTCGATGGTGGTATAGCCAACCACCATCTGCTGGCCGTTACGCTCGGCCGCAGCCTGGGCATTCTGTTGCACCGGGAACAGATCAGGCTCTTCGCTCCAGTACCAGCCAAGGCCGATGCACACCAGCAGGTACAGGCCGATCAGGGTGCCCAGGGCGCGGCTCCAGAGGCCGCCGAGGTAGCTACGGGTGGCAGCGCCACGGCCATCGACGCGCTCGGGGCGCTCGGCCTTGGCCTCACGGTTTTTCCAGTCCAGCATGGCGTTGTCCTTAATCAATCATGACGGTTCAGGGGCTTGGACCACAGGCCTCGGCCAGGGTGCCACGACAAGCCCGCGTCCCAGCACTATAAAGCAGACGCCGCCATACGCATAAGCGACCAATGGGTCGGGAACTGAATAATCGGGCCTGAACGCTTTGTTGACCCACAGCACTCGCGAGCAGGAAAAGACCTGCTAGCATAGAGCCATCATTGAACCTGCACACCAACCTCCAACAAGCAGTCAGGACATGACCCAGCCAGCCGAGCCCAGCCACGAGCGCTTGAAGCAGCATTTCGCCCAGCGGGTCATTCACCAGGCCCGACAGATTCTCGAAATCTGGCAGCGCCTGCAGCGTGGCGAGTGGTCGAGCGCAGGGCTGAGCGAACTGGGCGATGCCAATCTGCGCCTGCAACGCTACGCCGACCGTTTCGAGCAGCCCGAGCACGGCAGCCTGTCGATTGCCATCGGACAGACGCTGAGGACCATCGAAGCGAACAGCACGCGGCTCAACTCCGAGCTGATCGGCGAGCTCAATCGCCTGATGCAACGCCTGTCGCGCACCGGCCTGCGCAAGGGCGACCAGCTCGATCATGTGCCTCTGCCACCCTTGCGCAAGCCGGTGTACATCCTGCTGCAGGACCATGACCGCGCCGAACGCCTGGCGCAACAGCTGGAGTTCTTCGGGTTGGGCGTGCAGGCACTGGGCAACGCCGAAGCCTTCCGTGCCTCGATGAGCGAACGCCTGCCGTCGGCCATCGTCATGGATGTCGACTTCAGTGGCCCCGGCCAGGGCCTCAAACTGGCCGCCGACGCCCAGCAAGGGCTGGAGTTGCACATCCCGCTGCTGTTCTTCAGCCTCCACGAGACCGACACCCCGACCCGCCTCGCCGCCGTGCGCGCCGGAGGCCAGGAGTTCCTCACCGGCACCCTGGAGGCATCCAGCCTGCTGGAGAAGGTCGAACTGCTGACCAGCGCCACCCAATACGACCCGTTCCGGGTGCTGATCATCGATGACTCGCGCGCCCAGGCCATGCACACCGAGCGCATGCTCAACGGCGCCGGCATCATCACCCGCACGCTCACCGAGCCGATCCGCACCATGGCCGAGCTCGCTGACTTCCAGCCCGACCTGATCATCCTCGACATGTACATGCCCGACTGCACCGGCACCGAACTGGCCAAGGTGATCCGCCACAACGACCGTTATGTCAGCGTACCGATCATCTACCTGTCGGCCGAGGACGACCTGGACAAGCAGCTCGATGCCATGAGCGAAGGTGGCGACGACTTCCTCACCAAGCCGATCCGCGCCCGTCACCTGGTCACCACCGTGCGCAACCGCGCCGCCCGCGCCCGTCATCTCAAGGCGCGCATGGTGCGCGACAGCCTGACCGGGCTGTACAACCACACCCACATCCTGCAACTGCTCGAAGACTGCAGTTTCCGCGCCCGCCGCGAGGAACAACCACTGAGCTTCGCCATGCTGGACATCGACCACTTCAAGAAGATCAACGACCGCCATGGCCATCCCATGGGCGACCGGGTGATCAAGAGCCTGGCGTTGTTCCTCAAGCAGCGCCTGCGCAAGACCGATTTCATCGGCCGCTATGGCGGCGAGGAATTCGCCATCGTCATGCCCAACACCGGCCTGGAAGCTGCGCACAAGGTGCTCGACGAGATCCGCCGGCGCTTTGCCGAAATCCACTATCCCGCCCAGCCGCACGACCTGCAGTGCACCTTCAGCGCCGGGGTGGTGCAACTCGATGACGCGCTGGATGCGCTGACCATGGCCAGCGCGGCGGACGAGGCGCTGTACCGGGCCAAGCACGCGGGGCGCAACTGTGTGGTGAGGGTCGAGCCCTAGACTGGCACTCTGCCACTTTTTTATGGCGCCACCCCGTCGTCGTCATCACCCGGTCACAAAATCGCAATAACTTCAGGCACCTACCTCTCCATTCCCGCAGGAAGTTCGCGGCTATGCGCCTGAAGTGGCTGACCAATTTCAACACCCTCTTGCTGGTGACCGTGTGCTTTGCCCTGGGTGCAACCCTGTGGTGGTCGCAGCGTGCGCTGGAGCGTCCCTATCAGATGATGGAGCGCTACCTGGGGCTGTCCCAGCAGTTCCAGAACGAGACCGCCGGCAATATCCAGGCCTACCTGGCCAGCGGCGACGCCCTGCGCCATGCCTCGGCCATGGAGGCCAACAAGCAGTTGCACAGCGCCCTCGGAGAATGGCCAGACGCATTGGCCGCCAAGCTGCGCCCGAGCCTGGACAGCCTGCAGGGCTTTACCGCCAACGAACTGCTGGCCGCCGGCAAGCTGGCCGGAGACCCACAGGCATTGCTGCTGCAGGCCGAGCGCGAACTGGGCGCCAACCTGGAGCAACTGGCCGGCTATGCCCGCGACAGTGGCAACGCCGAGGCGGGTCGCTACCTGGCCCCACTGATGGACGCCTCGCTGCACCTGGGCCGCCTGGCACTGGCCCGCGACAAGCTGGTCAGCAGCGGTCGCGCGGAACTGGCGGACGAAGTGGAGCGCGAACTGCAGCAGATCCGCGCCCAGGCGCAGATCATCGACAGCCTGCCGTTGCTGGGGGTGACCCGCGCGGCCGAATCCAACGCCGACGACTTCGCCGCGATGATGGGCCTGCAAAGCCAGGGCAGCGAGCAGAAGGAGGACGTTGCCGTCGGCCTCAAGCGTGAACTGCAAAGCTTGCTCGGGCGCTATCCGGCCGAACTGCGGCGCACCCGTGAACAGATCGAACGCCGCGCCGCGTTGGCCGCCAGCACCAGCGAGCGCCTCGAAGCTGTGCAAAAGGCCATCGCCGGACTGGAACCTGAAGTGCGCGGTCAGCACGCGAAGATCGCTGGCGAGGTCCGGGTCATCCAGGGCCTGATGATCGGCCTGATTCTGCTGATCGCCCTACTCATCGACACCTTGCAGCGCCGCCTGACGCGCACCCTTACCAGCCTTGCGCCAGCCTTGTCGCGTTGGGCCGAGGGCGATTTCGCCCAGCCCGTCGCCCTTGGCAAGACCAACCTTGAACTGCACGACATCCAGGAGTCGCTCAACCGGCTGCGCCAGTACCTGGTGACCCTGGTCGGCACGATCCGCCACAACGCCGAGCAGGTCGCAGGCAGCAGCCATGCCCTGGCCGGTATGAGCAGCGCGCTGCATGACGGTGCCGAGCGCCAGGCGGGCGATACTGCACAGATCCGCGATGCCCTGGGCGAGCTCGAGGCGACCATCCAGCAAGTGGCCGGCGATGCCAGTTCGGCCGCGGATGCCAGCCGCGACGCCGGGCGCGCCGTGGAGCACGGCCAGACGGTGATCGGCCACAGCCTCTCCGGCCTGCGAGCGTTGGTCGATGAAGTGCAGGGCAATGCGCAGTTGATCGAACAACTGGCCGAGGAGTCGGCGACCATCGGTGGCGTACTGACGGTGATCCGCTCGATCGCCGAGCAGACCAACCTGCTGGCCCTCAACGCAGCGATCGAGGCGGCCCGTGCCGGCGAAATGGGCCGCGGCTTTGCCGTGGTGGCCGACGAAGTGCGCTCGCTGGCCCAGCGCACCACCGGCGCCACCGGCGAGATCCAGGCGCTGATCGACCGCCTGCAGCAGGCGGCGCGCGAATCGGTGAATGGCATGCGCACCCAGCTCGAACACGCCGAGGCCACCGCCAGCCAGGCCCAGGCGGCGGACGGTGCGCTGGATGAGATTGTCAGCGCGATTCGCACCATCTCCGATACAGCGGTGAGGATTGCCGACGTCACCGCACAGCAGAGCGGTGCTGTGAGCGAGATCCGCGACCACAGCGAGCGGATTCATGCGCTCGGGGAAGACAACCTGCAACGCATCGGCGAAGGGCGCGAGCAGGGTGAGCAGTTGCTGCAACTGGGGGGTGAGCTGAATACCGCGGTGCGGGCCTTCAGGGTGTGATCGGCAGGCCTGGCCACTTCGCGGGCCAGGCCGCTCCCACCCGGGCCAGGCCTGCAAACAGCCGAACCTGCGACCACCTGTCATCCCCGCCTCCAGCCAACTCCGCTATCATGCCGGGCACGTTCCGCCTCGCGAGTCCGCCATGCGCCGCCTGTTCTTCCTGCTGTTCCTGCTGCTGGCCAGCCCCGCCTTCGCCTCGGGCCTGCTCGACAACCGCCCCAGCGCCACCCTCGGTGCCGCCTCGCTGTCCAACAGCGCCGACTTCCTGCCGGTCCACGAAGCCTTCAAGCTCGACCTGATCAGCGCCGATGCCCAGTCGATCAAGCTGCGCTTCGTCGCCACCGAGGGCTACTACCTCTACCGCCATCGCTTCCAGTTCCGCAGCGAGCCAGCCGACATCGCCCTCGGCAACGCACGGATCCCCCAGGGTGAAGCCAAGCACGACGAGTTCTTCGGCGATGTCGAGGTCTACCATGGCATCGTCGACATCGAGGTGCCGCGTACCGACTCGCGCGCCTTCACCTTGCTGGTCGGCTACCAGGGCTGCGCCGACAAGGGCTTGTGCTATCCGCCGGAAACTGCGCGACTGTCGATTCCCGGCGAAGGCAGCACCCTGTCCACCAGCACGGCCGAGCGCTGGAGCTGGCAGACCTTGCTACTGTTCTTCCTGGCCGGTCTGGGCCTGACCTTCACCCCCTGCGTGCTGCCGATGCTGCCGATCCTCTCGGGCGTGGTGCTGCGCGGCCAGGTGGGTGGCTGGCGTGGCTTCAGCCTGTCGCTGGCCTACGTGCTGCCGATGGCTGCCAGCTTTGCCGCGCTCGGTGCGCTGATGGGCCTGTTCGGTGCCAGCCTCAACTTGCAGGCACGTTTGCAGTCGGCCTGGGTACTGGTGCCCTTCGCACTGTTCTTCGTGCTGTTCGCCCTGGCGATGTTCGGCCTGTTCGAACTCAAGCTGCCGCACGCCGTGAGCCAGCGCCTGGACCGCGTCGCCAGCAATACCCGCGGCGGTTCGCTGTTGGGTGCTGCGGTGCTGGGCGTGCTTTCCAGCCTGCTGGTCTCGCCCTGCGTGTCTGCGCCACTGGCCGGTGCCCTGCTCTATATCAGCGCCAGCGGCGATGCCCTGGGAGGCGCACTAAAGCTGTTCGCGCTCGGATTGGGCATGGGGGCGCCACTGCTGCTGGTGGCGACCGGCGGTGCCGCCTGGCTGCCCAAGAGCGGGGCGTGGATGAACACGGTGAAGAACGTGATCGGGGTCCTGCTGCTGGGCGTTGCGCTCGGCCTGCTCAGCCGCGTGCTGCCGGGGCCGGTGACACTGCTGCTGATCGGCCTGTTGTCGGCAGGCGTGGCGCTGTTCCTCGGGGCGCTGGAATTCGTGGTCAAGACCCCGCGCCAACGCCTGGCCCAACTGCTGGGGCTGCTCTGCCTGGTCTATGCACTGGCGTGCTGGTATGGCGCACTTGCCGGTCAGGGCGATCCACTGCGTCCATTGCCAGGCCCCGGCGTCAGCGCCTCGGCCCCCGCCAGCGCCAACGCTCAGGCGGATGCGTGGCAAACCCTCACCACCCCTGCCGCCCTGGACGCCGCACTGGCCCAGGCCAAGGCCGCAGGCCAGCCGGTGCTGCTGGACTGGTACGCCGACTGGTGCATCAGTTGCAAGGTGATCGAGCATGAGGTGCTCAACGCGGCGCAGGTCCAGCCAGGATTGAGTGGGTTCAAACTGCTGCGCTTCGACATCACCGAGAGCAACGCCGAACAACGCGCCCTGCTCGACCGCTACAAACTGTTCGGCCCACCCGCCTTGTTGTTTTTTGCCGCAAACGGCAGCGAAATGACCGCTGATCGGGTGGTAGGCGAGGTGAACGCCGACGAATTTGCGAAAATTCTCACGGGCACGCGCAGCAAACTCGGTCTATAACTTCCCGCGCACCGGTAACTTTCTCCGATGAAGTGACCAGAGCTCATCATCTGGTCACATACTTTGCGCGAATCTCGGTCATCGTGCTGGCTATTGCAGGGAACTGGACACTCGCTAGTCTCTTGCGGCATAGTCGCCGCGCTATGTCGAATTGCCCTACAAAACCAAGGAAACCGCAGATGGCCACCCTACTGGTGCTGCACGGCCCCAACCTCAACCTGCTCGGCACCCGCGAGCCGGGAGTCTACGGCGCCGTCACCCTCGCCCAGATCAACCAGGACCTCGAGCAGCGCGCACGCGCCGCCGGCCACCACTTGCAGTACCTGCAGAGCAATGCCGAGTACGAACTGATCGACCGCATTCACGCTGCGCGCAACGAAGGCGTGGACTTCATCCTGATCAACCCGGCCGCTTTCACCCACACCAGCGTCGCATTACGTGACGCATTGCTCGCAGTGAGCATCCCATTCATCGAAGTGCACCTGTCCAACGTGCACAAGCGTGAACCGTTCCGTCATCACTCCTACTTCTCCGATGTGGCAGTGGGCGTGATCTGCGGCCTGGGCGCCACCGGTTACCGGCTGGCCCTGGAGTCTGCACTGGAACACCTGGCTGCCAACGCACAGCCCTGATGACGCAAGGCCTCGGTCCTTCGACCGGGGCCTCGAAGCACTACGAAGAAACGTTTTCGATACGTTTTAACAATTACGTCCCCGACCGAACCTTGGGAGTTGCTGATTAATGGATATCCGTAAAGTCAAAAAGCTGATCGAACTGCTGGAAGAGTCCGGCATCGACGAACTGGAGATCAAGGAAGGCGAAGAGTCCGTTCGCATCAGCCGTAACAGCAAGCAACCTGCCGGCGCCCAGTACTTCGCAGCGCCTGCTCCGGTCGCCGCACCCGTTGCCGCCGCCCCTGTCGCCGCGGCCCCGGTTGCCGAAGCCGCTGCAGCACCTGCCCTCAAAGGCACCGTGGTCCGCTCGCCGATGGTCGGCACCTTCTACCGCAAGCCATCGCCGACCTCGCCGAACTTCGCTGAAGTCGGTCAGGCGGTGAAGAAAGGCGACACCCTGTGCATCGTCGAAGCCATGAAGATGATGAACCACATCGAAGCCGATATCGGCGGTGTCATCGACGCCATCCTGGTGGAAGACGGTCAGCCGGTTGAGTTCGACCAGCCGCTGTTCACCATCGTTTGAATCGCGGAGAGCCAACGATGTCTGGGAAGCTCGAAAAAGTCCTGATCGCCAACCGTGGGGAAATTGCCCTGCGGATCCTGCGTGCCTGCAAAGAGCTGGGCATCAAGACCGTCGCGGTCCACTCCACCGCTGACCGCGAACTGATGCACCTGGGTCTGGCAGACGAATCGGTCTGCATCGGCCCTGCATCGTCGAAAGAATCCTACCTGCACATCCCGGCGATCATCGCTGCCGCCGAAGTGACTGGCGCCACCGCCATCCACCCAGGCTACGGCTTCCTCGCCGAGAACGCCGACTTCGCCGAGCAGGTGGAGAAATCCGGTTTCGCCTTCATCGGCCCTAAAGCCGACACCATCCGCCTGATGGGCGACAAGGTTTCGGCCAAGGACGCGATGATCAAGTCGGGCGTACCGACCGTACCGGGCTCCGACGGCCCGCTGCCGGAAGACGAAGAAACTGCACTGGCCATCGCCCGTGAAGTCGGCTATCCGGTGATCATCAAGGCCGCCGGTGGCGGTGGTGGTCGCGGCATGCGCGTGGTGCACAAGGAAGAAGACCTGATCGCCTCGGCCAAGCTGACCCGCACCGAAGCCGGTGCTGCGTTCGGCAACCCGATGGTCTATCTGGAGAAGTTCCTGACCAACCCACGTCACGTGGAAGTCCAGGTACTGTCCGATGGCCAGGGCAACGCCGTGCACCTGGGCGACCGCGACTGCTCGCTGCAGCGCCGTCACCAGAAGGTACTGGAAGAAGCGCCGGCCCCCGGCATCGACGAGAAGGCCCGTCAGGAAGTCTTCAAGCGTTGCGTCGATGCGTGCATCGAGATCGGCTACCGCGGTGCAGGTACTTTCGAGTTCCTGTACGAGAACGGTCGCTTCTACTTCATCGAGATGAACACCCGCGTCCAGGTCGAGCACCCGGTCTCGGAGATGGTCACCGGCATCGACATCGTCAAGGAGATGCTCAGCATCGCCGCTGGCAACAAGCTGTCGTTCCGCCAGGAAGACGTGGTGATCCGCGGTCACTCGCTGGAGTGCCGGATCAACGCCGAAGACCCGAAGAAGTTCATTCCAAGTCCAGGCACCGTCAAGCACTTCCATGCCCCGGGTGGCAATGGCGTGCGGGTCGATTCGCACCTGTACAGCGGCTATTCGGTTCCGCCGAACTACGACTCGCTGATCGGCAAGCTGATCACCTACGGCAAGGACCGCGACGAAGCCATGGCGCGCATGCGCAATGCCCTGGACGAGATCGTCGTCGACGGCATCAAGACCAACATCCCGCTGCACCGCGACCTGGTGCGTGATGAAGGTTTCTGCAAGGGCGGCATCAACATCCACTACCTCGAGCACAAACTGGCCAACCAGGAGTGATCGCGTTAGCGTGATGCACGAAACCCCGGCCCTGTGCCGGGGTTTTTCATTGCCCTGCGACAGGGGCGGTGAAACATCCACAAACCCCCCGCACTCGCGTAAACTGACGCCCTTTCGCGCAGCTCCCGCTGCCCCTGTCGATTTACCAAAGGTGCCCGCCATGCCCTGGCTGCAAGTACGTCTGGCCATCAGCCCGGAACAAGCCGAAACCTACGAAGACGCCCTGCTCGAAGTCGGCGCCGTCTCGGTCACGTTCATGGATGCCGAAGACCAGCCAATCTTCGAACCGGACCTCAACACCACCCCGCTGTGGTCGCACACGCATCTGCTGGCCTTGTTCGAAGCCGATGCCGAACCCGAAGCGGTGTTCGCCCACCTGCAGCTGCTGACCGGTGCCGACCTCCCCGAGCACCAGGCCGAAGTCATCGAGGACCAGGACTGGGAACGTAGCTGGATGGACGGTTTCCAGCCGATGCGTTTCGGCCAGCGCCTGTGGATCGTGCCGAGCTGGCACGAGGCCCCGGAGAAAGACGCCGTCAACCTGCTGCTCGACCCGGGCCTGGCCTTCGGCACCGGCACCCACCCGACCACTGCCCTGTGCCTGGAATGGCTCGATGGCCAGGCGCTCGAAGGCACCCAGGTGCTCGACTTTGGCTGCGGCTCGGGCATCCTGGCCATTGCCGCCCTGCTGCTGGGCGCCCGCGAAGCGGTGGGGACCGACATCGACGTACAGGCCATCGAAGCCTCGCGTGACAACGCCCAGCGCAACGGCATCGCCGACGAGAAGCTGGCGCTGTACCTGCCCGAGCACATGCCGGCGATGCAAGCCGACGTGCTGGTCGCAAACATCCTGGCCGGCCCGCTGGTCTCCCTGGCACCGCAATTGTCCGGCCTGGTACGTCCCGGCGGCCTGCTGGCGCTGTCGGGTATTCTTGCCGAGCAAGGCGAGGAAGTGGCCGCAGCCTATGCCGCCGACTTCGACCTCGACCCGATCGTCGTGCGCGATGGCTGGGTGCGCATCAGCGGCCGCCGTCGCTAGGCTACAGTTCGTAAAGCGCCAGACTCAAACCCTGCACAACCCCCGGATCGCCGCATGACCGACAGTTTCGTCACCCAGTGCCCGCATTGCCAGACGCGTTTTCGCGTCACGTATCACCAGTTGAGCGTGGCCCGTGGGGTGGTGCGCTGCGGCCAGTGCCTGCAGGTATTCAACGCCGCCCGGCAGTTGCTCGAGCAAAGCCAGGAAGGTACGACGCCGCCGGTCGCCACCGCACCGGCGCCAGCAGCCCCGTTGCCGGCTGCGCCAGCAGCGCCTGCGATCGAGCCCCCAGCGCCGAGCCAGGACGACTGGGCTGCCACGCTGGACGCCATGGACCTGGACCAGGAGCTTGCGCGTCTGGAGCGACGCGGCCCTCGCCCCGAGCGTCAAAGCGCCGAGCGCGACGAATCCTTGCAGGCCCGACGTGACGATCAACACCCCGAGCAGCACGGTGACGAGCCCTTCGGCACCGCAACCGATGACCGCCTCGAACCCGACCCGCAGCCCACACCTGCACCGGTCCAGGTCGAGCAAGAGCCGCTCGACCTGGAGCCGATAGCCCAGGACCGCACCGAACCCACCCTCGGACAGGCGCTCGAACTCGACGACGAAGACGCCCCTGCCCGCCTGCCCGCCGAACACGACGAACCGGCCAACGAGCGGCTGTCGCCCCTCGACGAGCCTCTTCCGGAAAAAGGCCTCTCGGCCCTGGACGATGATGTCGCGAATCTGCGCCTGTCGGCACGCGACGACCACGACGACGACACCGAAGGCGACGAACGGCTGGAGCCGGTGCTGGCCGCCAAACCCTCGCGTGCGCGCAAGGAACCACTGGTCGATGTCGTCGACGACCCGCTGCAACTGGACTGGCAAAAGCCCGCACCGAACTGGGGCAAGCGCCTGCTCTGGGGCTTCCTGGCGCTGCTCGCCGCTGGCCTGCTGGCCTTCCAGTATGTCTACTACCACTTCGATGAAATGGCCCGGCACGACCGTTACCGGCCGCTGTTCCAGCAACTGTGCCCGATCGTCGGCTGCCAGGTCCCCACCCGGGTCGACATCGCACGCATCAAGAGCAGCAACCTGGTGGTGCGCAGCCATCCAGACTTCAAGGGCGCGCTGATCGTCGACGCGATCATCTACAACCGCGCCTCTTTCAGCCAGCCCTTCCCCCTGCTGGAGCTGCGTTTCGCCGACCTCAATGGCCAGTTGATCGCCAGTCGTCGGTTCAAGCCCAGCGAGTACCTGTCGGGCGAGCTGGCCGGGCGCGGCGAGATGCCCAGCCAGACGCCGATCCACATCGCCCTGGACATCCTCGATCCAGGCCCGAAGGCGGTGAACTACAGCCTGAGCTTCCGATCCCCGGAGTGACCGGCGGGTCGGCGGGAGCGCCAACCAGCGCAAAAGTCATAAGCCCACAACTGCTCAGATTTTATCCAGCTCCATCTTTATCCGGTCACCGAGAGCGGGTATCATGCCATCCCTTTTTCGAACTCCAATGATCCGGCCCCACAACAGGGAACACCTATGTCGGCGGTACGCATCGGCCCATACACACTGCAGAACAACCTGATCCTCGCGCCCATGGCCGGGGTCACGGACCAGCCTTTTCGCACGCTCTGCAAACGCCTGGGGGCGGGCATGGTGGTGTCGGAAATGGTCACCAGCGACATGAACCTGTGGAACAGCCGCAAATCGCGCCTGCGCCGCATCCACGAAGGCGATCCCGAGCCGCGCTCGGTACAGATCGCCGGTGGCGATGCACAGATGCTGGCCGCGGCAGCGCGGGCCAACGTCGAGTCCGGTGCCCAGATCATCGATATCAACATGGGTTGCCCGGCGAAAAAAGTCTGCAACAAAGCGGCAGGCTCTGCTTTATTGAGAGATGAAGCGCTGGTCGCTGAAATCCTCGATGCGGTGGTCGGTGCGGTCGATGTGCCGGTCACCCTGAAGATTCGCACCGGATGGGACCGCTCGAACAAGAATGGCCTGAACGTGGCGAAGATCGCCGAACAGGCCGGAATCCAGGCGCTGGCGGTGCATGGCCGCACACGCGCCGACCTGTACACCGGTGAAGCCGAGTACGACACCATCGCCGCGATCAAGCAGGCGGTGTCGATCCCGGTTTTCGCCAACGGCGACATCACGTCGCCAGAAAAGGCCCGGGCGGTGCTGGATGCCACCGGGGCCGACGGCCTGCTGATCGGCCGTGCCGCCCAAGGGCGGCCGTGGATCTTCCGCGAGATCGAGCATTACCTGCGGACAGGCGAACATCTTCCGGCTCCCGGGCTGGACGAAGTTGAACGCATTCTGCTGGAGCACCTTGCCGCGCTGCATGCCTTCTATGGGGATGTCATGGGCGTACGTATCGCCCGCAAGCACGTGGGCTGGTACCTGGCAACACGCACGGGCGGCAGGGAGTTTCGCGCCCGGTTCAATGCCTTGGAAGAGACCCAAGCGCAGTGCGCCAACGTTCGGGCATTTTTTGCCGAACGTCGACAGAGCCTTGAGACAGAGGACGGACAAGGGGTGGCCGCATGACGATGATGACCGAGACATTAGTGAGTGGAACAACGCCCGTGAGCGACAACGCCAACCTCAAGCAGCACCTGAATACGCCGAGCGAAGAGGGCCAGACCCTGCGCGACAGCGTCGAGAAGGCACTGCACAACTACTTCGCCCACCTGGAAGGCGCCACCGTCACGGACGTGTACAACCTGGTGCTCTCGGAAGTCGAGGCACCGCTGCTCGAGAGCGTGATGAACCACGTCAAGGGCAACCAGACCAAGGCCAGCGAGATGCTCGGGCTCAACCGCGGCACCCTGCGCAAGAAGCTCAAACAGTACGACCTGTTGTAAGCCAGAATCCCAATCAGAAAAGGCGGCTCCGTTGAAAGAGGCGCCTTTTTTGCTGACTCCACCGCGTTATGGAATCCGAAATGACCGACCAGACTACCCGCCTGCCGATCCGCCGCGCCCTGATCAGCGTCTCCGACAAGACCGGTATCCTCGAGTTCGCCCGTGAGCTGCAACAGCTCGGTGTCGAGATCCTGTCCACCGGCGGCACCTACAAGCTGCTCAAGGACAACGGCGTGAACGCGGTGGAAGTGGCCGACTACACCGGCTTCGCCGAAATGATGGACGGCCGGGTCAAGACCCTGCATCCGAAGATCCACGGCGGCATCCTCGGCCGTCGCGGCACCGACGACGCCATCATGAACGAGCACGGCATCAAGCCGATCGACCTGGTCGCGGTCAACCTGTATCCGTTCGAAGCCACCATCAGCAAGCCAGGTTGCGACCTGCCGACCGCCATCGAGAACATCGATATCGGCGGCCCGACCATGGTTCGCTCCGCGGCGAAGAACCACAAGGACGTCGCCATCGTGGTCAACGCCAGCGACTACGCCGGCATCGTCGAAGGCCTCAAGGCCGGCGGCCTGACCTACGCCCAGCGCTTCGACCTGATGCTCAAGGCCTTCGAGCACACCGCCGCCTACGACGGCATGATCGCCAACTACATGGGCAGCATCGACCAGTCCAAGGACACCCTGTCGACCGAAGGCCGCAGCGAGTTCCCGCGCACCTTCAACAGCCAGTTCGTCAAGGCCCAGGAAATGCGCTACGGCGAGAACCCGCACCAGAGCGCGGCGTTCTATGTCGAGCAGAAAAAAGGCGAAGCCAGCATTTCCACCGCCGTACAGCTGCAGGGCAAGGAGCTGTCGTTCAACAACGTGGCCGACACCGACGCCGCACTGGAGTGCGTGAAGAGCTTCGTCAAGCCGGCCTGCGTCATCGTCAAGCACGCCAACCCATGCGGCGTGGCCGTGGTTCCGGAAAACGAAGGTGGCATTCGCAAGGCCTATGACCTGGCCTACGCCACCGACACCGAGTCGGCGTTCGGCGGCATCATCGCCTTCAACCGCGAACTCGACGGCGAAACCGCCAAGGCCATCGTCGACCGCCAATTCGTCGAAGTGATCATCGCACCGAAGATCTCCCAGGCCGCCCGTGACGTGGTCGCCGCCAAGCAGAACGTACGCCTGCTCGAGTGTGGCGAATGGCCTGCCGAGCGCGCTGCCGGTTGGGACTTCAAGCGCGTCAACGGTGGCCTGCTGGTACAAAGCCGCGATATCGGCATGATCGCGGCCGAAGACCTGAAAGTCGTCACCAAACGCGCGCCGACCGAGCAAGAGATCCACGACCTGGTGTTCGCCTGGAAAGTCGCCAAGTTCGTCAAGTCCAACGCCATCGTCTACGCCAAGAACCGCCAGACCATCGGTGTCGGCGCCGGCCAGATGAGCCGCGTCAACTCCGCACGCATCGCTGCAATCAAGGCTGAGCATGCTGGCCTGCAGGTGCAGGGTGCGGTCATGGCTTCGGACGCGTTCTTCCCGTTCCGTGATGGCATCGACAACGCGGCTAAAGTGGGCATCAGCGCCGTGATCCAGCCAGGTGGCTCGATGCGTGATGCAGAAGTCATCGCCGCCGCTGACGAAGCCGGTATCGCGATGGTGTTTACCGGTATGCGCCACTTCCGCCATTAATCAGATGACAGGCTGATCGCCGGCCCCTGTGGGAGCGGGTTTACCCGCGAATGCGATGCTGGATTCACCGCCGCATTCGCGGGTTAACCCGCTCCCACAGGATCGGGGATCACCGCTAGACAGAGGTTTTGACATGAAAGTTTTGATCATCGGCAGCGGCGGTCGTGAACACGCCCTGGCCTGGAAAGTCGCCCAGGACCCCCGCGTCGAAAAAGTCTTCGTGGCCCCGGGCAACGCCGGTACTGCCATCGAAGCCAAATGCGAGAACGTCGCCATCGACGTCTGCGCCCTGGAGCAACTGGCCGATTTCGCCGAGAAGAACGTCGACCTGACCATCGTCGGCCCTGAAGCGCCGCTGGTCATCGGTGTGGTCGACCTGTTCCGCAGCCGTGGCCTGGACTGCTTCGGTCCGACCAAGGGCGCGGCCCAGCTCGAAGGTTCCAAGGCCTTCACCAAGGATTTCCTGGCTCGCCACAAGATCCCGACCGCCGACTACCAGAACTTCACCGAGATCGAGCCGGCGCTGGCCTACCTGCGCGAGAAAGGCGCACCGATCGTGATCAAGGCCGACGGCCTGGCCGCAGGCAAGGGCGTGATCGTTGCCATGACCCTGCAGGAAGCCGAAGACGCCGTGCGCGACATGCTCGCCGGCAACGCCTTCGGTGAGGCCGGTTCGCGCGTGGTGATCGAAGAGTTCCTCGACGGCGAGGAAGCCAGCTTCATCGTCATGGTCGATGGCCACAACGTGCTGCCGATGGCCACCAGCCAGGACCACAAACGTGTCGGCGATAAAGATACCGGCCCGAACACCGGTGGCATGGGCGCCTACTCGCCAGCCCCGGTGGTCACCGCCGAGGTGCACCAGCGCGTGATGGACCAGGTGATCTGGCCGACCGTGCGCGGCATGGCCGAGGAAGGCAACGTCTACACCGGCTTCCTCTATGCGGGCCTGATGATCGACAAGGCAGGCAATCCGAAGGTCATCGAGTTCAACTGCCGCTTCGGCGACCCCGAGACACAACCGGTCATGCTGCGCCTGGAGTCGAGCCTGGTGCTGTTGGTCGAGGCCGCATTCGCCAAGGCCCTGGACAAGGTCGAAGCGCAGTGGGACCCGCGCCCGAGCCTGGGCGTGGTGCTGGCCGCTGGCGGTTACCCGGGCGACTACGCCAAGGGCGACCTGATCAACGGCCTGGACGCTGCGGCCAAGATCGAAGGCAAGGTGTTCCACGCCGGTACTGCGCTCAAGGATGGCCAGGTGACCACCAACGGCGGGCGTGTCCTGTGTGCCACCGCCATGGGCAGCACCGTTGCCGATGCACAGCAGCAGGCCTACCGCCTGGCCAAGGAAGTCAGCTGGAACGGTAGCTTCTACCGCACCGACATCGGCTACCGGGCCATCGCCCGCGAGCGCGGTGAGCACCAGCAGTAAACTGCGGCCCGCAGGTCGCAGCGCCATGGCGCGCGGCCTGCGGCTCGTCGACAGGGCCCCATCGGGGCCTTGCCTTTGGCGCGGCACGCCGCGCATAGTTGTTATCCGGCTTATCAGCCAAGAAAGGATCTCGTCGTGCGTCGGCTTCGGATTGCCACTGCCCTGATCGTCAGCTTGCTGACCCTGCTCTGCCTGCTTCCGGCTGCAGCCGAACAAGGCGGCGGGTGGTCTGTGCTGCTCGATGAACAGGCAAGCCTGCAGCTCTCCGACGTACGCTCCGACCGCTACCGCAACCAGTTCAGCCCATTGCAACTGGACGCGCTGGATGCCGCCCTGCCCGACCAGGCCCTGTGGCTGCACTACCGCCTCGAGCCCGCCGACCAGGAACGCCTGCTGCGCATCTTCGCCCCCGACCTGTCGCGCCTGGACCTCTACGCCCTCGACGGCGGCACGCTACTGCGCCAGTTGCACCATGGCCGACAACTGGGCAATGCCAGCCCTACCCTGCGCGGCAGCGATCACGTTCTGCCACTGCCCAACGCCACGCAACCGCTGGATATTTACGTGCGTCTGGTCTCCGAACACCAGTTACGCCCGGCAATCTCTCTGGAATCGGCGGCCAGCGCGGCCATCGACCAACGCCAGCCGCTGCTGTTCGGCCTGCTGTTCGGCGGCCTAGTGATGCTGATCCTGCACAACCTGATCCGCTTCTTCTACACGCGCTCCAGCACCACCCTGGTACTGGCGCTCTACCACGCGCTGATGCTGCTCAGCGCCTTGATCCTGCTCAACCTCTGCGGCCCGTGGTGGCACCTGTGGCACAGCGCGCAAACGCCTGCCGCCTACCTCACGCTGGTCCTGGCGGGGCTCTGCGGGCTGTATTTCACCCAGCGCTTCTTCTCGCCCTGCGCCTCGTTGCGGCTCACCCGCATCCTGCAGGCAGAAATGCTGATCGCCGCCCTCAGCGGCCTGCTCCTGCTGTTCATCGACAGCCTGCCGCTGAACCTGACCACCTACACCCTGCTGGCCCTCGGCAGCCTGAGCATGCTCCTGGCCAGTACGTACTACTGGTACAAGGGCTACAACCCCGCACGCCTGTTCACCCTGGCCATGCTGGTGTTCAACCTCGGCGGCCTAGTCCTGCTGCCTGCGCTGCTCGGTCTGACACGCACCCCCACCCCATGGCTGCTGATCATCCTGATGGGACTGACCGTGGTCAGCGGCCTGTTGCTGAACCTTGCGGTCAGCGAGCGCCTGCGCAAGATCAACGAGGAGCGCGTGCGTGCCAGCCGTGCCCTCGCCGCCAGCGACGCCGAGATCAACGCCAAGGCCGAATTCCTGGCCAAGATCAGCCACGAGATCCGCACGCCGATGAACGGCGTGCTGGGCATGACCGAGCTGCTGCTGGGCACGCCGTTGTCGGTCAAGCAGCGCGACTACGTGCAAACCATCCACAGTGCCGGCAACGAGCTGCTCACACTGATCAACGAAATCCTCGACATCTCCAAGCTCGAGTCGCGGCAGATCGAGTTGGATGATGTGCAGTTCGACCTCAACGCACTGATCGAAGACTGTCTGAACATCTTCCGGGCCAAGGCCGAACAGCAGAACATCGAGCTGATCAGCTTCACCCAGCCACAGGTGCCACGCGTGATCAGCGGCGATCCGACGCGGTTGCGCCAGGCGCTGTCGAGCCTGCTGGACAATGCCCTGAAGAACACCGACCAGGGCGAAATCCTGCTGGTGGTGGCCCTCGACCAGCGCGGTGACGCCCCGCGCCTGCGTATCGCCGTGCAGGACAGCGGCGAACCGATGGCCAGCGCCGAGCGCGAGGCTTTGCTGCAGGCCGAGCTGCACAGCCACCACTTCCTCTCCAGCAACAAGCTCGGCGGCCATCTGGGCCTGGTGATCGCCAAGCAGTTGATCGGCCTGATGCACGGCGAATTCGGCATCAAGACCAGCACCAGCCTGGGCAATACGCTGTGGCTGACACTGCCGCTCGATCCGCTTCGCCTGGAACAACCGCCCGCCGATCTCGACGGCCCGCTGCGCGATGCCCGGGTGCTGGTGGTGGACGATAACGACACCTGCCGCAAGGTGCTGGTACAACAGTGCAGCGCCTGGGGCATGAACGTCAGTGCGGTGCCCTCCGGCAAGGAAGCCCTGGCGCTGCTGCGCACCAAGGCGCACCTGCGCGACTACTTCGATGCCGTGCTGCTCGATCAGAACATGCCCGGAATGACCGGCATGCAACTGGCTGCCAAGATCAAGGAAGACCCGAGCCTGAACCACGACATCCTGGTGATCATGCTGACGGGCATCAGCAACGCGCCCAGCAAGATCATCGCCCGCAATGCCGGGGTCAAACGCATCCTGGCCAAGCCGGTGGCCGGCTACACGCTCAAGACCACCCTGGCCGAGGAACTGAGCCAGCGTGGCCGCGAGCCGGCGATCATTGCTGCCCTCGGTGGCGCGCCGGCGCCGCTGGACCTGCCCGCCGACTTCCGTATCCTGGTCGCCGAAGACAACAGCATCTCGACCAAGGTGATCCGCGGCATGCTCGGCAAGCTCAACCTCGAGCCCGACACGGCCAGCAACGGCGAAGAGGCCTTCGAGGCCATGAAAGCGCAGCGCTACGACCTGGTGCTCATGGACTGCGAAATGCCGATTCTCGATGGTTTCTCCGCGACCCAGCGCCTGCGTGACTGGGAAGCGGCCAATCAGCGCCAGCGCACCCCGGTGGTGGCACTGACCGCGCATATCCTCAGCGAGCACAAGGAACGTGCACGCCTGGCCGGCATGGACGGGCACATGGCCAAGCCGGTGGAACTGTCGCAGTTGCGCGAACTGATCCAGTTCTGGGCGAACCAGCGCGAAGCGGCCACCGGCCCCCTCCACACGCCCTGATCACCCAGCCCCCCTCAAATGTCGTAGTCGTGTATCCGCTTCAGGGATACCTCCACGACCCGCTGGTGCACCTTGGACAGGTAGCTGTTCTCGAAAGCCAGGATGTTGAACCGTACAAGCTCGGCGCGCACGTTCTTCATGCTGCGCTTGCGGGTGATGAAGCCCGCGCGCCAGGCATCCTGAGTATCGACCTCGTGATACAGCACCATATCGACCCGGTTCTGCCCGGCCGGAGCGCAAGGGAGTAACTGGAAGTGCCCTCGCTCGCGTGCGTGCTTCTCCAAGGTGGCGAGCGTCTCCGGGCTGTTGCGCAGGCGCTGCAACGACATTTCCACATTGCTGGCGAATCGCTCCCCCGCGGTCTTGGTGATCAGCGCAAGGACTTTGTCGACCTGTTCGGCGCGCCCCGCATCCGGCCAGTGGACCTGCTCGGCAGACACCGCATCCCAGCCCATGAACTTCAACTGGTTGCGGTAGTAGGCGAACCAATCCTGCACCAACCCTTCGTCGAAGGCCGTCTGTGTGGCCCGCTCGGCCAACGCCAGGGCCAGTTTCACCTTGTCTTTCTGCGCCAGCGACAAGCCCGGCAGGAACGAGACGACGCCCGCCCCGATCACAGCAGCATTGGCTTCATTCATGTGTCATCACTCCCAGCGTCAGTCGACGAGGCTTCTCGCGTTCCTTGTCGAGTATCAAGTTGTGCAGGTCCGAGCGCTGCGAAGCAAAGTGCTGCTTGCTCAGGTTCAGCGACAGCGCCCGTACCGCCAGCTCGCCCTGCAGCTGCGTACGCTGTGCAGCGGCGGCCAGCGTCTCCCGCGTGATCGGGTGCTCGCAGCGCAGCGACACGCTGCACAGGTCGAGAATCGGCCCGGCACCGAGCAGCCCGAACTCGATGTGCAGCTCGCCCGTATCGGCCTCGTTGCGCACGGCGAAACGCAGCAGATGGTCCAGGCCCTCAGGCATGCCCGTCAGTGCCTTCGACAACGTGGCCAGTACCCCATCGACATCGATCTTGCGCTGCTTCAACCAGTTCAAGAGCGGCGTCTCCTCGTTGCGGGCAGCCCCTGGTCCAAGGGCGATCCAATCATGCGCACTGACGAACCTGATCCAGTTCAGCGACTCGAAACCCTGGCGATAGGCAACCGCCCAAGCGTCGGGATCGTCGAAGCAGGAGCCAGCGTGCTTGTTGGCCAGCAACTGACAGTAGTGCAGTGAATCCAGGGCATCCTCGCGCTGCTGCACCTCGATGCCTGGCGGCACGAGCAACACGGTCTGGCCAATCAGGATCAACGTGTGATCTGCATAGGTCATGGCAGGTTTTCCGGTCTGTAGAAACTAAAAAGCGCGGTGCTCGCAAGCCCGCGCCCTTGATCAGATGTCGTACTGCAGAATGTTCTCGACACTGCGCACGCCGAGCTTCTCCTCCACCGTGGCCCGCACTTTCTCGTAGACGAAATTGTTCAGCGTCAGCACCGCTTGGCCGGCGTAGTACTCGGACCTCTCGAGCTGGAACTGCACCCCCAGTACATCTTCATCCAGGTTCGGCTCCGTCGAACGCACACAGCTCATCACCATGACCACATCGCCTTGCTCGGTTTCCAGGCAAGCCGCCATCCCGACCACGCCCCTGGCCTTGCTCTTTTTCTTGTGATGAATGATGCGGGTGTCTTTTTCGACGTCGGTCAGCTTGTCGAACGCCCGCTTGGCCAGTGCGCCCAGCTTCGTGCCGCCCAGCAGTGCAGTGCCGGCTGCACCGATGATACGCACGCCCACCGCGCCCAGCGTGACGCTCAACTGCGAGGAGGTTTCCAGTTCGAAGCTGCGGTGGGGGGTGGTGAAGCCCAGGTCACGCATCGCATCGAGGAACTTGTCGTACCAGGCCTTGCCGTTTTCCTCGATATCCAGCGCCTTGTCCGCGACAAGGGTGGCGAAGTGGAACGCGTTCTTCACGTCGCGGCGGCTCTGTGCCGTCATGCCTGCACCACAGGCCAGCAAGTTGCCCTCGACCAGCAGGCCAGCGTCGGTGGTGGTGACTTGTTTATCATCGCTCATCTGAAACTCCTTTGGGTTGCCCCTGAACACCAGGGGCGACCACGTTAGCCAGCGCCAGCTCGGCCTGGCGGACTGAAGGAGTTCCAATAAGGTCAGCGGTGCGGGGGATACCAGCGCGGGGTATAGACCCACTGCGCGCCATCGGCATGCTTGAACACGGTGGTCGTACTGGAGCCGACCAGCACCATGGTGCGCATATCGACCATCTCAGGTAGCAACTCGCAGAGCGAGACGACGTTCAGGCTCTGCCCCGGCCTGCCGATGTCGCGCCCCAGGACCACAGGGGTCTGCCCATCCCGATGACGGCGCACGATCTCCAGGGCCTGCCCCAGTTGCCAAGGCCGGGCGCGGGAGATCGGGTTGTAGAACGCCAGCACCAGGTCGGCCTGCGCCGCCAGGTCCAGGCGCTTCTCGATGATCGACCAGGGCTTGAGGTTGTCCGACAGCGACATCACGCAGAAATCGTGCCCCAACGGTGCACCGGCCTGGGCCGCGGTGGCCAGGGAGGCGGAAACGCCGGGCAGGATCTGCAGGTCGACGCGATGCCAGGCCGGATCGCTCGATTCATGCAGCGCCTCGAGCACCGCAGCCGCCATGGCGAACACGCCAGGATCGCCCGAAGAGACCACCACCACCGAGCGCCCCTGCGCCGCAAGCTCGAAGGCGTGACGCGCACGCTGCATCTCTTCGCGGTTGTCGGTGCAGTGCAGCACCTGATCGGCGCGGAAGGGGCCGGCCATACGCACATAGGTTTCGTAGCCCAGTACATCGTTGGCGCGGGCCAGTTCGGCCTTGACTGCCGGCACCATGAACTCCGCAGCCCCCGGGCCCAGGCCGATCACAGCCAGGCGACCGCGCGCACGTCCGACCTGCAACGGGTCGATCGGCGCCGGCGCTACAGCGATGACCACCTCACCCTGTTCGATCAGTTGCGCGCCCGCAAGCGCCTGTCCAGCCATCTCGACCAGGCTGCCGCCCTCCGCCGCGAATCGCAGGGGCACGCCCAGGCTTCGGGCGGCGTCGTGCACGGCGGGCTCGGCCAGCGCATCGTCACCAGCCAGCAAGCACGCCAGCGATGCGTCGGCGATGTTCGCCGCAGCCAAAGCGTCACGCACACGGGCAGGCAGATCGGCCTGCCCGGCCTGCACAGCCACCAGTACCGAGCGCGCATGGATCAGCAACTCGTCGCGGCTGGCCGGGCGCGCCTGGCAGCCGACATGAATACTGCGTCGGGCCGCAGCGTCTTCGGGCAACTGCGCCTGGGCCAGCCAGGGCGCCGTACCTTCGATGCGCACGCGCTCGCCGGCCAGCAGGTCAGAGACGAAGCGCTTGCCCTGCTCCAGGTCTGCCAAGGCGTAGCCTGCCGGCGGATTGAGCAGGCAGGTGCCGAAACGCAGCTCGCCGCTGGTGGTGATGGCCGCCGCCACACCCAGCACTTCGCCAATCTCCCGGGCCATGACATTGACCCCGCTCAGGCCGCCCAGCAGCGGCACCACGGCGCTGCCGTCCTCCGCCACCGCCAGCACCGGCGGCTCGGCGCCCTTCTCGTCGAGCAGGGGCGCCAAAGTACGAATGACGATCCCGGCCGCGCACAGGGCGATGATCGGCACACCTTCGCGGTACAGCCCACGCAGCGTGTCGCCGAAGGATTCGTAGCCGTGCTCGACGCCCTCGACCCGGCCGCTCAGGCCGTGAATCCGCGCCTGTGGATAACGCTGCTGGATACGCTGGGCGGTGGCCAGGCTGCCAGGGCCGAGAATGACGATGGCCGGTGCCTTGTCGCTGTTCATCCCTGCCATTTTTCACCCGGTACGACGATCAGCGAGAAATACGGCGAAGACTGCGGATCGACCGCGTCCAGCGCGACGATCTTCTGGTTGGCCATGGTTGCACGCTCCACGTACAGCGCGCGCTGGTCCAGGCCCAGCTCGGCGAGCACCTCGCGTACCTTGGGGAAGTTGCGCCCAAGCTTCATGATCACGGCGGCGTCGGCGTCGGCCAGGCGGCGCTTGAGCTCTTCGTGGGGCAGTACACCGGAGAGCACGGTCAGCGTCTGGTTGCGGTAGACCAGCGGCGCACCGAGCACGGAAGCCCCGCCGAGCATCGAGCACACGCCCGGGATCACCTCGGCCTCGTAGCGCTGGGCCAGGCGATCGTGCAGGTACATGTAGGAGCCGTAGAAGAACGGATCGCCTTCGCAGATCACCGCCACATCACGACCGGCATCCAGGTGTTCGGCCACCTGCACGCTGGCTTCGTCGTAGAAGTCGCTGATCACCTGCTCGTACGACAGTGGTGCCGGCAGCACCTCGGTGGTGACCGGATACACCAGTGGCAGCAGGGTCTGCTGCGCCTGCAGATGCGCCTCGATGATACCGAAGGCATTGCCGCGCTTGCCCTTGGCCACGAAATACGCCACCACCGGCGCTTCGCGCAGCAGGCGCAGGGCCTTGACCGTGATCAGTTCCGGATCGCCGGGGCCGACCCCCAGGCCGAGCAGACGTCCACGAAGCTGCATCATTCCACCTCCGTGGCGAGGGCATTGACAGCCGCGGCGGCCATGGCGCTACCGCCCAGGCGCCCCTGCATGATGACGAACGGCACACCACGGCTGTCGGCGGCCAACATCGCCTTGGACTCGGCAGCGCCGACGAAGCCTACCGGGAAGCCGAGGATCAACGCAGGCTTGGGCGCACCCGCGTCGAGCATTTCCAGCAAGTAGAACAGCGCGGTCGGGGCATTGCCGATCACCACCACGCTGCCCTCCAGATGCGGGCGCCACAGCTCCAGGGCCACCGCCGAGCGGGTGTTGCCGGCGTCCTTGGCCAAGCCCGGCACGCTGGGGTCACGCAGGGTGCAGATGACCGGGTTGTCGGCCGGCAGGCGCGCGCGGGTGATGCCTTCGGCAACCATGTGCGCGTCGCAGAGGATCGGTGCGCCCTTGGCCAGGGCCTGGCGCCCCGCCGTTCCGGCGCCTTCGGAAAACTGCAGGCCGTCGATCGCCTCGACCATGCCGCAGGCGTGGATCACTCGCACGGCGAGCTTTTCCAGATCGGCCGGAATCCGCTCCAGGCGAGCCTCCTCGCGAATGATGCGGAAGGAATTGCGATAGATCTCCTGACCATCGCGGATGTAGTCAATCATCAAGGTGCTCCGTCGGCAGGTCGAGCATGGCGCCTGCTTCTTCTGGGGTAAGGTCGGATGCGCGCAGTCGGCCGAAACCCGGCAGGCGCGCATCGCGAAGATAAAGGTCATAACGGCCGGGGGCACGGGCCAGCAGGGTGGCCGGGGCGACATGGGCCACGGCACAGGAACGCGGGCAAGCCGTCAGGTGCACACTGGCCGGGGCGCCATGGTGCAGCAGCCCAG
Organism: Pseudomonas sp. RW3S2; assembly: GCF_014268955.1. Taxonomy (NCBI): domain Bacteria; kingdom Pseudomonadati; phylum Pseudomonadota; class Gammaproteobacteria; order Pseudomonadales; family Pseudomonadaceae; genus Pseudomonas; species Pseudomonas sp. RW3S2. The sequence continues at coordinate 41,528 of NZ_JABWRM010000017.1, read as the reverse complement.
CTATCACCTGCGCATCGGCCTTGGTGTCGGACTGGCCCTTGGCGCAACCGCTGGAACCGGTGCAAGCGCTGATGCGTGCAAGTGGCTGCAAGACGTCGTTGATCATGCCCAGCGCCTTCGTTTCGGCCTGGGCCTGCCCGAGCAGCGATGGGTCGAAGTTCGGCAGCACCAGGCTCTGCCAGGGCGTGAGGCGCAGGCTGCCATCACCGGCCTCGCGCGCAAGCCTGGCCAGGCCGCGCAGCATGGCGGGCGTCAAGCGCCCCAGCGGCGGTGCCACGCCGAACGCACTGCCCTCACGCTGGGCCAACATACCGAGCCAGCGCGGCTTGGCGGGCGCTCGCCGCCATTGGCGCACAGCGCTGTCACGACGAATCGGCAGCCCCAGCCCTTCGACGAAATCCTGCACCGGACAGGTCTGCAGCAACTGGCGCATCCGTGTCTGCTCGGGCGTGGCAAGGTCGAGGAAGCGCTCCAGCACTGCCCGCACCAATGCCACTCCCTGGTCCAGCGGTACGGCGCCAAGGGTTGCGCCATCGCCCGGGCAGCCCGCCAGCCCGAAGGCCAGCCACACCTGCCGGTCGAGCAGCAGCGCCGACAACCACAGGTCATGGGGGTGCGCGAGCATCGCCAGGGACTCGCCAGCGTCGAGCTGCACGGCGAACTTGGCCGACAACTCATGCAGGCGCGGGGTGGTTTCCAGCAGGTGCAGGATCTGTCCGGCCAGCGGCCGAATGTCGATCAACATCGCCGGATCGACACCGGCCAGCGGGCTGAGCATCAGGTTGCGGACATCGTCACCGGCCGCCTCGCGCGGCCCCAGGCCAGCATCGAGCAGGTGCCCGACCAGCGCCAGGTGGTCGTCGCCGATACCGCGGATCTGCAAATTGGCGCGGTTGGTCGCCTCGATCACTCCACCGGCGAAGCGCTCGGCAGCCTCGGCCACCGCCTCGGCCTGCTCGGCCAGCAGCAGGCCGCCGGGCAGTTTGATCCGGCAAATGCCGCCATCTCGCGCCGCGACGATGCGCCACAACCCCGGGCAGGCCGAGGGGCGGGGCGAAACGGCGGGTGTGTGGGGTGGCTTCAAGGGGGTATCCGGCAATCGTGAAGACGCGCTTCAGTGTAGAAGGCGCGGTATTATGCCTGCTTTGTCCGACGGCATGAAAAGCCGATGGTCGAGCAATGCTTCAGGACCGTGTCGTCCTTTTCGCCGCTGCGACTTGCCCGCGAAAAAGGCGACACGACTCCCAACACGACGGAAATGATCAGATGACCCCCTGGCTGACAGTAGTAGGCATCGGCGAAGACGGCTTCAGCGGCCTGGGCAAGCAGGCCCGGCGCGCGCTGCTGTCTGCTGCACGTATCTTCGGCAGCCCGCGTCAGCTCGCCCTGCTGCCACGCTGCGTGGTCGGCGAGCGCCTGACGTGGTCCAGCCCGTTCTCCCTCGCCCCTGTGCTGGCTCTGTCCGGCGAGCCCGTGTGCGTGCTGGCCAGCGGCGACCCGATGTTCTACGGCGTTGGCGCAAGCCTTGCGCGCCAGGTCCCGGCCGAACAGATGCAGGTGCTGTCGATGCCCTCCTCCTGCGCCCTGGCCGCCGCGCGCCTGGGCTGGCCGTTGCAGGAGGTGCAGGTGGTGTCAGTGGTCGCGCGGCCGCTGGCGGCGCTCAATGCCCAGCTCTACAGCGGTGTGCGCCTGCTGGTGCTGAGCAATGACGGCGACAGCCCTGCAGCCATTGCGCAATTGTTGCGTGAACGCGGCTTCGGCCCGAGCCGGATGCAGGTGTTCGAACACTTGGGCGGCCCCGATGAGAAGCACCTGAATGGCAGCGCAGAAGACTGGCCCCACGCCCAGGCCGCAGCACTGAACCTGGTCGCCATCGAATGCCAGGCAGCGCCGGACAGCCCGCGCCTGTCGCCGATCAGCGGCCTGCCCGACAGCGCCTTTCGCCACGACGGCCAGTTGACCAAACGCGACGTGCGCGCCATCACCCTGGCACGCCTGGCGCCTCAACCCGGCGAACTGCTGTGGGATGTCGGCGCCGGATGCGGCTCGATCGGTATCGAATGGATGCGCGCCCACCCCAGCTGCCGCGCACTGGCCATCGAGGCCGACGAAGGTCGCCAGGCATTCATCGAACTCAACCGCGACCAACTCGGCGTTCCTGGCCTGCAGTTGATTCGCGGCAAGGCGCCACAAGCCCTGGCCGGTCTCGAACGCCCCGACGCTATTTTCATCGGCGGCGGCGTCACCGGCGAAGGCGTACTGCCCTTGTGCTGGGAGCGCCTGCGCCCTGGAGGGCGGCTGGTGGCCAATGCCGTGACCTTGCAGAGCGAACTGGCCCTGGCGCATTTCCGTGAGCGACACGGCGGCGAACTGACCCGCATCCATGTGGCCCAGGCCCAGGCCCTAGGCAGTTTCGACACCTGGCGCCAGGCTCTGCCGATCACGCTGCTCGAGGTGGTGAAGCCCTTCGATGCGTGAAGAAACCCGCGAACAGCCCGCGCCACTTCGCAGTGGCCTGACCACCGGCAGTTGTGCCACCGCCACCAGCCTGGCGGCAGCGCAGTTGCTGCTCACCGGCCAGTCCAACGACGCCGTGCAGATCACCCTGCCCAAGGGCAAGCAGGTGCAGATGCGCCTTGAATTCTGCCGCCGAGACGGCGAGCGCGCCGAGGCCGGCACCTTGAAAGACGCAGGCGACGATCCCGACGTGACCCACGGTGCCCTGCTCTACAGCCAGGTACGCCTGACCGACGAGCCGGGCGTGCGCTTCGTCGCCGGGCAAGGCGTGGGCACGGTGACGCGCCCCGGCCTGGTACTGGCAGTCGGGGAACCGGCGATCAACCCCGTGCCGCGGCGGATGATCAGCGAGCACCTGCAGCGACTGGCAGGCGACTGCGCCTACGCGGGCGGATTCGAGGTCACGGTAAATGTGCAGGGTGGCGCGGAGCTTGCGCTCAAGACCATGAACCCGCGGCTGGGCATTCTCGGCGGGCTGTCGATCCTCGGCACCAGCGGTATCGTCCGGCCATTTTCCTGCTCGGCCTACATCGCCTCGATCCACCAGGGCATCGACGTGGCCCACACCAACGGCTACACCCACATCGCCGCCTGCACTGGCAACGCCAGCGAAGACACCATGCGCCGGGTCTACGGGCTGCCGGAGATCGCCCTGATCGAGATGGGCGACTTCGTCGGCGCGGTGCTCAAGCACCTGCGCAAAGTGCCGGTACCGCGCCTGACCCTGTGTGGCGGTTTCGGCAAGATCAGCAAGCTGGCCGCCGGCCACATGGACCTGCACAGCCGTCATTCGAGCATCGACCTGCCGCAACTGGCAGGCTGGGCCGCGGATATCGGCGCGGACCCCGCTCTGCAGGCGGCGATCATCGGTGCCAACACCAGCCAACAGGCACTGGCGCTCGCCCATGCCGCCGGTATCGCCCTGGGCGATAGCGTCTGCGCCCACGCCCTGGCATTCGCCCGCAGCGTGGTGCCTGCACAGGTGCAGGTCGAGGTATTCGCCATCGACCGTCAGGGCGGTGTCGTCGGCAAGGCAGGTGTGCAATGACCGGCCGTATCCTGCTGCTGGGCGGCGTCACCGAGGCGCTGGCCATCGCCCGGTTGCTGGGGCCTGAGCATGTCTACAGCCTCGCCGGTATCGGCCGCATCCCGCAGGATCTGGCCTGTCAGGTGCGGGTGGGCGGTTACGGCGGGGCCGACGGCCTGGCCGACTACCTGCAACGCGAACGGATCGCGCTGCTGATCGACGCCACCCACCCCTATGCCGCACAGATCAGCGCCAATGCCGCGCAGGCGGCGAAGGCGGCGGGCATTCCCTGCTGGGCCTTGCGTCGCCCCGCCTGGCAACCGCAGCCGGGTGACGACTGGCGCGAGGTCGAGGGCTGGGATGAGTTGATCGACGCACTGGCGCCTTTCAAGCGCCCGTTGTTCACCCTGGGGCGCGAGCCGCTGCAACATCTCGAAGACATTCCGCCCCACCAGTTCTGGACCTTGCGCGCCCTGGAAGCCTGCCCGGGCAATGATCGCTGCGAGGTGATCGGTGCCCGTGGCCCGTTCCACCTCGAGGATGAGCGGGCGCTGTTCGAACGGCGCCAGATCGATGTGCTGGTGAGCAAGAACAGTGGCAGCGCCGCGACCGAGCCGAAGCTTGAAGTGGCGCGCGAGCGCGGGGTGCCGGTGCTGGTGTTGAAGCGGCCTGAGCTGCCGGAGGTGAATCGGCTGTTCGGATCGGTGGCGCAACTGCGCGAAGCCTTGTCGATGTGAGCAGCAGGCTCGGCTCGCGCGGGAGCTGCGCAGCAGCCCCAGCCATTTCCGACACATTCATCATCCAGCTCGGAATAGTCTTCCAGTTCCCCCTGCCTTAGACTTCAGCCTCCCTCACCGCAAGGCCCTGCCCATATGGAAATGCAATGGTGGATCTGGCTCGTCTTCGGCATCGCCCTGGTCCTGCTCGAACTGGTCCTGCCAACCTTCTTCATCCTCTGGTTCGGCATCGGCGCCATCCTGGTGTCGCTGATTGCCCTGGCCGCCCGTGCACTGCAACTGGACATGCAGGTGCTGCTGTGGGTGGCATTCTCCTCCCTCACCACCCTGCTGTGGTTCAAGCTGTTCCGGCGCAAGAAGCCGGACGTACGCTGGACTGCAGACAGCGTGATCGGTGAAGTCGGCCTGCTGACCGCCAGCGTGTCGCAGTTCCAGAAAGGCCGGGTGCGCTTCCAGAAGCCCATCCTCGGCAACGAAGAATGGACCTGCGTCGCCGACAGCGACATCCCCGCCGGCGAGCGCGTTCGCCTGGCAGCCATCGAAGGCAACACCGCGCGGGTTACCCGCCCCTGAACCTGTCTTGAAAGGAAGCTTGCAATGACCAGCCTCATCGTCGTCGCCGCCATCGCCCTGTTCGTCCTGATCACCCTGTTCAAGGGGGTGCGCATCGTGCCCCAGGGCGAGGAATGGATCGTCGAACGCCTGGGCCGTTACCACACCACGCTCAAACCCGGCTTGAACATCGTCATCCCCTACATGGACGTGATCGCCTACCGCCTGCCGACCAAGGACATCATCCTCGACGTGCAGCAGCAGGAAATCATCACCCGCGACAACGCGGTGATCGTCGCCAACGCCCTGTGCTTTGCCAAGGTGGTCGACCCGCAGAAGGCCTCGTACGGCGTGCAGGACTTCTCCTTCGCGGTCACCAGCCTGACCATGACCTCGCTGCGCGCCATCGTCGGCGCCATGGACCTCGACGAAGCGTTGTCGAGCCGCGAGCAGATCAAGGCGCGCCTGCGCGAGGCGATGTCCGAACAGACCGAAGACTGGGGCGTGACCGTGCGCTCGGTGGAGATCCAGGACATCAAACCGTCGGAGAACATGCAGGTGGCCATGGAGCGCCAGGCTGCGGCCGAGCGTGAGCGTAAAGCCGACGTAACCCGTGCCGAAGGCGCCAAGCAGGCGGCGATTCTCGAAGCCGAGGCGCGCCTGCAGTCAGCCAAGCTCGATGCCGAGGCACAGATCAACCTGGCCGAAGCCTCGGCCCGGGCGATTTCGCTGGTGCGTGAAGCGGTGGGCAATGAGACCACCCCGGCCATGTACCTGCTGGGTGAGCGCTACATCGGCGCGATGGAAAACCTCGCCGGGAGCGACAATTCGAAAGTCGTAGTGTTGCCAGCGGACCTGCAGGAGACAGTGCGCGGCCTGCTGGGGCGCGGCAAGGCCTGATACCGGCGGTGACTGCTTCGCGGGCAAGTCGGGGCGCCGACAGCTGCGGCACTTCACCGCACCCCCGCATTTTTACCTATACTCCGCCGTACAATAGCCACCTGATTCCTGACCGGATCTCTCCATGACCCCACGTCGGCACATCGCCTGGATAGCCTGCCTTGCAGTGCTGTTCAACCTGCTGGCCATGCCGCTGTCTTGCGCCGTGCCCAAGGGCCCGGCCGAGCAGCTGCTGTGGGGTGCCTTCTGCTCGACTGGCGCGGGCAAGGCCAAGCTCGATGTCCAGGCCCTGGCCAAGATCGACCTGGGCCAACAGGACGACCACTCCAACATGCAGCACTGCTGGTGCTGCTCGGGTGCCTCGCCTGTGCTCGCCCTGGCCAGCCACGCAGCGCAACTGCACAACCCGCCGCAACTGCGCTTCGGCCAGGCGCCGCCACTCGCCACGCACCAGTCCACACCGCGCCAGCTCTGGCCGGCGCTCAATCCGCGAGCCTCTCCACTGGCCTGAGTTCAAGACGCTGTTCCTGAACCCGTACAGACCGGAGACCCACCATGCTCAAGCAAGCCCTCATCCTGGCCACCCTGCTGCTGCCCAGCGCCTTCGCCAGCGCCCACGAATACAGTGTCGGCGACCTGCATATCGCCCATCCCTGGTCGCTGGAGCTGCCACCCAACGCGCCCAATGTCGCGGCCTATTTCATCGTTCACAACAACGGTAAGGTCGACGACCGCCTGTTGAGCGTCGACAGCCCCGTCAGCGATGACGCCCAGTTGCACGAACACATCAAGACCGCCGCCGGTGCCATGAAGATGCAGCAGGTGCAGAGTGTGGTTGTGCCCGCAGGCAAGGACCTGACCTTCGCCCCCAGCGCCTACCACGTGATGCTGATGCAGCCCAAGGACCGCAGCCTGCTCACTGACGGCAAGCGCTTCCCGCTCACCCTGCACTTCGAGAAAGCCGGTGACATCACCGTCGAGGTCGCCGTGCAGAAGCAGCCGCCCGCCGATCAGGCAGGACACGAACACGCGCACTGACCGCTGACAGGCGCTCGTCATGAGCTTGCCGCGCAACAGCACAGCCCGCAGCACCCGCCCTGATCGCAGGCGCGTCGGTGGCGGCTGGCTGAGCCTGTTCGCCATGTGGATGATCTTCATCGGCCCACTGGTTTCCCAGTCGATGCCGATGGATCACCACGCCGGCATGAACATGAGCATGGCCATGGACATGCCCATGGCCTCGGGGCATTCGCATGCCGGGCAAGACCACCACGGCCACGGCAACGATGGCCAGCTACACGCGGACTGGGAGAAATGCGGCTATTGCAGCCTGCTGTTCAACTGCCCCGCCCTGCCCCAGACCCTCAGCCCACTCAGCCTCGCCAGCGCCATCCCGTCCACCCTCACCACCTACCCGACCCGCCAGGGCCATGCCCTGCAAGCGGTGTTTCCCGGTGCCCGCAGCCGCGCCCCACCTGCGTCGATCAACGTCTGACCACCCCGTTTAACGCCCGAAGTCAGGAGGCTTCGCGCTTACTCATGACTGATCGACTGGAATCATTATGTCCGGCTGCACCCCTGTTTCTGCCCTGTCCCGCCATGGGACCCTCGCCATGCTCTGCGGCTCGCTGCTGAGCCCGCTGGCACTCGCCGTCGAGCCTGGCCACGAAGGCCATGACACCCCGGAACTGAGCCCGACGGTGATCACCGCCATCGCGCCCAGCTCGCCGCTGACCGTGGTCACCAACCCCAAGGATCCCCGCCAGCCGGTGCCGGCCAGCGACGGCGCCGACTACCTCAAGACCATCCCCGGCTTCTCCGCCATCCGCTCCGGCGGCACCAACGGCGACCCAGTGCTGCGCGGCATGTTCGGCTCACGCCTGAACATCCTCACCAACGGCGGCGTGATGCTCGGCGCCTGCCCCAACCGCATGGACGCCCCGACCTCGTACATCTCGCCGGAAACCTACGACCGCCTGACCGTGATCAAAGGCCCGCAAAGCGTGATCTGGGGCCCCGGCGGTTCGGCTGGCACCATCCTCTTCGAGCGCGAGCCGGAGAAATTCGGCACCCTCGGCAGCCGGGTCAACGCCAGCCTGCTCGCCGGCTCCAACGGCCGCTTCGACAAGGTGCTCGACGCCGCCGCCGGCAACAGCCAGGCCTACGCGCGCTTCGTCGGCAACCAATCGCGCTCGGATGACTACAAGGACGGCAACGGCGATACCGTGCCGTCGCGCTGGGACAAATGGAACGGCGACGTGACCCTCGGCTGGACCCCGGATACCGACACCCTGCTCGAACTCACCGCCGGTAAGGGCGATGGCGAGGCGCGCTACGCCGGGCGCGGCATGGACGGCTCGCAGTTCAAGCGCGAAAGCCTGGGCCTGCGCTTTGAAAAGTCCAACCTCGGCGAAGTGCTCGACAAGGTCGAGGCGCAGGTCTACTACAACTACGCCGACCACGTGATGGACAACTACAGCCTGCGCACGCCCTCGGGCAGCGGCATGATGGGCATGCCCATGGTCAGCAATGTCGATCGCCGTACCCTCGGCGCACGCATCAAGGCGACCTGGCGCTGGGCCGACGTGCAGTTGATCAGCGGCATCGACGCGCAGACCAACGAACACCGCAAACGCGGCGGCATGGGCGTCGATGCGCACAAGGGCCAGCCCTGGACCAAGGACGCCGACTTCCATAACTACGGCGTGTTCAGCGAGCTGACCTGGTACGCCACCGGCGAGGATCGCCTGATCAGCGGCGCGCGCCTGGACCGCGCCTCGGCCCGCGACTTCCGCCAGACCAGTGCCACCAACGGCGACACCCGCGCCGATACCCTGCCCAGCGGCTTCATCCGCTACGAGCATGACCTGGCGTCGATCCCGGCCACCAGCTATATCGGCCTGGGCCACGCCCAGCGCTTCCCCGACTACTGGGAGCTGTTCTCGCCAACCAACGGCCCGCGTGGCTCGGTCAATGCCTTCGACAGCATCAAGCCAGAGAAGACCACCCAGCTCGACTTCGGCATCCAGTACCAGGACGAACGCCTGCAGGCCTGGGCCTCCGGCTACGTCGGGCAGATCCGCGACTACATCCTGTTCGACTACCGCAGCATGATGGGCATGAGCAGCACCCAGGCGCAGAACATCGACGCCCGCATCATGGGTGGCGAGCTGGGCGCGGCCTACAAGCTGGACGAGAACTGGAAGGCCGACGCCACGCTGGCCTACGCCTGGGGCAAGAACAGCAGCGACGGCAAGGCCCTGCCGCAGATGCCCCCGCTGGAAAGCCGCCTGGGCCTGAGCTACAGCCGCGATACCTGGAGCGTCGGTGCGCTGTGGCGGCTGGTCGCGGCGCAGAACCGCATCGCCGAGAACCAGGGCAACGTGGTGGGCAAGGACTACGAGAAGAGCGGCGGTTTCGGCGTGTTCTCGCTCAACGGTGCCTACAAGGTCAACCACAACCTCAAGCTCAGCGCGGGCGTCGACAACCTGTTCGACAAGGCCTACGCCGAGCACTTGAACCTGGCCGGGAACGCCGGGTTCGGCTATCCGGCGGCAGACCCGCAGCCGGTCAACGAGCCGGGCAGGACCTTCTGGACCAAGGTCGATTTCAGCTTCTGACAATAACAACCGGGGCGCGGGCCTGACCGCGCCCCACCTGGTCGAACGGGAGGCTCCATGAGCAAACCAAAGCAATCCTTCTACAACCTGGCCTGGCGCTGGCATTTCTATGCCGGGCTGTTCGTCGCGCCCTTCATGATCCTGCTGGCGATCACCGGGATCATCTACCTGTTCAAGCCGCAGCTCGACCCGTGGATGTACCGCGACCTGATGGTGGTCGAGGCCGGCCAGCAACGCCAAAGCGCCGATACCCTGCTGGCCCAGGTGCGCCAGGCTTATCCACAGGGCCATGTCGGCCAGTACCTGCCACCGTTGAACGCCGAGCGCAGCGCGCAGTTCGTGGTGCATGACGGCGGCCGCGAACTGAACGTGTTCGTCGACCCGTACAGCGCCAAGGTGCTGGGCGCGCAGGACGGCAAGCAGAACCTGCAGGCCATCGCCCGTGCCCTGCATGGCGAGCTGATGGTCGGCACCGTCGGCGATCGGCTGGTGGAGCTGGCCGCAGGCTGGGGCATCGTGCTGGTGGTGTCCGGGCTTTATCTGTGGTGGCCACGTGGCCGCAACAGCCGTGGCGTACTGTGGCCACGCCTGTCGGCACGCGGGCGCGTGCTGTGGCGCGACCTGCATGCGGTCAGCGGCTTCTGGGGTTCGGCGCTGCTGTTGCTGATGCTGCTCAGCGGCATGACCTGGACCGGGCTGTGGGGCAAACAGTACGCCGATCTGTGGAACCGTTTCCCGGCGGCGATGTGGAACGACGTACCGAAATCCGACCAGCAGGCCGGCGCGCTGAACAGCGCCCATCGCCAGACCGTGCCCTGGGCCCTGGAAAACACGCCGATGCCGGTGTCCGGCGCGCATGCCGAGCACATGGGCCATCACGACATGCACAGCGCCCCAGCCGCGCCGCAGATCACCCTGCAGCAGGTCGAGGACCTGGCCAACGCCCGCGGCGTGGCGCCGGGCTACAGCATCACCTCGCCGAGTACCGCTGAAGGTGTGTTCACCATCGCAGTGTTCGCCGACGATCCGCGCAACGACGCCACCCTGCATGTCGACCAGTACACCGGCAAGGTCCTGGCCGACGTGCGCTGGCGCGACTACAGCCCGGTAGCCCGCGCCACCGAGCTTGGGGTGATGCTGCACGAGGGCAAGATGTTCGGGGCGCTCAACCAGATCGTCATCCTGCTGGTGTGCCTGATGATCCTGCTGGGCTCGGTGAGCGGGCTGGTGATGTGGTGGAAGCGCCGCCCGTCAGGCGGGCTTGGCGTGCCGCCGCTGCGTCATGACCTGCCGCGCTGGAAGACTGCCGTGGGGGTGATGCTGGTGCTGGGTGTCGTGTTCCCGCTGGTAGGGGTGTCGATGGTAGTGATGTGGGTGGTGGACAGCCTGGTGGTGCGGCGCGGGCGGGTCGCGGTTCAGGCCTGAATCGCGTCGGCCTTTTCGCGGGCAAGCCCGCTCCCACTAGGTACAGCGGCGCCGTAGCTTGTGGGAGCGGGCTTGCCCGCGAAAAGGGCATCCGTTGATTTCAGTCATTCAAGAATCGCCACTGCACCGCCAAGATCGTGGCGATCTGTCACGCCCGCACCTTTGCAGTGCGTGTTAGCCTAACCGGCTTTCGCTCACAAGAAGACTGACCCTCAATGGAATGCAGCCTATGACCCGGACCTCATCCCCCCAGGCAGATGACCAGCATCTGCAACGCAACCTGACCAACCGCCACATCCAGCTCATCGCCATCGGTGGCGCCATCGGCACCGGCCTGTTCATGGGCTCGGGCAAGACCATCAGCCTCGCCGGCCCATCGATCATCTTCGTCTACATGATCATCGGCTTCATGCTGTTCTTCGTCATGCGGGCCATGGGCGAGCTGTTGCTGTCGAACCTCAACTACAAGTCGTTCATCGACTTCTCCGCCGACCTGCTCGGCCCCTGGGCCGGCTACTTCACTGGCTGGACCTACTGGTTCTGCTGGGTCGTCACCGGCATCGCCGACGTGGTGGCGATCGCCGCCTATACACAGTTCTGGTTCCCCGACCTGCCGCAGTGGATACCGGCGCTGACCTGCGTGGCGGTGCTGCTGTCGCTGAACCTGGTCACGGTGAAACTGTTCGGCGAAATGGAGTTCTGGTTCGCCCTGATCAAGATCGTCGCCATCCTCGGCCTGGTCGCCACCGGCCTGTACATGGTCATCACCGGCTTCCAGTCGCCGAGCGGCCACACGGCCAGCCTGGCCAACCTGTGGAATGACGGCGGCATGTTCCCCAATGGCCTGTTCGGTTTCTTCGCCGGTTTCCAGATCGCGGTGTTCGCCTTCGTCGGCATCGAGCTGGTGGGCACCACCGCCGCCGAAGCGAAGAACCCCGAGCGCACCCTGCCGCGGGCGATCAACTCGATCCCGATCCGCATCATCGTGTTCTACGTGCTGGCGCTGATCGCGATCATGGCGGTCACGCCCTGGCGCGACGTGGTGCCGGGCAAGAGCCCGTTCGTCGAGCTGTTCGTGCTGGCTGGCCTGCCGGCAGCGGCGAGCATCATCAACTTCGTGGTGCTGACCTCGGCCGCTTCGTCGGCCAACAGCGGCGTGTTCTCCACCAGCCGCATGCTCTACGGCCTGGCCCAGGAAGGCGACGCGCCGAAGGCCTTCGAGAAGCTGTCGCGCCGCGCCGTGCCGGCCAACGGCCTGTACTTCTCCTGCCTGTGCCTGCTGCTGGGCGCGGTGCTGATCTACCTGGTGCCGAACGTGATCGAAGCCTTCACCCTGGTGACCACGGTGTCGGCGGTGCTGTTCATGTTCGTCTGGACGCTGATCCTGCTGTCGTACCTGAGCTACCGCAAGCAACGTGCGGCGCTGCACGAGAAGTCGGTCTACAAGATGCCTGGCGGGCGCTTCATGTGCTACGTGTGCCTGGTGTTCTTCGCCGGCATCCTGGTGCTGCTGAGCCTTGAGGCCGACACCCGCTCGGCGCTGGTGGTGACGCCGATCTGGTTTGTGATCCTGGCGGTCACTTACCAGTTCGTGCGCAGCAAGCGCCAGCCACGAGCGGTGGTGCGCGACAACTGATCTGCACAGGGCTGCTCTGCAGCCCTTTCGCGGGCAAACCCCGCTCTCACACTCATGGTGTGCAGTTTCACTTCGCCCCCAGCGCGCTGCGCATAAACTGCTCACCCTCTGGCCCCAATCCTGTGCAGGCTCGCCGAGCAAGCACCAACCTGGCCCCTGCCAGAGCCCCGCATCGAAGCACAACCCTTCTAATCCGCAGCTTCGCGCACCACGGCACAGCCTTTGCAATCTCCCCTCTGCCAACACCACAACAACTCAGCGGAGAGAGCACATGAAGCGACGCAGTCTGATCAAGGCCTTCACCCTCAGCGCATCGATCGCGGCGATGGGCCTGAGCTGGAGCATCCAGGCGGCCGAGACCATCAAGGTCGGCATCCTGCATTCGCTGTCCGGGACCATGGCCATTTCCGAGACGTCGCTCAAGGACATGGCGCTGATGACCATCGACGAGATCAACGCCAAGGGCGGGGTCAACGGCAAGCTGCTCGAACCGGTGGTGGTGGACCCGGCCTCGAACTGGCCTCTGTTCGCCGAGAAGAGTCGCCAGCTGCTGACCCAGGACAAGGTCGCGGTAGTGTTCGGCTGCTGGACCTCGGTGTCGCGCAAGTCGGTGCTGCCGGTGTTCGAGGAGCTCAACGGGCTGCTGTTCTATCCGGTGCAGTATGAAGGCGAGGAGATGTCGCCGAACGTGTTCTACACCGGCGCTGCGCCCAACCAGCAGGCGATCCCGGCGGTGGAATACCTGATGAGCGAAGACGGCGGCGGCGCCAAGCGCTTCTTCCTGCTGGGCACCGACTACGTCTACCCGCGCACCACCAACAAGATCCTGCGCGCCTTCCTGCACAGCAAGGGCGTGGCCGACAAGGACATCGAAGAGGTCTACACGCCGTTCGGCCATGCCGACTACCAGACCATCGTCGCCAACATCAAGAAGTTCTCCGCAGGCGGCAAGACGGCGGTGATCTCCACCGTCAATGGCGACTCCAACGTGCCCTTCTACAAAGAGCTGGCCAACCAGGGCCTGAAAGCCACCGACGTGCCGGTGGTGGCCTTCTCGGTGGGTGAAGAGGAACTGCGTGGCATCGACACCAAGCCGCTGGTCGGCCACTTGGCGGCGTGGAACTACTTCGAGTCGGTGGAGAACCCGGTCAACCAGAAGTTCGTCGCCGACTGGAAGGCCTACGCCAAGGCCAAGGGCCTGCCGGGTGCCGACAAGGCGGTGACCAACGACCCGATGGAGGCCACCTACGTGGGCATCCACATGTGGGCGCAGGCGGTCGAGAAAGCCAAGTCCACCGATGTCGACAAAGTGCGTGAGGCCCTGGCCGGGCAGAGCTTCCAGGCACCGTCCGGCTTCACCCTGACCATGGACAAGACCAACCACCACCTGCACAAGCCGGTGATGATCGGCGAGATCCAGGATGACGGGCAGTTCAGTGTGGTCTGGCAGACCGAGCAGCCGCTGCGTGCGCAGCCGTGGAGCCCGTTCATTCCGGGTAACGACAAGCGACCTGACTATGCGGTGAAGGGCAACTGATTGCACGGGGGCCGCGTTGCGGCCCATTCGCGGGCAAGCCCGCTCCCACAGGTACGGTGCAAGGTCTGGAACCGGCGCGGTCCCTGTGAGAGCGGGTTCACCCGCGAAGAATCCACCACAGATTTCCAGGATTACCCGCATGCTCAGACTCCTGCTCACCCTCCTCCTCCTGCTCCCCCTGGCAACCCACGCCAGCGAGGGCGAATTCTTCCTCGGTGCCAAGCCCGCCGAACAGGCCAGCCTGCTCGAAGGCTGGGCCGCACAACCCGAACCGGCGCGCCTGGCGCTGCTGGAAAACCTGCGCGAAGGGCGCATCGCCGAAGACGACACGCGCAAGGTGCGCCTGAACAATCGCCTGCGCGGCCTGATCGACAACGCCCTGGCCAGCCATCAATTGCTCAGCGCCGACAGCAATCTGCGTCTGGCCGCAGCACGGCAACTGCAAAAAAGCGCGCAACCGGCGCAAATGGCGCTGCTCGACCGCGCCTTCGCCAGTGAGCCGGACGCCGCCGTGCACGCCGCCCTAGGCCTTGCCCTGGCCAACCTGCAACTGGGCGCCAGCGAACCTCGGGTACGCCTGGCCGCAGTGCGCCTGCTCGGGGAAACCGGCGACCCGCTGGCACGTACCCGTCTGGAAGCTCTGTTGCAGCCTGGCGCAGAACCCGACGCCGGAGTGCGCACCGCCGCCGAGACCAGCCTGGCCCAAGTGCAGCGCAAGCTGCTGTTCGGTGAAATCCTCGGCCAGGCGTTCAGCGGCCTGTCGCTGGGTTCGATCCTGCTGCTGGCGGCCCTGGGCCTGGCGATCACCTTCGGCCTGCTCGGGGTGATCAACATGGCCCACGGCGAGATGCTGATGCTCGGCGCCTACAGCACCTACCTGGTGCAGGTGCTGGTGCAGCGCTATGCCCCAGGCGCGATCGAGTTCTACCCGCTGATCGCGCTGCCGGTAGCCTTCGCCGTCAGTGCCGGCATCGGCATGGCGCTGGAGCGCACGGTGATCCGCCATCTGTACGGTCGCCCGCTGGAAACCCTGCTGGCGACCTGGGGCATCAGCCTGATCCTGATCCAGGCGGTACGCCTGCTGTTCGGCGCGCAGAACGTCGAGGTGAGCAACCCGGCGTGGTTGTCTGGCGGCATCCAGGTGCTGCCCAACCTGGTGCTGCCGTACAACCGCCTGGTGATCATCGGCTTCGCCCTGGCGGTGGTGCTGCTCACCTGGCTGTTGCTCAACCGCACGCGGCTGGGGCTGAACGTGCGCGCGGTCACGCAGAATCGCAACATGGCGGCCTGCTGCGGGGTGTCCACCGGGCGCGTCGACATGCTCGCCTTCGGCCTGGGCTCGGGTATCGCCGGGCTGGGCGGGGTCGCCCTGAGCCAGGTCGGCAACGTCGGCCCTGACCTGGGCCAGAGCTACATCATCGACTCCTTCCTGGTGGTGGTGCTCGGCGGCGTCGGGCAACTGGCCGGCAGCCTCTGGGCCGCCTTCGGGCTGGGTATCGCCAACAAGCTGCTGGAGCCGCAGATCGGCGCGGTACTCGGCAAGATCCTCATCCTTGCGCTGATCATTCTGTTCATTCAGAAACGCCCGCAAGGCCTGTTCGCCCTCAAGGGACGGGTAATCGACTGATGAACCAGCCACTGCTTGTCACTGCCACACAAAAGGCCGGCCCCCGGCTGTCGATGGCCATCGGCGTTGTCGTCGTACTGGCACTGCTGGCCCTGCCGCTGCTGTCGCTGCTGCCTGATGGCCATGCTCTGCAGGTCTCGGCCTACACCCTGACCCTGGTCGGCAAGATCCTTTGCTACGCCATCGTCGCCCTCGCGCTGGACCTGGTCTGGGGCTACGCCGGGCTGCTGTCGCTGGGCCACGGCCTGTTCTTCGCCCTCGGCGGCTACGCCATGGGCATGTACCTGATGCGCCAGGCGGCCGGCGACGGCCTGCCGGGCTTCATGACCTTCCTGTCGTGGAGCGAGCTGCCCTGGTACTGGGCCGGCACCCAGCATTTCGCCTGGGCGCTGTGCCTGGCGGTACTGGCGCCGGGGATGCTGGCACTGGTGTTCGGCTGGTTCGCCTTCCGCTCGCGGATCAAGGGCGTGTACTTCTCGATCATGACCCAGGCCCTGACCTTTGCCGGGATGCTGCTGTTCTTCCGCAACGAAACCGGGTTCGGTGGCAACAACGGCTTCACCAGCTTCCGCACCATCCTGGGCTTCGAGATCACCGCGCCGGGCACCCGCGCGGTGCTGTTCCTGCTCACTGTCGCACTGCTGCTGGGCAGCCTGTACCTGTGCTGGCGGCTGACGCGCAGCAAGTTCGGGCGCCTGCTCACCGCGCTGCGCGACGCCGAGAACCGCCTGATGTTCTGCGGTTACGACCCACGCGGCTTCAAGCTGCTGGTGTGGGTGCTCAGCGCCGTGCTGTGCGGCCTGGCCGGGGCGCTGTACGTGCCGCAGGTGGGCATCATCAACCCCAGCGAGATGTCGCCGACCAACTCCATCGAAGCCGCCGTCTGGGTTGCCCTGGGCGGGCGCGGCACCCTGATCGGCCCCCTGCTTGGCGCCGGCCTGGTCAATGGCATGAAGAGCTGGTTCACCGTGGCCTTCCCGGAGTTCTGGCTGTTCTTCCTCGGCGCACTGTTCATCCTGGTCACCCTGTACCTGCCCAAGGGCGTGGTCGGGTTGCTGAAGAAAAGGAGCCAGCCATGAGAGGCATCCCTGCGGTTCATCCGGAATTCATGCTGGAGCCGGTCTTCGACCAGGTTGGCACTGGCCGCGACGCCATCGGCCTGGGCCAGCCGCGCAAGGCCGGGCTCGACACCCGCCATGGCACGGTGCTGAGCCTTGAAGACATCAGCGTCAGCTTCGACGGTTTCAAGGCGCTCAACGCGCTCAACCTGTACATCGGCGTCGGCGAACTGCGCTGCATCATCGGCCCCAATGGCGCGGGCAAGACCACGATGATGGACGTGATCACCGGCAAGACCCGCCCCGACACCGGCAGTGCGTTCTTTGGCGACACCCTGGACCTCACCCGCATGAGCGAATACCAGATCGCCCAGGCGGGCATCGGCCGCAAATTCCAGAAGCCAACGGTGTTCGAGGCGCTGAGCGTGCATGAAAACCTCGAGTTGGCGCTCAAGGCCGACAAGTCGGTCTGGGCCAGCCTCGCGGCGCGCTTGACCGGCGAGCAGCGTGAACGGATAGAGCACGTGCTGACGACCGTGCGCCTGAACAGCCTGGCCTCACGCCAGGCCGGGCTGTTGTCACACGGCCAGAAGCAGTTCCTGGAGATCGCCATGCTGCTGGTGCAGGAGCCGCAGTTGCTGCTGCTCGATGAGCCGGTTGCGGGCATGACCGACGCCGAGACCGAATTCACCGCCGAGCTGTTCAAGGGCCTGGCGGGCACGCATTCGCTGATGGTGGTGGAGCACGACATGGGCTTCGTCGGCAGCATTGCCGACCATGTGACGGTGCTGCACCAAGGCTCGGTACTGGCCGAGGGGTCACTTGCGCAGGTACAGGCGGATGAGCGGGTGGTCGAGGTGTATCTCGGTCGTTGAACAGAGGGAGTTGTGTCGGCCTTTTCGCGCTCCCACAAGGACAGCGTGATCCCTGTAGGAGCGGGCTAGCCCGCGAAAGGGCCGGCACAGTCAAAGCAGAATTGTCAGGAACCAAACATGCTCAAGATCGACACCCTGCACCAGTACTACGGCGGCAGCCACATCCTCCGAGGCCTGTCGTTCGAAGCCAGGATCGGCGAAGTCACCTGCCTGCTGGGCCGCAACGGTGTGGGCAAGACCACCCTGCTGCGCTGCCTGATGGGCCTGGTCCCCGCCCGCGAAGGCAGCATCGAGTGGGAGGGCAAGCCGATCACCGCGCTCAAGCCCCAGCAGCGGGTGCATGCCGGCATCGCCTACGTGCCCCAGGGCCGCGAGATATTCCCGCGCCTGACCGTGGAGGAAAACCTGCTGATGGGCCTGTCGCGCTTCAGCGCCCGCGAGGCGCGGGAGGTGCCGGCGTTCATCTACGAGCTGTTTCCGGTGCTCGAGCAGATGAAGCAGCGCCGTGGCGGCGACCTCTCCGGCGGCCAGCAGCAACAGCTGGCGATCGGTCGCGCCCTGGCCAGCCGCCCGCGCCTGCTGATCCTCGATGAACCCACCGAAGGCATCCAGCCGTCGGTGATCAAGGAAATCGGCGCGGTCATCCGCAGCCTGGCCCAGCGCGGCGACATGGCCATCCTGCTGGTCGAGCAGTTCTACGATTTTGCCGAGGAGCTGGCCGACCAGTACTTGGTCATGGCCCGCGGTGAAATCGTCCAGCGTGGCCGCGGCGAAAACATGCAGGCCGAAGGTGTGCGCGGGCTGGTAACCATTTAATCTGCAGCATCGACTTCGCGAAGACACTGCCATGAGCTACCTGATCCGTGATGCCCTACCCGACGACGTGGCGGGCATCCTCGACATCTACAACGACGCCGTGCGCAACACCACGGCGATCTGGAACGAAACCCCGGTCGACCTGGCCAACCGCCAGGCCTGGTTCGCCGCCCGCGCCGAGCAGGGTTACCCTATCCTGGTCGCGGCCGACGCAACCGGCGTACTGGGCTACGCCTCGTTTGGCGACTGGCGGCCGTTCGAAGGTTTTCGCCTCACGGTCGAACACTCGGTGTACATCCGCGGCGACCAGCGTGGCAAGGGCCTGGGCCCGGTGCTGATGCAGGCGCTGGTCGAGCGCGCCCGGCAGTGCGGCAAGCACATGATGGTCGCGGCCATCGAGAGCGGCAACGCTGCCTCGATCCGTCTGCATGAGCGGCTGGGTTTCGTCACGACCGGGCAAATGGCCCAGGTGGGGGTGAAATTCGGTCGCTGGCTCGACCTGACGTTCATGCAACTGGCGTTGGACGACAACCGCGAACCACCTCGAAAGGACTGATTCATGAACGCCGCCCAGCTACAGCGCGTCACCCACGAGAGCCTGACCTACTATCGCGACAGCCTGTTGGCGCTGTTGCTCGATGCGGTACGCAATGGGGCTTCGGTAGGGTTTCTGGCGGACATCGACGAGGCCCAGGCGCTTGCGTATTTCGCTGAAATTCGCAGCCGGCTTGTCAGCGGTGAGCAGTTGCTCTGGGTGATCGCCCAGGGGCAGGAGGTGCTGGCCAGCGTGCAGTTGGGGCTGTGTCTGAAACCCAACGGTCTGAACCGCGCCGAGGTGCAGAAGCTGCTGGTGCACAGCCGTGCCAGGCGGCGTGGGCTGGGGCAACAGTTGATAGCGGCGCTGGAGGCCGATGCCCGACGTCTGAACCGCGGGATGCTGTACCTGGACACCGAGGCAGGGTCGGGTGCCGAGGGGTTCTACCGGGCACTGGGGTATGACAAGGCCGGGGAGATCCCGGACTATGCCTGCGGCCCGGACGGTGTGTATCGGGCGACGGCGCTGTATTACAAGGTGCTGGCTGGCGCTTGAGAACACCGCAGTTCTACATCTGGGTAAACCGCCCCAACCGCTGCCGCAACATGCTGTTCTCACTGCGCAACTGCTGCACTTCCTGCAGCAACTCCAACGCCAGCGCCACCCCTTCCCACTCCAGTTCCAGCTCCTGGTGCAGCTTTGCCGCACGCTTGGCCAGCAGCGGCGCCTGATCGTCGAATAACCAGTCCTCCGGGGTGCGCCCGGATGGTTCGACAATGCCGTGCTCGACGATTTCGATCACACAGTCGGCCGTGACATCGGCCTCCTGACACAAGGTTCGCATGTCCAGTTGAACGATCAGGGTGCTGCTCATGGTCACTTACTCCATTGTGTCCTCGGGTTGAACGCGGCCTTCTCGGAGAGTTTGGTCCACAGTTCGCGAGTGGTCGCATCGGAGGTGCTCGGCATGACCACCTTGAGCTGGGCGTAGAGATCGCCACGCTCGCCCTGCTTGTTCGCAAGGCCCATGCCCTTGACCCGCAGGCGCTGCCCGCTCTGGCTGTCGGGGCGGATGGTCAGGTTGATCTTGCCGGTCAGTGTCGGTACCGCCACCTTGGTCCCCAGCGCCGCCTCCCAGGGGGCCAGCGGCACGGTGATGATCAGGTCGTGACCTTCGACATCGAACAGCGGGTGCGGCGCCATGCGGATGGTCAGGAACAGGTCGCCGTTGGCGCCACCGCCCACGCCCGGAGCGCCCTGGCCCTTGAGGCGGATGCGCTCGCCATCGGTCACTCCGGCGGGGATCTTCACGTTCAGCGTCTTGGTGGTGAAACCGGTGCGCTGCCCGGCAGCGTTGGTCTGCGGGACCTGGAAACTGATCTGCTTGGATTCCTTGCTCAGGGTCTCTTCGAGAAAGACCGCCAGTTCCAGTTCCACGTCCTGCCCTCGCCTGCCGGCACTGCGCTGCTGGCCGCGTGCGCCGCCAAAGGGATTGCCGCCACGGGCACCGAAGATCGAGCTGAAGAAGTCAGAGAAATCGCCGCCCTCGAAGCCGCCACCACCGCCGCGGCTTTCCCAGCCTGGCGGCGCCTGGAACGGCCGGCCATGCTGGCCGCCGTACTTGCGGATCTCGTCGAATTCGGCGCGTTTCTGCGCATCGCCCAGCACTTCGTAGGCCTCGTTGGCCTCCTTGAACTTGTCCTCGGCGTCACGTTCCTTGCTGACGTCAGGGTGATACTTGCGCGCCAGCTTGCGGTACGCGGCCTTGATCGCCTTCTCGTCCGCGCTGGGCTCGACGCCGAGTATCTTGTAATAGTCTTTGAAGTCCATCTAAGGATCACCAGTAGGAATTTTCGTGTTGCATCTGAAGATTGGGGTCAAGCATAGCCTTTCAAGGTTCGCTTGGGTTTGTCTTATGGCAGACGATCGGTCTTGATTCTGTCGGCCACTGGCATAAACTGCGCGGCCGTTTGGCCTCCGGAAGCCCCTCCCCATGTCTGACCTATCCCCGGCTCGCGCCCTTGGCATCGACTTCGGCACCTCCAACTCCACGGTGGGTTGGCACCGCCCTGGCGTCGAATCGCTGATCGCCCTGGAAGAGGGCAAGATCACCCTGCCGTCGGTGGTGTTCTTCAACATCGAGGAGCGGCGCCCGGTGTACGGCCGCCTGGCACTGCACGAGTACCTGGAAGGCTACGAAGGCCGCCTGATGCGCTCGCTCAAGAGCCTGCTGGGCTCCAAGCTGATCAAGCACGACACCAGCGTGCTGGGCAGCGCCCTGCCGTTCAAGGATCTGCTGGGCATGTTCATCGGCGAGCTGAAGAAACGCGCCGAGGCCAATGCCGGGCGCAGCTTCGACCAGGTGGTGCTGGGCCGCCCGGTGTTCTTCGTCGATGAAGACCCGGCGGCCGACCAGGAGGCCGAGGATACCCTCGCCGAAGTAGCGCGCAAGATCGGCTTCAAGGACGTGTCGTTCCAGTACGAACCGATCGCCGCAGCCTTCGACTATGAATCGGGCATCAGCCGCGAAGAGCTGGTGCTCATCGTCGATATCGGCGGCGGTACTTCAGACTTTACCCTGATCCGCCTGTCGCCCGAGCGCCACCTGGTCGATGAGCGCCAGGATGACATCCTCGCCACCGGCGGCGTGCACATCGGCGGAACCGACTTCGACAAGCAACTGAGCCTGCAGGGCGTGATGCCGCTGTTCGGTTATGGCAGCCGGATGAAGAGCGGCGCGCTGATGCCGACCAGCTACCACCTGAACCTGGCGACCTGGCACACCATCAACGCCCTGTATTCGCAAAAGTCGCAACTGGCCCTGGGCAGCATGCGCTACGACATCGAGGATGCGCTGGGCATCGACCGCCTGTTCAACCTGATCGAACAGCGCGCCGGGCACTGGCTGGCGATGGAAGTGGAGGCCAGCAAGATCGAGCTGACCGACCAGGCCAGTCGGCGCATCGAACTGGGCCGGGTCGAGCCGGGCCTGGCGGCGGACCTGACCCGCGGCCTGTTCGAGGACGCCATCGACGGCCTGCTGCAGCGGGTCCGTGGCAGTGTCAGCGAGCTGCTGGCCAAGGCTGGGGTCAGTGAAACGCAGGTGGATACGGTGTTCTTCACCGGGGGTTCGAGCGGTATTCCGGCGCTGCGCAACAGCGTTGCGGCGATGCTGCCCAATGCGCGGCATGTGGAAGGCAATATCTTCGGCAGCATTGGCAGCGGGCTGGCCATCGAGGCGCGCAAGCGTTACGGGACAATTTGATCCTTTGCCTGTACTGGCCTCTTCGCGGGTTTACCCGCGAAGAGGCCAGTACAATTTCAAGCCCCCCCTCAGACCAGCTCCATACGCCTGAGCTCACTCTTCAGGTAGGCATAGTAGATCGGCCCCGCCACCACCCCCGGCAAGCCGAACGCCGCTTCGAACACCAGCATCGCCAGCAACAGTTCCCACGACTTGGCCCTGATCTGCCCACCGACGATCCGCGCGTTGAGGAAATACTCGACCTTGTGGATGACGATCAGGTAGCCCAGCGCCGCCGCCGCCACCCAGATCGACAGCGACAGCCCGACGATGGTGATCAGGGTGTTGGACATCAGGTTGCCGATCACTGGCAGCAGCCCGAGCAGGAAGGTCAGTACGATCAGGGTCTTGGTCAGCGGTAGGTGCACGTCGAACAGCGGCAGCACCACGGCGAGGAAGATGCCGGTGAACGCCGTGTTGAGCAGCGAGATCTTGATCTGCGCGAAGACGATGTTGCGAAACGCCTGCACCAGCAGGCTCAGGCGCTCGAACAGCGCGGCGGCCAGCGGCTTGCGTCGGGACAGGTCGGGCAGCCGCTGCAAGGCGATGATGGCGCCGAGGATCATGCCGATCAGCAGGGTCACGAACATGTGTGCCATGCCCTTGCCAACCAGTTGCAGGTCGCTCAGGTGGCTGCGGATCCAGTCGCCGATGGCCACCTTGAACTCTGCCGCGCTGGCCGGCAGGTAGCCCTCGATGAACGGCGGCAACTGCCCCCGGGCGCGCTCCACCAGGCCCATGAACTTGTCCAGCGAGGCGCCAGGGTTTTCGGCTTCGTGCAGCAGAAAGCTGAAAGCCCCGGCAATCAGCAAAGTCAGTGTGCTCACCACCAGGGTGCCGAGCAGCGCCACCGCCAGCCAGCGCGCCCGTTGCCCGGCGATCAGCGGCTGCAGGCGCGGGGTGAGCATGTTCACCAGCTCGAACACCAGCAGGCCCGCGAGCAGGCTCGGCAACAGCTTGAGGGGCAACGCCAGGAGCAGGCCGGCAACGACGATGATGCAGCTGGCCAGGGTGATCTGGCGGGGGGTGAAAGTCATACAGCCTCGGCGGCAGACAGCGGAAAGACCCGCAGTCTGCCAGCCTTCAGGCGACAGGCATAGGCGCAGGTCACTTCTTCTTCAAGCATTCGCTCATGAATGCCTTGCGCTCGTCGCCCTTGAGCGCCGTGGCTTTCGGGTCGGCGTTACAGGCCTTCATGCGCTCCTGCGGCGTGGCTGGCTTGGCAGGCTCGGCTTTTTTCAGGCAGGTGCTCATGAACGCCTTGCGCTCGTCACCCTTGAGCTCCTTGGCGGTCGCGTCGGCGTTGCAGGTCTTCATCTTTTCCTGTTGCGGGGTGGCGGCGAATCCCTGGCCGACGATCGACATCCCCAGTACCAGCAATGAAACGTGCAGCATCTTCATGGAGTGGTCTCCTTGTCCCGCGCAGGATGCGCGGTCGTCGAGCTGAGTGTAGACAACAATTCCTACATCCCTGATCGCACCCGCCGCCGGTACTGCTCCGGCGTGCATCGGGCCTGGCGCTGGAACATGGCGATGAAGGCCGAGGCACTGCTGTAGCCCAGGTCGAAGGCGATGCTCTGGATCGGCGTGCCGGTCTCCAGCGCTTCGATGGCGCGCAGAAAGCGCAGGCGCAGGCGCCACTCACCAAAGCTCATGCCCAGTTCGCGGATGAACTGGCGGGCCAGGGTACGCTCGCTGACATGCACCAGCCCCGCCCAGTGGCCGAGCGGGCGGTTGTCGCCGGGTTCGGCGTGCAGGGCCTCGAGCACCTGACGCAGGCCGTCGCTGCGGGCGAAAGGCAGGTAGCAGGTTTGCGTGGGTGCCAGCAGCAGTTGGTCGAGCAGTACCTGGACCAGACGCTGGTCGCGTTCGTCCTGGGCGATCTTGAGGTCACGACGGGCGAAGTCGCCGAGGATCGCCTTGAGGATGTCGCTGATCGCCAGGCTGCAGGGCTGGGAAGGCAGCTCGGCGCACAGGCTGCGGTCGAGATAGACCGAGCGGAACACGACGGCCTGCGGGTTGTAGCAACCGTGTTCACGGTCAGGCGGCACCCAGACCGCATGGTTTGGCGGCGAGATGAAACGCTGGCCGTCAACATCCAGGTGCATGACGCCGTGGGCGGCATAGTTGAGCTGGCCCCACGGATGAAAGTGCGGGGCGCTGACCGTGTCGGCGCCGAACTCGTCGTAGCGAAAGTACACCGGGGCCGGGAGCTCGGGGAAACGGGGATGGTCGAGGTATTTGGCGGACATGCTGTCTGCTTCATAGGGTGAGTTGTCTGGATGGGAGTATAGCCTTGCAGACAGACAGTGGATAATGGCGAGCATCTGCGGTGGTTTTTCGCGGACAACCTCACTCCCGCAAAAGCCCGCACCGAAACAGCAATTCCCACGAGTCAAAGCCTCATGAACTACAGCTTCCCCGTCCTGGCGATTCTTATCTGGGCCGGCAACACCGTCGTCACCAAGATGTCCGCCGGAGCGATCTTTCCCGCCGAGATCGGCTTCTACCGCTGGCTGCTTGCCGGCCTGCTGCTCACCCCGTTCCTGCTGCCGCAGGTGTGGCGCAACCGCGCGGCGATCCGTGCGCAGTTGGGCAAGCTGTTCGTCCTCGGCGTGCTGGGCATGGTCATGTACCAGAGCATGGCCTACTTCGCCGCCGGCATCACCAGTGCCACCAACATGGGCATCATCCTCTCGCTGATGCCGCTGATGTCGCTGGCCCTGTCGATCGCCTGGCTCGGCCAGCGCCTGACCTACGGCGCCTCGCTCGGCGCCCTGGTGTCGTTCTTCGGCGTGCTGGAGGTGGTGTCCGCCGGCAACCCCGGCGCGCTGCTGCACCAAGGGCTCAATGGCGGTGACCTGCTGATGCTGGTCGCCACCTTCGCCTACGCCCTGTACAGCGTGCTGCTGAAGAAATGGCAATTGCGCCTGCCACAGATGCAACTGCTGTACATGCAGATCTGGATGGCGATCCTGGTACTACTGCCGATGTACCTGCTGTCAGAGAAGACCGGGCTGACCGCGAACAATATCGGCCTGGTACTGTACGCCTGTGTACTGGCGTCGATGATCGCGCCGCAGTTCTGGATGCAGGCCGTGCACAGGCTCGGGCCGACCCGCACGACCCTGTTCTTCAACCTGTTGCCGGTGGTGACTGCCGTGATCGCCGCCGGGGTCCTGAACGAGCAGTTGGCCAGCTATCACTTGTATGGCGGCCTGCTGACACTGGCCGGGGTCATCCTCGCCGAACGCTGGACCACCCCCGTGCGCCGCGCGCCTACAGCCCGGCATCCTTGAGTCGGGCAGCGTGCTCGGTGAACAGGCGCACCGGGTCGACGCCCTTGCCCACGGCACCGAACTGCTGGTTGACGATGTCCAGGTGATCGAGCGGGTAATCGTCGCCGATCACCTGGCCCAGGTGCGAACTGCAACGCCCGACCATGCCATCGCACTGACCTTTCTCGCGGGTAAAACTGCGGGCGAACAGGCGGCAGAACCGGTTGCTGCCATCGAAGCGGTTCCAGCCCTTGTCGGTACGCCCGGGCTGCAGGATGCCGGACCAGGAGTAATAGCGCACGCCACCGACCTCGGCGGCCCCCTCGCCGCCCCAGTGCTGCGGCAATCCCTGCGGATACGCCTGGTTGAACAGCGCCACGCCCGAACAGGTCAGCGACTGATGCGAGGCATGCACATCGATGGGTAGCGGATCACGGCGCCAGCCGGTCTCCAGCCACACCAGCAGCAGCGCCAGGCCATGCAGCGCAGCCTTGAGCAGGCGCCCCCGGGCCGAGTCGCCAGGGGCGCTGCGTTCGAGATAATCGGCAAGTTCCGAGCCCTGGTTGGGGCCGGCCACCGAGGTCACCGACGCCACCCGCCCGGGCCTGCAGGCCGCGGCATAGCGCGCACTCAACGCACCCTGGCTGTGGCCGATGAGATTGACCTTGTCTGCCCCGGTGCGCTGGCAGATGTCTTCGATGATCGCCAGCAACTGCTCGCCACGCACCTCGCTGGAATGCAGCGGCGAGACCTGCACTGCAAACACCTGCGCCCCGCCCCGGCGCAACGCCGGGACGATGCCGAACCAGTACGGATAGAGCAGCAACCGCACGAAACCGAGCATGCCCGGCACCAGCACCAGCGGGTAGCGTGTGGCCAGTTCGTTTGCCATCTGCCATTTCTCTCCCTGAACCCTGCCCTTCTCAGAGTAGTCGCCGCTTCGCTTGATGAATCGAACTCCTGACGCGCCGTGCGGTTCCAACCTTAACAGCTACCCGCAACGGACCTTCTGCAAGGAGCGGAACCATGAACAAAGCGATCCTGGCCATTCTTGTCGCAAGCACGACCCTCGCCGCCTGCGGCAGTCGCCCGGAGAACCCGGTGGACTACGTGACCTACCGCGACGAGCCGCTGGTCAAGCAGGTCGAGCACGGCATGACCACGCAAAAGGTCATCGCCATCGGCGGCAGCCCGTCGAACATGAGCGACCTGCCCAACGGCGGGATCTGCAACGACTACATCCTCTACAAGGATGGCAAGCAGCAGCCCTACTACGTGCGCTTCGACGCCAGCGGCCATGTCGATGCCAAAGGCTTCAAGACCTGCAAGCAACGAGAAGAGGACCGCAAGGCCGTCCCCGGCCAGTGAGCCCTCCCGCCCCAACCCCTGATCTGTATGGAGAGAGTCATGAGCAACGTTGAACTGACCGATATCAACACCTTGCGCCAGCGCGCGCGCCAGCATGTCGAGCAAGGCGCGGTCACCGAGGGCTACAACGCCGACCGCCAGGAAATCATCCGCCTGCTGAACGAGTCGCTGGCCACCGAGCTGGTCTGCACCCTGCGCTACAAGCGCCACTACTTCATGGCCAGCGGTATCAAGGCCAGCGTCGCCGCCGAGGAGTTTCTCGAGCACGCGAACCAGGAGTCCGAACACGCCGACAAGCTGGCCGAGCGGATCGTCCAACTGGGCGGCGAGCCGGATTTCAACCCGGACAACCTGAGCAAGAACTCCCACGCGCAGTACGTGGCCGGCAGCAATCTCAAGGAGATGGTGCTCGAAGACCTGGTCGCCGAGCGTATCGCCATCGACAGCTACCGCGAGATCATTCAGTACATCGGTGACAAGGACCCGACCACCCGTCGTATCTTCGAAGACATCCTGGCCCAGGAAGAAGAGCACGCCGACGATATGTCGGACCTGCTGCAAGGGTTGTAAGCACTGCAGGTGCGGATCGCTCGCGGCAAGGATGTCCGCGAGCAACCTGTAAGCCATCGCGTATCTTTCCCTCTATTTCCCCCTAATTCCTCGCCTCGTTATTTCTTCGGCTTCACCGCCGCAGGCGCCTTGCCGGCCTTCATTCGCTCCAGCAGCGGCGTGCACTGGTTGGGCACATCACCACTCGGAGCGATCAGCGCCAGCAACCCGGCGGCCGGCCCGATCGCCACACCCAGCGCTACCATCCCTGCGCCACGCAAAGCCAGCGGCACCGCCTGCACGCCAGCACTGGGCTTGGCGAAAGGCCCGCGCACGTACAGCGGTGAGCGCAGCGAGAACAGGCGCAGGCCCTTGGATTCCGGGGTGACCTTCAGGTCCAGTTGCTCGCTGGCAAAATTCGCCGTGCCGTTGATGTAGATGATCGCGTTCTCGGTGTCGAACACGAACAGCCGCGTGGTCGCCAAACCATCCTTGATACCGACGTCGGCCGCCGCGCAGTTGATCTTCACATCCTCGTCACCGAACAGCTTGTCGACCACATAGTTGCCGACGTTGAGCCCGGCGATCTCCATCAGGCTGCGGCTGATCGCGCCATCGTTGATCAGCAGCCGCAGGTCGCCATTGGAGGTGCCCAGCAACGCCGCCACTGAATTGCCGCGTCCGCTCAGGTCGGCATCGCCGTTCAGCTCACCGAAACTGGTCTGCATCGGGGCAAAGGTGGGGAACAGTTCCTTGAGCTTGAAGCCGCGGGCAGTCAGGCGTGCGCGGCCCTGCATCGGCACCGAGCGGCCATCGAGGCGAATATTGGCATCGAGGTTGCCGCCGGCCACGCCAAAGCGCAGCGGGACCATACGCAGCAGACCGTCCTCGAGCACCACATGGGCAGACAGATCCTTGAACGGCAACTGCTCGCTATGCACGATTCGCTTGCCAGCGAACGTCACGTCGGCATCCATCGCCCGCCACCGCTCGGTGCGGAACTCCTCTACCGGCAGCACCTTGCCGGTCGGCTGCTTGCTGGCGCCACCACGGGCTTTCTGCTCGGCGTTGGAGTCGGCGCCGATCAGTGGCGCCAGGTCCTTGAACAGCAACTGGTTGGAGACCAGGTTGCCGGAGAGCTTGGGCCGTGGCTGGCTGGCGACGAAGGCCAGGTCGCCATGGATGTCGCTGTCACCGATCTTGCCGTTGAACCCTTCATAGCGAAAACGCGCGCCCTGCGGATCGTGCAGGTTGGCGGTGAGATGACCGTCGGTGGCATAGGCCGGGGTATCGGGCAAAGTCACGCCAGTCAGTGGATAGAGGTTGCCCAGGCTGCTGCCGGAAAGTTTCAGGCGCAGGTCAAGGGCGCCAAGGTTGCGTGGATCGGTCAAGGTGCCGGCGACCGCTGCGCGCGTATCGCCGACGCGTGCATCGACCTGCAGCGGGAATGGCTGCCTGGCGTCCTGCAGCGCCAGCAGGCCGCCGATCTTGCCGGTCGCAGACACTGCCTGGCCCTTGTAGCGACCTTCGGCCTTGAGCCCGAACGCGTAATCCTGCGCACCACCGACCTTTTCCGCGCTGGCCTTGCCGACGATCTCGCTGAAAGGGATCGGCTTGCCCAGCGGGTCGATCTGCACTTTCATGCTGGTCTGCAGGGTCTGGTCGTCGAAAGTGACGTTGCCTTGGTCGAAGCCGATGGCGCCGATATCCAGCACCCATTTCGACGGTTCGGCGTTCTCGTCCTTGGGCCCGAAGTCGAAGGTCCAGTTGGCCCGGCCGTCGGCCAGGCGGGTCAGGCTGGCGGTGGGATGGGTGAGGTCGATGCGCGGGATCGAGATCTGCTGGAACAACAGCGGCAGCGGCGACAGGCGAAACTCGACACGTTCCAGGCCGACCATCTGCGGCTCCTTGAGCCAGTCGGGATTGCCCAGGGTCAGGTCTTCGGCCACGAAGCGCGGCCACGGCACCCAGGCGCGCCAGCCGCCCTCATCGGGCTCGCGCTGCCAGTGCACGGCGAGGTTGCCATTGATGGCGAAAGGCCGATGCAGGGCCTCGGAGACCTTCTCGTTGAGCAACGGCTTGATACGGTTCCAGTCGAAGGTGGCGATCACCACCACCAGTATCGCCAGCAAGGCCGCGAGGATAGCGAGGGTCCAGGTAAAGATTCTGGCGGGGCGCGTCATTGCGGGGCTCTCCTGACTGCATGACATGAAGCGGTGCGGCAAAGGCGTTCATTACTTCGGACTGACGAAAGCCCGCGGGGTTTTATCGATGACAGCAATGATAGCGAAGTTTTTCCTGACCTAATTCTCAGCTTCGGGGATGAAATCGACCCGGGTGTTACCGGCAAAACGGGGTAGCACGTAGCCACCCATCACCCCGAAATCATTGATCCAGAGCCTTTGCGCCCAACCATCATTTCCGTCGATTGTTACCATTAGCCGTATGAACTTTTTTCTTGAGTTACCAAGCGTAGCATTGCCCTCGTACCCACTTTCCAGCGTCCCACGAGGAGCACCGAATCATGAAACGCCAACTGCTGCTGAGCCTGAGTCTTTCCATCCTTGCCGCCAACGCCTTCGCCTTGCCGGCTGCCGACCAACACCTGAGCGCCGAAGCCCGTTCCAGCTCGGCAGTGATTGCCCAGCCCCTGAAAACCGTTGCCGAAGGTGGCTCGGATCGTCTGATCGAACGCAACAACCGCGTTGCCGAAGGTGGCTCGGACCGTCTGATCGAACGTAACAACCGCGTTGCCGAAGGTGGCTCGGATCGCCTGATCGAACGTAACAACCGCGTTGCCGAAGGTGGCTCGGACCGTCTGATCGAACGTAACAATCGCGTTGCCGAAGGTGGCTCGGATCGCCTGATCGAACGTAACAACCGCGTTGCCGAAGGTGGCTCGGATCGTCTGATCGAACGTAACAACCGCGTTGCCGAAGGTGGCTCGGATCGTCTGGTCGAAATCCGCCGCGTGAGCTGATGCCCATGGCTGATAACGACAACTCGACATACAGCGCTTGCTCCCCTCCAAAGCCCGGTCCATTGACCGGGCTTCGTTTTTTTATCTAGAGTGCCCAGCCGTACTGTCACAGAATCCAGAACCCCATGCTGCCGCGTGCCGAACAGAAGCAACAGACCCGCCAGGCCTTGCTCGACGCCGCCTGCCAGCTGATGGAGAGTGGCCGTGGCTTTGGCAGCATCAGCCTGCGCGAAGTGGCCAAGGCCGCTGGCATCGTCCCCACCGGTTTCTATCGGCATTTCCCCGACATGGATGCCCTGGGCCTCGCGCTGGTCGCCGAGGTCGACGCAACCTTCCGCCAGACCATTCGCCTGGTGCGCCACAACGAATTCGAACTCGGCGGCATCACCGACGCCTCGGTGCGCATCTTTCTCGATGTGGTGGCGGCACACCGCGCCCAATTCCTGTTCCTCGCCCGTGAACAGTACGGCGGATCGCAGCCCGTGCGCCAAGCCATCGCCCGGCTGCGCCGGGACATCAGCTCTGACCTGGCCACCGACCTTGCACGCATGACCCGCTGGCAGCACCTGGACAGCGCCGCCCTGGGGGTGATGGCCGACCTGGTGGTCAAGACCGTGTTCGCCACCCTGCCAGAGCTGATCGACAGCCCTGATCCGGCTTGTCCACAGGCGCTGACCGCGCAGGACAAGATCACCCAGCAACTGCGCTTCATCTTCGTCGGGGCGCGGCATTGGCAGGGGTTGGGGAATCCTGGCTGAAGCCCGCGAGGCGGCCAGCACAATCAACCCCTTGCCCAGTTCTGCTACCATGGCGCCCTGCCCGATTGCGACGAGCGCCTTCATGTCCAACCCCCGCCCTACCCCGTCCGAGTTGACCACCTGCCTGGCTTCTGTGCGCGAACATTTCGCCGAGCGCATCGTGCCCTTGTGGCAAGGTCCCGGGTGGAACGCCGACATGGCCCTGCCCTTCGAAGCCCTCGACGCCGAACACCACCCCCTGCCGGTGCAGCGCTACCGCGCAATGGCCTGCGCACGTCAGCTCTACCTGTTCAGCAGCCGCATCGAGCAACCCGGTGCCGCCGAGCGCGCTGCCGCGCTGTTCCGCTCGCTGCAGCGACATTTTCACGACGCCGAGCACGGCGGCTGGTTCTACAGCATCGATGCCGACGGCAAGCCACTGGACCGACGCAAGGACCTCTACACCCACGCCTTCATCGTCTTCGCCTGCGCCCACTACTGGGGCAAGGTCGGCGAAGGGCTGGTCGGGTCGGCGCTGAACGCGGCCCTGGAAATCATCGAGGAGCAGTTCGCTCGGGATGATGGTCTGTACGAAGCCGTGCTGGGCGAAGACTGGTCCGACCTTGGCAGCGGCCCGCTGCAGAACCCGCAGATGCACCTGGCCGAAGCCTTCCTGCAAACCCTGGCCGTGCGTAAGGACGATGCCGCGCAAGCGGCCCTGCTGCAGTTATGCACAGCCCTGCAGGCGCAGTTCATCGATCCGACCCACGGCGTGATGCTGGAAAAACCCCGCGGTGCTGTGGATAACTGGTTCGAGCCCGGCCATCAGTTCGAATGGTTCTACCTGCTCGACACCTCGCCACTGCTGCGCGGGACCCCGCTGCATGCATCGATCAGCCGGGCGTTCGAGTACGCCGAGGGTTGCGGCGTGAAGGATGCGGCGGTGCTCGCGTCGCTGGATGTGGATGGCAAGGTCATTGATGCGACCCAGCGGATCTGGGCCCAGGCCGAATATCTGCGGGCGCTGGCGTTGAAGCCAGGCAACGAGGCGAAGCTGATGACCCAGCTCAAAGCCCTCGAAGACAACTTCCTGCATGCCGGCGGCTGGCACGAATGCCGTGATGGCCAGGGCGCAGTCAGCCGGCACGACATGCCGTCCACCACGCCCTACCACCTGGCCACTTGCCTCGAAGGCCTGCAACGCCTGCACTAATGGCTGTAGGGGCGGCGGTTCGGCGCCCCGACTTGCCCGCGAAAAAGACACCGCGCTGCCTGGCACGGGCTACGCCCGTGTTCGCGGGCAAGCCCGCTCCTACAGGGGGATTGGGCTGACCTTTAGATTTTGAGCAAGACAGTTGCTCCTACAAGAGTTGGCGAGGAACCGTTTTCAGCCCTTGGCCGAGCGGTCGATCGAGAACCCAGCCCAGTCCTGGCTTACCGGCATCAGTTCAAGGCTGTTGATGTTGATGTGCGCCGGCTGGTTGAGCACCCAGAAGATGGTGTCGGCGATGTCCTGCGGCTGGATCGGCTCGGCGCCCGCGTAGGTAGCGTCGTAGCGCGACTGGTCGCCACCGAAGCGCACCAGCGAGAACTCGCTTTCGCACAGCCCCGGCTCGATGTTGGTCACCCGTACGCCGGTGCCGCGCAGGTCGCAGCGCAGGCTCAGGGAGAACTGCCCGACAAAGGCCTTGGTGCCGCCATACACATGGCTGCCCGGATAGGGGTAGTTGCCCGCCACCGAACCCACGTTGAGGATGCTTGCGCCACGGCCATGGGCGATCAGGCGCGGCAACAGCAGGCGGGTGGTGTACATCAGGCCCTTGATGTTGGTGTCGACCATGGTTTCCCAGTCGTCCAGGTCGCACTGCGGCGCAGGGTCGGCGCCCAGGGCCAGCCCTGCGTTGTTGACCAGGCCCTGCAACTTGTCGAAGGTCGGCGGCAGGCCGGCAATCGCCGCCTCCATTGCCTTGCGGTCGCGCACATCGACCACCAGGCCCAACACCTCGGTCTTGGCCGACAGCTCGGCGCACAGGGCATCCAGGCGCTCCTTGCGGCGACCGGTGAGCACCAGCTTCCAGCCCGCGTCGGCGAAACGACGGGCAGTGGCTTCACCGAAACCGGAAGTGGCACCTGTGATGAATACGGTGGACGTCATGCTGTTCTCCTTCGCTGTAGGGGTCGTCGCAGGCCTTGCAGCATGCCCGCGGCGCTCGCCGGCAGCAAGCCGTTTTCGGTACTGGTCAAAAAACAGGCAACGCCTCGAAAGCCTTGCAGCACAAGGGCTGGTGCAGGCTATACGCATCTTATCCACAAGGCTTTCCCCACGGATTGGGGGCAACTCGTCGGGTAAAGTGAACCCTGTGGCCTGAGGGAACTCTTTCAGAGCGCTCAGGGTGATGGCTCAACGCTTTCAGCCATGCCGTGTACAGCGGTCTGTCCAAGGGTTGCGCACAGACTTATCCACAGAAAGACAGCAGCGATCCCTGGCCGCGTTTCAACGGCAAAAGAGCCACGGAATTGTGCACAAAGCTCGATTGATCAATTATTGATCATTGCCATGCAGGCCTTGGAGTGCGAGGGGTCCAGCGAGGTGCCACCATGTTTTCCACAGGCGGTTCCACATTAATCGTGGAAAAGACCGTGCCTGTGGAAACAAGGGTTTATGCAAGGAATCTACGGTGTTTCAAGCGCGATGTGCGACAAGTTGTCCACATTGGCGACCGGGGCTGCCTTGCAGCCCCTGCCCCACCTCAATGCCCGCCCAGATACGCGCTGCGCACCTCTTCGTTGACCAGCAACTCCTGCCCGGTCCCGGTCATGCGAATCTGGCCGTTGACCATCACATACGCCCGGTCCGACAGTTTCAGCGCATGGTTGGCGTTCTGCTCGACCAGGAAAATGGTCATGCCGGTCTTGGCCAGTTCGCGCAGGGTCGAGAAGATCTGCTTGACCACGATCGGCGCCAACCCCAGCGACGGCTCGTCCAGCAACAGCAGCTTGGGGCGGCTCATCAAGGCACGGGCGATGGCCAGCATCTGCTGCTCGCCGCCGGACATGGTCATGGCCCGCTGGTTGCGGCGCTCCTTGAGTCGCGGGAACAGCTCGTACATGCGCTGCATGTCTTCGTCGGCATGCTTGTCGCCGATGGGGATGGTGCCCATCATCAGGTTCTCCTCGACGGTCATGTCGGGGAACACCCGCCGCCCTTCCGGCGACTGGGCGATGCCGTTGGAGGCGATGTAGTGCGACGACTTGCGGGTAATGTCGGTGCCACGGTAGAGGATCTGCCCGGAAGCTGCCCGCGGCTGGCCGAAAATCGACATCAGCAGCGTGGACTTGCCCGCGCCGTTGGCACCGATCAGGCTGACCGTCTCGCCCTCCTCGATATGCATCGAGACCTTCTTCAGCGCCTGGATCGGCCCGTAGAACACATCCAGGTCCTTGAGCTCGAGAATGGGTGCACTCATATCAGTTCCTCTTCGTCGGCACCCAGGTAGGCGGCGATTACCGTCGGGTTGTTGCGGATGTCCTGCGGGGCGCCTTCGGCGATTACATTGCCGTGGTCGAGCACGACGATGTGATCGGAAATGCTCATGACCATGCCCATGTCATGCTCGATCAGCACCACGGTGATGTCGTGCTCGTCGCGCAGCACACGAATCATGCGGCTCAGGGCCTCGGTCTCCTGCGGGTTGAGGCCGGCGGCCGGCTCGTCCAGGCAGATGATCTTCGGCCGCGTGCACATGGCCCGGGCGATCTCCAGGCGGCGCTGCTGACCGTACGACAGCTCGCCGGCCAGGCGGTTGGCGCAATCGACCAGATCGACCACCTCCAACCAGTAGAACGCGTGGTCCAACGCATCGCTTTCGGCCTGGCGATAGCCCTTGGTGTTGAGCACCCCGGCCAGCAGATTGCGGTTGACCCACATGTGCTGGGCCACCAGCAGGTTTTCCACCACCGACATTTCCTTGAACAGGCGAATGTTCTGGAAGGTGCGTGCCAGGCCCGCGCGGTTCACCAGGTGGGTGCCACCGAACATCTTGTAGTACAGGCGGTTGGCGAAGCGCGCCGGGGAGACGAAATCCGTCGCCTCGAAGCGTTCGCCCAGCAGTTGGATGACGTTGGTGTGACGGCCACGCACGTTCAGCTCGATGCGCCCGCCGCTGGCCTTGTAGAAGCCGGTCAGGCAGTTGAACACCGTGGTCTTGCCAGCGCCGTTGGGGCCGATCAGGGCGAAGATCTGGTTGCGCTTGACCTTCAGGCTGACGTCGCTGAGCGCCTTGATGCCGCCGAACTGCATCATCAGGTTATCGACCGAGAGAATGATTTCGTCGCTCATGGTGCCACTCCTTTACGTGGGACCACGCCAGTGCGGCTGATGCGGATCAGCCCTCGCGGTCGCCAGATCATCATCAGCACCATCAGCACACCGAACAGCAGCACGCGGTACTCGGAGAAGCTGCGCAGCAGCTCCGGCGCCACGGTCAGCACGAAGGCGGCGATCACCACGCCCACGGTCGAGCCCATGCCGCCAAGCACGACGATGGCCAGGATCAAGGCCGATTCGAAGAAGGTGAACGACGACGGGTTGACGAAACCCTGGTAAGTGGCGAAGAACACCCCGGCAAGGCCCGCAGTAGAGGCGCCCAGGGTAAAGGCCGAAAGCTTGACCAGCACGTGGTTCAGGCCCATCGAACGGCAGGCGATCTCGTCTTCACGCAGCGCCTCCCAGGCTCGACCGACCGGCATGCGCGTGAGCCGGTGCTTGATGTAGAGCACCGCCAATACCACCAGGAACAGCACGATGTAGATGAACAGGAACTTGTAGTTGGCGTTGTATTCGATACCGAAGAACTCGTGGAACGGCACCCCGCCATCCTTCGCCCGACGGCCGAACTCCAGCCCGAAGAAGGTCGGCGACGGCGCCGGCATACCGTTCGGGCCACCGGTGAACGACAACCAGTTGTTCAGCACCAGGCGAATGATTTCACCGAACCCCAGGGTGACGATCGCCAGGTAGTCGCCATGCATGCGCAGCACCGGGAAGCCCAGTATGCATCCCGCCAGCGCCGCAGCGATGGCCGCCAATGGCAGCACGGTCCAGAAGCCCAGCCCCAGGTACTGGTAGCCCAACGCCAGGCCGTAGGCGCCGATGGCGTAGAACGCCACGTAACCCAGGTCGAGCAGTCCGGCAAGGCCGACCACGATGTTCAGGCCCAAGCCCAGCAGCACGTAGATCAGCCCGAGGATGACCACGGTCAGCAGGTACTTGTTGGCAAAGATCGGGAAGACGATGGCGATGACGATCAGCGCCGGGATGATGTAGCGCAGGCGCGACTTGTAGTCGGGAGCCAGCACGTGCACGCCGGAGCCGCCGCTGTCGAAGCCTTGCAGCAGGCGTTGGCCGGTGGGTGTCTGCAGGAACAGGCTGAGCACGAAGCGACCGATCATCACCCCGCCGACCAGCCACGCGACTCGCCGGGGTTCTGCATTGAAGCTGTAGCCGTCGAGCACCACGCCGACGATCGGGCCGAAAACGATGAGCGCCAGCAGGCCGGCGACGAGGGTCTCGATCAGGCTGCGCTTGATGTCGAAGCCCTTGCTTGGAGAAGTGGAGGCAGTATTGGCAACGGACATGATCACACCTTAGCCACGAGCGGGCGACCGAGCAGGCCTTGTGGACGGAAGATGAGGATCATCACCAACAGCGAGAAGCTGAACACGTCCTTGTAGTCGGAGTTGACCAGGCCAGAGAACAGCGATTCGGAGATGCCCAGGATGATCCCGCCGAGCATGGCACCCGGCAACGAGCCGATGCCCCCGAGCACCGCGGCAGTGAACGCCTTGATGCCGATGATGAAGCCCGCGTAGAAGTCGAAGGTGCCGTAGTTCATGGTGATCAGCACACCCGCCAGCGCCGCCATCACCGCACCGATGACGAACACATAGGAGATCACGCGGTCGGTGTTGATCCCGAGGATCGACGCCATCTTGCGGTCCTGCTGGGTGGCGCGGCACATGCGCCCGAGCTTGGTGTACTTGATCACGTAGGTGAGCAGGCCCATGCCGACGAAGGCGGCAACCAGGATGAAGATCTTGGTGTAGGTGAGCTGGACGAAGCCGGTACCGATATCGACGCGCCAGGCGCCTTCGAGCAGGGTCGGTACGCCTTGTTGACGCGCGCCCTGGCTGAGCTGCGCGTAGTTCTGCAGGATCAGCGAGATGCCGATGGCGCTGATCAGCGGAGCCAGGCGAGTGGAGTTGCGCAGCGGCTTGTAGGCGATGCGCTCGATGGTGAAGCCATAGACACCGGTGACGACAATGGTGAACAACAGCGTGCCAAGCATCAGCAGCGGGAAGGATTCGATACCGAAGTAGGCCAGCAATGCCAGGCTGATCGCCGCGAGATACGCGGAGATCATATACACCTCGCCGTGCGCGAAGTTGATCATGCCGATGATGCCATAGACCATTGTGTAGCCGATGGCGATCAGACCATAGACAGACCCGAGGGTCAGCCCATTGATCAGTTGCTGCAGGAAAATACCATCCATAACGCAATCTCACCTATTGAGATTGCACGAGCGCCGACCACGGCGGGGGCAAGGGTAGAGCGTCCCTCGCCGCGCAGGACTGTGCAGATCTACGGATAAAGTACAAATACCGCGGGGCCGCGGCCCGGTGCGCCAAGGCGACCGGGCTTCAAGCCATTGTTATTTTTGTTTTTCCAGCTGGTGGTACTTGCCGTTGGCATCCCACTGGTAGACCACGTAGTCGGAGACGGTCAGGTCGCCCTTGCTGTCCCACTTCTTCTCGCCCATGACGGTCTTGACCGGATTGGCCTTGAGCCACTTGGCGGCGTCTTCGCCCTTGTTCGACTTGGCGCCGTTGAACGCGGCGGCCAGCGCCTGGACCGAGGCGTAGGCGTACAAGGTGTAGCCCTCAGGCTCGGTGCCGGCCTTGCGGAACTCCTCGACCACCGCCTTGCTGTCTGGCAGCAGGCGCGGGTCGGCACCAAAGGTCATGTACACGCCGTCGGTGTACTGCGCACCGCCTGCGGTGGCCACCAGTTCGTCGGTGACGATACCGTCGTCGGACATGAACTTGACGTCCTTCAGGCCCTGCTCGCGCAGTTGGCGCACCAGCGGACCGGCTTCCGGGTGCAGCCCGCCGAAGTAGACGACGTCGGCACCATTGGCGCGGATCTTGGTGACCACGGCACTGAAGTCCTTCTCGCCACGGGTCAGGCCTTCGTACAGCACAGGCTTGACGCCGCGCTTCTCGAGCTGCGCCTTGGTCGCATCGGCCAGGCCCTGGCCATAGGTGTCCTTGTCGTGCAGGACCGCGACCTTCTTGCCCTTGAGCACATCGACGATGTAGTCGCCGGCGACGATGCCCTGCTGGTCGTCACGACCGCACATGCGGAACATGGCCGACAGGCCGCGCTCGGTGACCTGCGGGTTGGTCGACCCGGGGGTGATCGCGATGACGCCGGCTTCGTCGTACACCTCGGAAGCGGGAATGGTGTTGGAGGAGCAGAAGTGTCCGACCACGCCGATCACCTTGTCCTGATCGACCAGGCGGTTGGCCACGGCCACGGCCTGCTTCGGCTCGCACGCGTCATCGCCCTTGACCAGGACGATCTTCTCGCCGTTGATGCCGCCAGCCTTGTTGACCACATCGGCTGCCGCCTGGGCGCCCTTCATGTATTGCTCGCCAAACGCTGCGTTGGCGCCGGTCATCGGGCCCGCTACGCCGATCTTTACGTCGGCCTGTACATACGAAGAAACACCCAGTGCCGTAGCCACGGCCAGTGCCAGGAAACCTTTCTTGTAAAACGTCTGCGACATGAGGTGGTGCTCCTAGAGTTTTTTTAGTTGGCACTACAACTTCATCAACCCTGTGCTCCGAGCAAGGGCCGTGCCATCAGTTTTGTCTTCCGGGAAAACACACTTCGCTGGGCCACTGCAGACCTCCGGCGGTCGTTTCTTTATTGAGCGTGCAACCGTCTGCCACAGGGCAGGCGCCACTGAACGCAAAACAAAGGAGCAACCGCAAGGTGCCATCATTGCAACCCTCGCAAGTGTTTACGTGCAACCGCCCTGTAACAGTGGACGTCACCGAAGTGCACACCGGTGGTGCGTCACTGCTACAGGCAGCACTGTTTGAAGGCTAGCTGGTGCACGGAAAAACACCCGATCTGGCGGTTCTGGCCCCTTCACGGGCAAGCCCGCTCCCACTCCTGTGTAGGAGCGAGCTTGCCCGCGAAGAGACCAGCCCAGACACCACAACACCCAAAAGGCTGGCACAATGTCCGCCATTCGCTGCTTCCGGAGCCTTTTTGATGAGCGAGAGCGCATTCGCCGAGCGCATCGTGCATAACCTGCTCGACACCGACTTCTACAAGCTCACCATGATGCAGGGCGTCCTGCACAACTACCCGGACGCCGACGTGGAATGGGAATTCCGCTGCCGCAACGGCGAAGACCTGCGCCCCTATCTGGGTGAAATCCGCCGGCAGATCGAACGGCTGGCCGACCTCACCCTCGACGACGGCCAACTGACCTTCCTCGAACGCATCAGCTTCCTCAAGCCCGACTTCCTGCGCTTTCTCGGCCTGTTCCGCTTCAACCTGCGCTACCTGCGCATCGGCATCGAGCACGACCAGTTGTTCCTGCGCCTGCGCGGCCCATGGCTGCACGTGATCCTGTTCGAGGTGCCGCTGCTGGCGATCATCAGCGAAGTGCGCAACCGCGCCCTGCATCCGCAGATGCGCCTGAACGCTGCGCGCGACCAGCTCTATCGCAAGTTCGACTGGTTGCGCGCCAATGCCAGTGAAGAGGAGCTGGGCGCCCTGCAGGTCGCCGACTTCGGCACCCGCCGACGCTTCTCGAGCCGCGTGCAGGAAGAGGTGGTACGGGTGATGCGCGATGACTTCCCGGCACGCTTCGTCGGCACCAGCAACGTCGACCTGGCATGGAAACTGGATATCAAGCCGCTCGGCACCATGGCCCATGAATGGATCATGGCCCACCAGCAGCTCGGCCCGCGGCTGATCGACAGCCAGATCGCCGCGCTGGACTGCTGGGTACGCGAGTACCGCGGGCTGCTCGGCATCGCCCTGACCGACTGCATCACCATGGATGCGTTCCTCGGCGACTTCGACCTGTACTTCGCCAAGCTCTTCGACGGCCTGCGCCACGATTCGGGCGAGCCGGTGGCCTGGGCGGAAAAGGCCATCGCGCACTATCGCAAGCTGGGGATCGATCCGATGACCAAGACCCTGGTGTTCTCCGATGGCCTGGACCTGCCGCGCACCCTGCAGATCTTCCGCGCACTGCGCGGCCGCATCAATGTCAGCTTCGGCATCGGCACCAACCTGACCTGTGACATCCCGGGTGTGGCGCCGATGAGCATCGTGCTTAAAATGACCGACTGCAACGGCTCGCCAGTGGCGAAGATTTCCGACGAAGCCGCCAAGACCCAATGCCGCGACGAGAACTTCGTCGCCTACCTGCGTCACGTATTCAAAGTCCCTAGCAAGGAGTAACCCATGCAAGCCGTTCAGCAAGAGATTGCCCAGGCGCTCAAGGTACAGCCACCCTTCGCCGACGCCGCCGCGCTCGAGAAGGAAGTGGCCCGGCGCGTGGCCTTCATCAAGGACTGCCTGGCCAACGCCCGACTCAAGACCCTGGTGCTGGGCATCAGCGGCGGCGTCGATTCGCTGACCGCCGCCCTGCTCGCCCAGCGCGCCGTCAATGAGCTGCGCGCCGAGACCGGCGACAAGGCCTACACCTTCATCGCCGTACGCCTGCCCTACCAGGTGCAGCACGACGAACACGACGCCCAGGCCTGCCTGGAGGTGATCAAGGCAGACGAAGTGCACACCGTCGATATCGCCCCGGCCGTCCGAGCCCTGGCCGCCGAAGTGGTGGAGCTGAAGAACGGCTCGCCGACCCTGGTCGACTTCGTCGTTGGCAACGTCAAGGCGCGCACCCGCATGGTCGCCCAGTACACCATCGCTGGCGCGCGCGCAGGCCTGGTGATCGGCACCGACCACGCCGCCGAGGCGGTGATGGGCTTCTTTACCAAGTTCGGTGATGGTGCCTGTGACCTGGCGCCGCTGAGCGGGCTGGTGAAGAACCAGGTGCGGGCGATCGCGCGCAGCTTCGGTGCGCCGGAATCGCTGGTGGAGAAGGTGCCGACCGCAGACCTGGAAGACCTGGAACCAGGCAAGCCGGACGAGGCATCACATGGCGTGACCTATCAGCAGATCGATGCCTTCCTGCATGGGCAGCCGGTTGACCAGGCAGCGTTCGACATCATCGTCGCCACCTACCGCAAGACCCAGCACAAGCGCGAACTGCCGTTCGCCCCATAAAAAGCTTC
Source organism: Pseudomonas sp. RW3S2 (assembly GCF_014268955.1). Lineage (NCBI taxonomy): Bacteria > Pseudomonadati > Pseudomonadota > Gammaproteobacteria > Pseudomonadales > Pseudomonadaceae > Pseudomonas > Pseudomonas sp. RW3S2. The sequence continues at coordinate 61 of NZ_JABWRM010000017.1, read as the reverse complement.
GCGGGCAAGCCCGCTCCCACAGGTTGTTCACTGTTCTCAATGGCAGTGAACAACCTGTGGG
>NZ_JABWRM010000016.1:0-124173 GCF_014268955.1 Pseudomonas sp. RW3S2 | reverse complement strand
GCGAGCCGATCGCCAACTTGCAAACCTACGTGCTGGACGCCGGTCTCGGTCCGGTGGCGGTGGGCGTGGTGGGCGAGTTGTACCTGGGCGGCGCCGGCCTGGCGCGCGGTTATCACCGCCGTCCTGGGCTGACCGCCGAACGCTTCGTCGCCAGCCCCTTCGGTGACGGCGAGCGGCTGTACCGCACTGGTGACCTGGCGCGCTACCGCGCCGACGGCGTGATCGAGTACATGGGGCGTATCGACCATCAGGTGAAGATCCGTGGCCTGCGCATCGAGCTGGGCGAGATCGAAGCACGGCTGATGGAGCAGGACGAAGTGCGCGAGGCCGTGGTGCTGGCGGTGCCGGGTGCCGGTGGCCTGCAACTGGCGGGCTACCTGGTGCCAAGCACGCCAGTGGCGGACGACGCGGTGGCCGAAGCCTTGCGCGCCACCTTGCGCGAGCGCCTGGGTGCGGTGCTGCCGGACTACATGGTGCCGGTGCACCTGCTGCTGCTCGAGCAATTGCCGCTGAGCCCCAACGGCAAGCTCGAACGGCGTGCGTTGCCGCACCCTACGGTCGGCCAGTCGAAACAGGCCTATGTCGCGGCGCAGAGCGCCGTGGAAAAGACCCTCGCCAGAATCTGGCAGGACGTGCTCAAGCTGGAGCAGATTGGCGTCAACGACAACTTCTTCGAACTGGGTGGCGACTCGATCATCTCCATCCAGGTGGTCAGCCGCGCGCGGCAGGCCGGTATCCGCTTCACGCCCAAGGACCTGTTCCGCCACCAGACCATCCAGGGCCTGGCCGGTGCGGTGCGCATCGAGGCCGCAGGTCAGGAGGCCGAGCAGGGGCCGGTGACGGGCAGGGCGGGGCTGCTGCCGATCCAGCAGGCGTTCTTCGAGCTGCCGCTGGCGCAGCGCGCGCACTGGAACCAATCGGTGCTGCTGCAACCGACCCGGGCGCTGGACGCCGATGCCCTGGAGCGCGCCTTGCAGGCGCTGCTGGTGCAGCATGATGCGCTGCGCCTGGGTTTCACCCAGGTGGACGGGCAGTGGCAGGCACAGTTCCGTGAGGTGAGCACGATCGGTACGTTGCTGGAACGGGTCGAGGGGGTGCAGCCCGACGCCCTGCAAGCCCTGGGTGAACGGGTGCAGCGAAGCCTCGACCTGGCCGATGGCCCGCTGGTCCGCGCGGTGCTGGTCACTCTTGCCGACGACAGCCAGCGCCTGTTGCTGGTGATTCACCACCTGGTGGTCGATGGCGTGTCGTGGCGGGTGTTGTTCGACGACCTGCAGAGCGCCTATCAGCAGAGCCTTGCTGGCCAGGCTCCGGACCTCGGGCCACGCACCAGCTCGGTCAAGGCCTGGGCCGAGCGCCTGGAAAGCTATGCGCACAGCGAGCAGGGCCAGGCGGAGCTTGCGTACTGGGAGCGTCTGCGCGAGGTGCAGGTGCACTGGCCTGTAGCCGCGCCGACGCAACCTCTGCTCAATCGCGACGCCGCCACGGTGCAGGTGCGCCTGGATGCGGCCCTGACCCGACAATTGCTGCAGCAGGCCCCGGCGGCCTATCGCACCCAGATCAACGACCTGTTGATGACGGCCCTGGCGCGCACCCTGGTGGCCTGGACCGGTGACGAGCACGCCCTGGTGCAGCTGGAAGGGCACGGACGCGAAGCCCTGTTCGACGACATCGACCTGACCCGTACCGTCGGGTGGTTCAGTTCGATGTTCAGCGTGTGCCTGACGCCGGCTGCCGAGCTGGGGGCTTCGATCAAGCAGGTCAAGGAGCAACTGCGCGCCATTCCGCATCGGGGCGTCGGCTTCGGGGCGCTGCGTTACTACGGCGAGCCGCAGGTGCGAGCGCTGCTCGCGGCCTTGCCGCAGCCGCGGGTGACCTTCAACTACCTGGGCCAGTTCGACGGCAGTTTCGCCGTGGACGACGGTGCGCTGTTCACCCCGGCCAACGAGTCTGCGGGTGCGGAACAGGGCGAGGATGCACCGCTGGGCAACTGGCTGACGGTCAATGGCCAGCTGTATGGCGGCGAGCTGAGCCTGAACTGGATCTTCAGCCGTGCGCAGTTCGCCCCCGACGAGATTCAGGCCCTGGCCGAGCGCTACATCGAGCAGCTCGGCGCGCTGGTGCGCCACTGCGTGGAACTGCCGGTGCGCGGCGCGACGCCTTCGGACTTCCCGCTGTGCGGGCTCGACCAAGCCCAGCTTGACCGCTTCCCCGGCCTGCTGGAGCAGGTCGAGGACATCTACCCGCTGTCACCGACCCAGCTGGGCATGCTGTTCCACACCCAGGAATCGGCAGCCAACCTGTACATCAACCAGACCAGCATCGAGGTCAAGGGCCTGGACGCCGAGGCGTTCATCGCCGCCTGGGCGCAGGTGGTGGCACGCCACGAGATCCTGCGCACCGGTTTCTGGACCGCCAGCCACCTGGCCGAGCCGCTGCAGGTGGTCTACCGCCAGGGCAGCCTGCCGGCGCGCTGCCTGGACTGGCGCGAGCGCACTGTCGAACCTGGCGCCCTGCAGGCGCTGGCCGATGAGGATTGCGCGCGCGGCTTCGAGCTGCTCGAGGCGCCGCTGGCACGCCTGAGCGTGGTGCGCCTGGATGACGACACCACCCAACTGATCTGGACCAGCCACCATATCCTCATGGACGGCTGGTCCAATTCGCGCCTGATGGGCGAGGTCTTCGAGTGCTATGCCGGGCATCCGCTGCCCACCAAACGCGGGCATTTCCGCGACTATATCGGTTGGTTGCGCGAGCAGCCGGCGGCGCGCCAGGAAGCCTTCTGGCGCGAGCGCCTGGCAGGGCTGGAGGGGCCGACCAGCCTCAGCGCCAGCCTGCCGTTGCCGACCGATGCACAGGCTGAAGGCCATGCGGCGCTGTACCTAGACTGGGATGGCGCACGCACCCAACGCCTGCGTGAGGTCGCCCAGCAATTGCGGGTGACCCCCAACACGCTGGTGCAGGCGGCCTGGCTGCTGCTGTTGCAGCGCCATACCGGGCAGCAGACCGTGTGCTTCGGCGCCACGGTGGCCGGGCGCCCGGCGGAGTTGGCGGGTTCGGGCGAGATGCTCGGCCTGTTCATCAGCACCTTGCCGATCATCCAGACCCTGTCCGACCAGCAGCCGCTGGACCAATGGCTGCAGGCCCTGCAAGCCTGGAACCTGGAGGTGCGCGACCATGAGCACACGGCGCTGGCCGATATCCAGCGCTGGGCCGGGCAGGGCGCCGGTGGCCTGTTCGACAGCATCATCGTGTTCGAGAACTACCCGGTGGACGAGCGCCTGGCCCAGGCCCAGGACCAGCAGTTGCAGTTCGGCCAGGTGAGCACCCGTGACGTGACCAACTACGCCATGGACCTGGCGGTGCACCTGGGCACGACCCTGAAGATCGAGTTCCTCTATCTGGTCGGGCGTTTCACGCCGGCCAGCGTTGCGCAGATCCTCGCCAGCTTCGAGACCTTGCTGCAGGGGATGCTCGACCAGCCGCAGGCTCGGCTTGGCAACCTCGGCCTGCTCGATCAGGCCGGGCAGCGCCAGTTGCTCGAGGCCAACCGCCTGGGCGGGCAGGCGCCGACGGCGCTGCTGGGCGAGCAGATCGCCCGCCACAGCCGTGAGCGCCCGACCCAGGTTGCGCTGGTGTGTGCCGGTCGCCAGTTGACCTACGCGCAACTCGAACAGCGGGCCAGCCGCCTGGCCGAGCTGCTGGTGGCGCAGGGTGTCGGCCCGGAAGTGCGGGTGGGCGTGGCCCTGCAGCGCTCGGTGGACATGGTGGTGGCGTTCTACGCCGTGATGAAGGCCGGTGGCGCCTATGTGCCGCTGGACATCGATTACCCCCGCGAGCGCCTGGACTGGATCCTGCAAGACAGCAACGCCTCGTTGATCCTCACCGAGCACAGCGTGCAGGAGCGCCTGCCGCAGCGCGACGGGGTGAACTGGCTGCCTCTCGACAGCCTTGACCTCGACGCGCCGGGCCTTATCCGTGGCGCCGCGGCAGTGTCGCCGGACAACCTGGCCTACCTGATCTACACCTCGGGTTCGACCGGCAAGCCCAAGGGCGTGGCGGTGACCCACGGCCCGCTGGCCATGCACTGCGCGGCGATCGCCGAGCGCTACGAGATGGACGTGCGCACCCGCGAGCTGCTGTTCATGTCGTTCGCCTTCGACGGCGCCCAGGAGCGCTGGCTGTCCACCCTGAGCAATGGCGGCTGCCTGGTGATCCGCCCAGGCGAACTGTGGACGCCCGAGCAGACCTGGCAAGCGCTGCATGCCGAGCGCATCGACATCGCCTGCTTCCCCCCGGCCTACCTGCAGCAACTGGCTGAATACGCCGAAGGCCGCGAGCCGCCGGCAGTGCGCATCTACTGCTTCGGTGGCGATGCGGTGGCCCAGGCCAACTACGACCTGGTGCGCCGCAACCTGCGCCCGCAGGCGCTGACCAATGGCTACGGCCCGACCGAAACCGTGGTCACCCCGTTGCTCTGGCGCGTCGCGGCCAGCCAGCCGTGCGAGGCGGTGTATGCACCGATCGGCACTCGGGTCGGCGAGCGCACCCTGTATGTGCTGGACGCTGCACTCAATCCCGTACCGGACGGGGTTGCAGGTGAACTCTACATCGGCGGTGAGGGCCTGGCGCGGGGTTACCATCAACGTCCGGACGTGACGGCCGAGCGTTTCGTCTGTGACCCGTTCGCGCAGGCGGGCGGGCGTCTGTACCGCACTGGCGACCTGGTGCGCCGTCGCCCCGATGGCGTGTTTGACTACCTCGGTCGGCTCGACAATCAGGTCAAGGTGCGTGGTTTCCGTATCGAGCTGGGCGAGATCGAGGCGCGCCTGCGTGGGCGCGCCGAGGTGCGCGATGCCGTGGTGGTCGCGCGGGAGGTCAATGGCAGCAAGCAGTTGGTCGCCTATGTGGTGGCCGAGGCGGATGCCAATCTGGCCGAACGCCTGCGTGCGCACCTGGCCGATGAGCTGCCGGACTACATGGTCCCGGCGCAGATCATCCTGCTGGCGGCGCTGCCGCTGAGCGCCAATGGCAAGCTCGACCGCAAGGCCCTGCCTGATCCGCAGTTCAAGGCGCGCGAGCACGTGCCGGCCAGTACCCCGCAGGAACTGGCGCTGGTGCGTATCTGGCAGGAGGTGCTGGAGCTCGACCAGGTCGGGATCACCGACAACTTCTTCGAACTGGGCGGCGACTCGCTGCGCGTACTCAAGGTGCTGGGCAAGGTCCGCGCGGCACCTGAGCTGGGCCTGAGCCTGAAACTGCGCGACATCATGGGCAAACCGACCATCGCCCAACTGTGCGGCAGCGAACGCAAGCCGCAGGCGCCGGATCCGTTGTTGGCGCTCAACCGTATCGTCGACGGCACCTCGCCGCTGTTCTGCCTGCATGCCGGCTTCGGCACGGTGTTCGACTACGAGCCGCTGGCCCGCTACCTGGACGGGCAGTGCACGGTCTACGGCCTGCAATGCCGCATGCTGCTGGACCGCGAGTGGCAGGACAGCTCGCTGGCGGCAATGGCCGGCGACTATGCCCAGGTCGTGCTGCGCAGGCAGCCTGAAGGGCCGCTGCGGCTGCTGGGCTGGTCGCTGGGTGGGCCGCTGGCGGTGCTGGTGGCCGCCGAGTTGATCCGCCTCGGCCGCGAGGTCAGCCTGCTGGGGTTGGTGGACAGTTACCTGCCGGGGCTGGCTGCACCGAGCGGCGACTGGCGTGACGACTTCCACGGTTTCGTGGCGGTCACCCTGGGCGATGCGCCCGCAGCGGCGCTCGACCCTGCAACGCTGACGCAACTGGACGCCGATGCCCTGGCGGTGCAGATCGGGCAACTGCGCCAACAGGGCAGCACCTCGGACGTCTACGCCCGGATCGAGGCGCAGGACCTGGCGCACACCTTCGTCGTGGCCATGCGCCTGAAAGCCTTGGGCGAGGCCTTGCACAGCCTGCCTGCCGTGGCGGCCGAGGCGCGCTGCTGGTGGGGCGAAGGCGTCGGCAGCCGTGAGCGCGCCAGTTTCGAGGCGGCGCTGGGGCATTGCCAGGCCAGTGCAGTGTTGGCGGCAGGGCACTTCGAATTGCTGCAGCACCCCAGCGTACTGGCGGATATCCGCGACAGCCTGGCACCGACGTTCAGCCATTGAAACCTCGGGCGCTCGCCGCACTGGCGGGCGCCCGTATCGCGTCTTCCGAGGAATTTCCCAATGTCTTTGCATCCTGACCTGGCCGGTTTTCTCGAACTGGTCGAGCTGGGCCGACTGACCGGCAGCAGCCAACCCATGCACCAGATGAGCGTCGAGCAGGCCCGCGCCGAATTCGAACGCAGCTCCCAGGTGCTCGACCCAAGCCCGCCTGGCGACCTGCAGGTCGAGCAACTGCAGATGGTGGATGGCGAGGGCCAACCGCTGTCGGCACGCTTGTATCGCCGGCAGTCGCCGGTGGACGGCCTGCAGCCGGTGCTGTTGTATTTCCACGGTGGCGGCTATGTGGTCGGCAGCCTGGACTCCCACGATGCGGTGTGTCGTCGCCTGGCCATGTGCAGCGACTTTGCGGTGCTGGCGCCAGCCTACCGCCTGGCACCGGAAGCACCCTTCCCGGCGGCTGCGGACGATGCCCTGGCCAGTGCCCGCTGGCTGGTGGAACACGGCGAGGCGCGGCGCCTGGATGCTCGCAGGGTGGTGGTCAGTGGCGACAGCGCCGGGGCCAGCCTGGCCATCGTCGTCGCCGCCACGGCCGCGCAGCAGCAGGAGGGGGCGGTGTTGCGCCCGCTGGCGCAGTTGCTGTTCTACCCGGTCACCGATATCAGCCGCCAGCGGCCGTCCCACGTGCAATATGCCGAGGGTTACCTGCTCGAAAGCGAAACCCTGGAGTGGTTCTACCGGCATTACGTGCGTGACCCATCGCAGCGCCTCGATTGGCGGGTGTCGCCGTTGCACCTGACCTCGCTCGAGGGCCTGGCGCCTACTTGGATGGCGCTGGCCGGGCATGACCCGCTACTGGATGAAGGCGTGGCCTGGGCACATGCCCTGGAAAAGGCCGGCGTGCCGCTGCAGTGGCGGGTGGAGCAGGGGTTGACCCACGATTTTCTGCGGATGCAGGGGATGGTCGAGGCCGTGGAGGGAATCTACGCCGAGGTGGGGCGCTGGTTGAAGGCGGTCGGCGCGGGTTGTCAATCAAACGGTAATATCTGATAGCCATATTGGCCGGCCATCAACAATCACAATGGTCGCCCCAACATGCATTTCACGCCGCACCGTCTGGCCCTGTGTGTCGCCCTGGCCAGTGCTGCCCTGGCCGCCAACGCCACCGATTACCAGGTTGGCAATGCCAGTACCAGCACGCTGGAACTCAAGAAGGGCGACACGCTCAAGGTGACGCCGACCGGCAGCATCGTCTCGGGTGCCGACGACGGGGTGATCCTGCCCAAGCAGACCAGCGGCACCACGGTCAGCGTCGATAACGCCGGTATCATTCGCTCCACCGTGGCCCGCGGTATCGACACCAAGGATGGCGGCACCGACCAGAGCTTCTTCGTCATCACCAACCGCGCCGGGGCGCTGATCCAGGGGACCAACGACGGTATCCGTTTCCAGACCAACCCCACCGCGGGTGGCAGCCTCAAGATCAGCAACGCCGGGACCATCGAATCCATCACCGATGGCCAGGCCATCGATCTGGAGGCCCTCAACAACCCGGGCTTCAGCACTACCCTGGTGAACGAAGCGAGCGGCGTGATCCATGCCGTGGGCAATGACGCGATCAAGACCGGCTCCAACGCTACCATCACCAACTACGGGCGTATCTACACCGACACCGCACCGCAGGATGCCAACGGCCTGGACCAGAAATACGACGGCATCAAGATCGGTACTTCGACCGGTGTCACTGTGTACAACTACGGCAGCATCAGTGCCGACCGTCACGGCGTGGACCTCAAGACCGACGCCACCCTCTACAACTATGCCGGTGCCAGCGTTACCGGGCGCAACGGCTCGGGCTTCGGCTCCGACGGCACCGGCAGCGTGTACAACTGGGGCACCATCACCGGTGCCATCGCCGATGGCAAGATCAATGGCGATGGCGACGGCGTCGATATCGACTTCATCGGCCACGTCTACAACGCCGGCACCATCCAGGGCCTGGGCGCCAAGGGCGTGGACAGCGGCGGGCGGCCCAATGGCAGCGAAGGCATCGCCATGGGCGGCGGTACGGTCACCAACACCAGCACCGGCCTGATCCGCAGCGTCGACAACGGCATCCTGGTGGACGACGGTGCCGAAGGTTCGGGTGTCGGCGCGACTACCATCGACAACGCCGGCACCATTCGTGGTGAGCGCGGTTTCGGTATCAAGCTGGTCGGCAACTTCGATGACACCGTGATCAACAGCGGCACCATCAGCGGTGGCAACGGCCTGGCATTGAGCATGGGCGGCGGCGACGATCGGCTGATCGTGCGCACTGGTGGGGTGTTCAATGGCCTGGTGGATGCGGGCGATGGCGTCGATACGCTGCAGCTCGAGGGCAGCGGCCAGTTTGGCAACAGCGCCAACTTCGAGAAGCTGCTGGTCTCCGGCGGCACCTGGACGCTGAGCAGCGTCAACGATTTCAGCCAGGGTGGCGAGATCACCCAGGGCGCGGCGCTGGTCAACCAGGGCAGTGTGCTCGGCAGCGTGCGGGTGTACCAGGGGGCGACCTACGCGGGCGGTGGTGTGGTCGGTGGCCTCGACGTCAGGGGCACGATGCTGACCAACACCGGGCTGGGCGTGGCCACGGTCAAGGGCGACCTGAAGTTCGATTCGGGCGCCAGCCTGGTCTATGGCGTCAACGCCGACGGCAGCAGTGCGCCGATCAACGTCACCGGTACCGCCAATCTGGGCGGTGCCACCCTGCGCATCCAGCCGACCCCGGGCCAGTACCCCTGGCAGAGCCAGTACACCGTGCTCAACGCCGGTGCGATCAACGGCACCTTTGGCCAGGTCACCAGCGACTACGCCTTCCTCACCCCGAAACTGAGCTATACCAGCCAGTCGGTGGGCCTGACCTACAGCCGCAACGATGTCGCCTTCGACCAGTTCGCCCGCAGCGCCAACGGTGGCGCTGCGGCGCGCAGCCTGGCCAGCCTGGGCAGCGGCGGTGCGCTGTACAGTGCGTTGCTCAATACTTCGAACGCCAGCGCCGGCAATGCCATCGAGCAGCTGTCGGGCAGCAACACCGCCAACCTCGCCGCCGCCACCCTGGCCGGTAGCGCCCAGGTGGGCAGCACCATGCTGGGTGCCTTGCAGTCGATGGGCAGCAATGCCGGGCTGCTGGTGGGCCTGGATCAGCAGGACACCCCGGTGCTCGCCGCCACCGGCCTGCCCCAGGGCGTGCGCAACCTCAACGACCCCAACGCCCAGGGGCGTGTGTGGGGCCAGGTACTGGGCAGCTATGGCAAGGTCGATGGCAGCCACGGCGCCAGCAACCTGGAGCAGCGCACGGGAGGCGCGGTGATGGGCCTGGACTGGGCGGTGGGCAGCGACTGGCGCCTGGGCGTGCTGGGCGGATACTCGCGCACCCGCCTGGACGCCAGCGGCCTGGACGGCAAGGTGCACAGTTGGCATGCCGGCCTCTACGCCCAACGCCAGAGCGGCCCGCTGGCCCTGCGTCTGGGCGCGGCGTACAGCAGCCACGACGGCGACAGCAAGCGCAGCGTGGCCTTCGATGGCTTCGATGAGCGCCTGAAGGGCAATTACGATGCCGACAGCCAGCAAGCCTTCGCCGAGCTGGGCTATGCCCTGGGCAGCGGGCGCCTGAGTGCCGAGCCCTTCGCCAACCTGGGCTACCAGCGCTACCACCGCGACAGCTACCGCGAGAAGGGCGGCGATGCTGCCTTGGCGGTGGATGCCGACACGCAGGACAACGTCACCAGCACCTTCGGCGTGCGCATCGCGCACCTTGGGCAACTGGACAACGGCATGAGCCTGACGCCCCGCGCCAGCCTGGGCTGGCGCCACACCTATGGCAATCTCGACACTCGCACGCGCCAGGCCTTCCTGGCCGGAGGCGATGCGTTCAGCGTCCAGGGCAGCGCGCTGGACCGTGACAGCCTGGTGGTCGAGGCCGGGCTGGAGCTGGGGCTCAGTGCGCGGCAGAGTGTGGGCCTGGGCTACAACGGCGAGCTGGGCAGCAATGCACGCAACCATGCCGTGATGGGGCAGTGGCAGTTGAAGTTCTGATCGTCCGTCAATCCACCTGAAGCCGGGGCCGCAAGGGCCCCGGCGGCGTTTCAGCGCAGGTCGCGTTCCAGCGACTTCCACAGCTCGAGCATGGTCGGGTTGCTGTTGCCGATCGAGCGGAACGACCAGATTTCCAGTTCCGCGCTCCACTCATCCCCGCCTGCGCGCACCAGCCGACCGCTGGCCAGTTCCTCCTCGACCGCCGACTCCGGCAGCCAGGCGATGCCATAACCTTCGCGGGCCATGCGCATCAGGTGCATGGCCATGTCGGCTTCGTAGAAGCGCTTGAGGTGAGGCTGCGCGTTGCCCTGCAGCAACACATCCACCACCCGCCCGAGAAACGAGGTGGTGGTGTAGGCGAGGTAGGGGGTGGGTTTGCCCGCCGCCCCCGGCAGGGCGAACAGCGGGCGGCCTTCGGCGTCGGGCGCCGACACCGGAAAGAAGGCATCGCTGCCCAGGCGCAGGCCGACGAACTTGTCAGGGTCGAGGATGATCGGTGCACGCGGGTGGCTGTAGCCGATCATCAGGTCGCAGCTGCCTTCGGCCAGGGCGATGACCGCCTCCTGCACGTTGGCGGCCAGCACCCGCGCGTTGAAGTAGCCGTAGCGGCGCTGGAAACCGGCGAACCAGGTGGGCAGGAAGGTCATCGACAGGGTGTGCCCGGCCACCACCTGAATCGAGCGCCCGGGCATGCGCTCGCCGCGGCGCAGCGCCGAGCGCAAGTCATGGAAGATCGACAGCGCGTCTCGGCCTTCGTCGCAGAAGGTCTTGCCGGCGGCGGTCAGTTGCACCGGATAGGTGCTGCGGTCGACCAGCTCGACGCCGACCCATTCCTCCAGCGAGCGAATGCGTCGCGACAGTGCGGACTGGGTGATGCAGCGGATCTCGGCCGCGCGGGAAAAGCTCTTGGTCTCGGCGATGGCCAGCAGGTCATCGATCCATTTGGTTTGCATGGTGGTGGGCCTGTGGGTGGCGCGCAGATTCTGCAGCCGGTTCCTGTGGGAGCGGCCTTGTGCCGCGATCGGGCGCGCAGCGGCCGCAAGCCAGGCAACCGAGATCTTTCTGATGTATCTCGGTGTCCGGTTTTACGGCCGCTACGCGCCCGATCGCGGGACAAGCCCGCTCCCACAGACACCGCGTTTACCAGTGGAGCAGCTTATCCCCGGTTTCCCTGGATTTCACCGCCATTCGACAACTATGCGAATTACGCATGAACCCATCGCGCATCCTCATCAACTGCCCCGGCCGTGCGTCGTAGCCTGTTGCTGTCCCTCCCGCATTCGACAGACAGAGGTCGAGATGAATAACAAGAAACTACCCCGTTACATCGCCGTGGCGATCCTGCTCGGCATCGTCGTCGGCTGGCTGTGCAACACCTACGCAGGCTCCGCTGACGCCGCCAAGCAGATTGCAGGTTACTTCAGCCTGGTCACCGACATCTTCCTGCGCATGATCAAGATGATCATCGCCCCGCTGGTTTTCGCCACCCTGGTCGCAGGGATCAGCAGCCTGGGCAATTCCGGTTCGGTGGGGCGCATCGGCCTGCGCTCGATGATCTGGTTCGTCAGTGCCTCGGTGTTCTCCCTGGCCCTGGGCATGCTGCTGGTCAATCTGTTCCAGCCTGGCGCCCACCTGAACCTGAGCGTGGAATCAGGCCAGGCGGCAAGCGCGGTGGCGGTCAACGCCGGGGACTTCAGCCTCAAGACCTTCATCAGCCATGTGTTTCCGCGCAGCATCGCCGAAGCCATGGCCAACAACGAGATCCTGCAGATCGTGGTGTTCTCGCTGTTCTTCGGGCTGGCACTGGCGTTCGTCAAGCAACGCGGCAACACCCGCATCGGCGAGCTGGTGGACGAGCTTGCCAAGGTGATGTTCCGCATCACCGACTACGTGATGATGTTCGCTCCGGTCGGTGTCTTCGCCGCGCTGGCCGCCGCCGTCACCACCCAAGGCATTGGCCTGCTGTTCGACTACGGCACGCTGATCGGCCAGTTCTACCTGGGCATCCTGCTGCTCTGGCTGGTGCTGTTCGCGGTGGGCTACGGCTTCCTCGGGCGCCCGGTGTTCACCCTGGGCAATCTGATCCGCGAGCCGGTGCTGCTGGCGTTCTCCACCGCGAGCAGCGAATCGGCCTACCCCAAGACCATCGATGCGCTGGAGAAATTCGGTGCACCCAAGCGCGTGTCGAGCTTCGTCCTGCCGCTGGGCTACTCGTTCAACCTCGACGGCTCGATGATGTACCAGGCCTTCGCCATCCTGTTCATCGCCCAGGCCTACAACATCGAGCTGAGCTTCACCCAGCAAGTGCTGATCCTGTTGACCCTGATGGTCACCAGCAAGGGCATGGCCGGCGTGGCGCGGGCCTCGGTGGTGGTGGTCGCGGCCACGCTGCCGATGTTCCACCTGCCCGAGGCCGGGCTGTTGCTGATCCTGGCCATCGACCAGTTCCTCGACATGGGCCGTACCGCCACCAACGTGGTGGGCAACAGCATCGCCACGGCGGTGATCGCCGACCTCGAGCGGCGTCATGACGAGGCCCCTGCGCCCGTCGAAGCTGCGCTGAACCCTGCCACCCACGCCTGATCCGGACCGCTCCATGAAAAGCCCACGCAAGACCGCCAACGCGCGCACCCTCGGCATCATCGGTGGCCTCGGCTCGCTGGCCGGTGGCGACCTATTCCTCAAGCTGCTAAAGAGCCAGCCGCTGCTGGCCGAGCAGGGGCGCTACCACCTGCTGTTCGAGCAGCACCCGTTCAAGGACCTGGCGCTGCCGCTCAGTGCGGGCGCGAGCATGACCTCGCGCAAGCTCTATGTGTTCCAGGTCTGCCAGGGCTATGCCGACAGCGGTGCCGACGCCGTGCTGGTGCCGTGCTTCGCCAGCCATACCTTCATCGACGAACTGCGCGCCGAGCTGCAGATCGCCATCGTCGACCTGATGGCCGCGCTCAAGGCCCATGTGGCGCAGATCGCCCCGCCGGGTGCGCGCCTGGGCGTGCTGGCCTCGGACTATGTGCGCGCTTCGGGGTTGTTCGAGCGGCACTTTGCCGACGACTACGAGCTGATCCATCCCTCGCCGGTGCAGCAGGCGGCGTTGATGGAGGCGGTGTACGGGCCTGCAGGCATCAAGGCCGGACATCTGGATGGGGTGGCGCTGGAGCTGTTGCACCAGGTTTGCCTGGAACTCGAAGGCCAGGGCGCGACGCTGTTGCTGCCGGGCATGACCGAGCTGTCGTTGCTGGCGCCGGAGCTGATGCGCCGTGGCATTCACTGCGTCGATGCCAACCAGGTGTATGCCGACTTCGCCAGCGCCACCGACTCGGTGCTGAGCCGTGCGCCGTTCAAGCTGGGGATCGTCGGTGGCGTGGGGCCGGCGGCGACCGTGGACTTCATGGGCAAGGTGGTGAAGAACACCCCGGCCGGGCGTGACCAGGACCATATCAGGATGGTGGTCGAGCAGAACCCGCAGATTCCCGATCGCACCGCCAACCTGCTGCGCCAGGAGGCCGACCCGACCGTGGCGATGTACTCGACCTGCCGCCGCCTGGAAGAGGAGGGCGCCGATGCCATCGCGATTCCCTGCAATACCGCGCATGCCTATGTCGAGCGGATCCAGGAGCATCTGGCGGTGCCGATCGTCAACATGCTGAGCGAGACCATCGATTTCATTTTGCACCGCCATGGTCGCGAGGTGCGGGTGGGGCTGCTGGCGACCTCGGGCACGCTGCAAAGTGGTGTCTATCACGCGGCGGCCGAACGCGTCGGCCTGTCGTTGCTGGTGCCGGACGACGCGGCGCAGGCACGGGTGATGCGTGCGATCTATGGTGAGGAGGGCGTCAAGGCGGGGTTTACCGAGGGGCAGTGTCGGGACGACCTGCTGGCGGGCGCCGGGCAACTGGTCGCGCAGGGCGCGCGGGTGTTGATTCTGGGCTGTACCGAATTGCCGCTGATCCTGGCCCAGGCCGATGGCTTCCCCATCGACGGGGTGCAGGTGGCACTGGTCGATCCGACCGATGTGCTGGCGCGCCGCTGCGTGGGGTTGGCGCGGGAGCGCTGAGGGAGCGCAACGTACATACCCGCTCCCTCAGCAGGTGCGGGCTTCAGCCCTGGTAATCGCGCCCCTCGCGATCCAGTTGCCGGATCAACGCATCCCAATGCCGCTGGATCCCCTCGCCAAGCCCGTCGGAAAAGCGCTTCGACTGTTCATGCACCTTGGCAATCGCCGCTGGGGAGGCGTACTGCAATTGGTCATTGCCACCGGCCTGGGCGGCGATCTGGATGTTGCAGGCGCGCTCCAGGCCGTGCAGCTCGCGAAAGGCATGTTCGACACTGATGCCGCCGGTGAGCAAGCCGTGATTGCGCAGGATCAGGATATTGCTTTGCCCCAGGTTGGCCACCAGACGCTGCTGTTCATCCAGGTCCAGCGCGACGCCCTCGTAGTCGTGATACACCACGCGGCTGTAATAGGCCAACGCATGCTGGGAGACCGGCAGCAGGCCGTCACGCTGGGCAGACACCGCCGCACCATCGCGGGTGTGGGTGTGCAGTACGGCCTTGAGGTCGGGACGGGCGCGGTGGATGGCGCTGTGGATGACGTAGCCGGCCTGGTTGATGCCCAGGCCCAGCGGGTCGTCGATGATCGTGCCGTCGACATCCACCTTGACCAGGTTGGACGCGGTGATTTCGTCGAACAGCAGGCCGAAGGCGTTGATCAGGAAGTGCTCGTCCGGGCCGGGAACCCGTGCCGAGAAGTGCGTGTAGATGTGGTCGGTCCAGCGGAACAGGGCTGCCAGGCGATAGGCGGCGGCGAGCTTGACCCGCACCTTCCATTCCTCGGCGCTGACTCGTAGGCGCACGGCCTCCTGGCTGGGAGGTACGACGGACAGTGAACTCATGCGGTGCTCCAGTGCAAGGCAGTACGGTGTGAACAGGACCGTAGGCGTCTGGCGCAACGCTGTAAAAGTCTTTTTGGTTCTATGCTAATTATTCGTTTTAAGAATTATCTTTTTTGTTTTTATGCAAGGTGATCATTTAACCAGGTCAACTCGCTGCGTTGTTCAGCCGGGTGCCCGCCACGGCGCCGAACAGCTCCACCGGCTCCTGCAGGTTGCCCAGGTAGCGTGGATGGAACAGCCACAGGTCGACCTGCGGCTTGAAATCGCTGACGTTGACGATATCCAGCAGGTCTCGATGGCGACTGGCAAGCAACAGCGGTTCGGGCACCAGGCCCAGGCCCTGGCCGTTGGCGACCAGCCCCAGTTGCAACTCGGTGCCGAAGGTTTCGAGGTTGATCGACAGTGACAACCCCTGTTCGCTCAATGCGCGCTGCAGCCCGGCGCGAAAGCCGCAACCATCGGGGTTGAGCACCCAGCCGCGGGTATAGCAGTCGCGCAACTTGTAGCTGCGCTTGCCGGCGCTGCCCTTGGCCGCGACCACGCGCAACGGCATGCGCGTGATGGAATGGCTGGCGATGCCTTCGGGGAAGATCTTGCCCGGTGGGAAGAGCGCCGCAGCGGCATCCAGCTCGCCGTTTTCCATGCGCGCGATCAGGCTGCTGCCCCAGCCGCTGGTGACCTGGGTGCGCAGCTCGGGGTAGGCCTGGCGGATCTGCGCCAGGGCCTCGAGCAGCACGACATCGCCCAGTGTCTGCGGCACGCCCAGGCGCAGAGTGCCGGACGGTGCGCCATCGTTGGCCACCAGTTCGCGCAGGGCGTCGATTTCACGCAGGATGGCCTTGCACTGCTCGTACACGCGCAGGCCCATGGGTGTGGGCTTGAGTGGCTTGGTGTTGCGGTCTAGCAAGGTGGCGCCGAGGTCTTCCTCGAAGTTCTGCACGCGCCGGGTGATGGCCGGTTGGGTCAGTTGCAGCGCTTCGGCGGCAAGGTTGGTCGACTGGCAACGGATGACGGCCACGAAGGCGTCCATGTCATCGATTTTCATATTCGGCGCTCACATATTGCGACTGGAGGACATACCCGCAGAGCATAATCCCGCTGGCCGGAAATGTCACAGTTCGATGAGCGAGGGAAACAGGGCGGCGCTCGCCGCCCCTGGGCGTGCGTCAGCGGGCGCTGCGTGCCCGTGCTACCCGCGAGCCGTTGGCACGCCCCAGCACGTCGCTGATG
The DNA here is from genome assembly GCF_014268955.1 of Pseudomonas sp. RW3S2. NCBI lineage: Bacteria > Pseudomonadati > Pseudomonadota > Gammaproteobacteria > Pseudomonadales > Pseudomonadaceae > Pseudomonas > Pseudomonas sp. RW3S2. The sequence goes on along the minus strand of NZ_JABWRM010000016.1, from coordinate 107,849 downwards.
CGTTGGCCGGCGGCGACCAGCTTGTCCAGGTCGATACCGGTCTCGATACCCAGCCCCTGCAGCAGGTACAGCACATCTTCGGTGGCGATGTTGCCGGTGGCGCCCTTGGCGTAGGGGCAGCCGCCGAGCCCGGCCACCGAGCTGTCGAACACGCTGATGCCTTCGAGCAGGCTGGCATAGACATTGGCCAGGGCCTGGCCGTAGGTGTCGTGGAAGTGGCCGGCAAGCTGCTCGCGCGGCACCTGCGCCGAGACCACCTCGAACAGGCGTCGGGTATCGCCGGCGGTGCCGGTGCCGATGGTGTCGCCCAACGACACCTCGTAGCAGCCCATGTCGTGCAGGGCGCGGGCGACCGGGGCGACCTGCTCGGCGCTGACCTTGCCTTCATAGGGGCAGCCGAGCACGCAGGATACATAGCCGCGCACCTGGATACCGTGCTCGCGGGCGGCGTCCATGATCGGTTCGAAGCGCTGCAGGCTCTCGCTGATCGAGCAGTTGATGTTGCGCTGGGAGAACGCCTCGGACGCCGCGGCGAACACCGCCACCTCCTTGACCCCGGCTGCCAGTGCATCCTCGAAACCGCGCAGGTTCGGCGCCAGGGCCGCGTAGGTCACCCCGGCACGCTGACGGATACCGGCGAACACCTCGGCCGATCCAGCCATTTGCGGCACCCACTTGGGCGAGACGAAACTGCCCACCTCGATATAGGAGAGCCCGGCGTCGGTGAGGTCGTCCACCAGCCGCACCTTGTCGGCGACGCTGATGGGTTGGGCTTCGTTCTGCAGGCCGTCGCGCGGGCCGACTTCGACCAGGCGCACGTGTGCGGGCAATGACATGGCGGGGTTCCTGTGGCGAATCAACGGTTATTGTTCAGGGTGGCGGCCAGGGCCTGCTCGCAGCGCTCCTGGGCGGTGTCCAGCTCCAGGTGCATCTGCTGGATATCGAGCATCTGCTGCTCCAGTTGCGCGCGGCGTTCGGCGATCTTGGCCAGCATGCTGGTGAGCTGCTTGAGGTTGCCGCCGCTAGGGTCGTACAGCTCGATCAGCTCGCGACATTCGGCCAGCGAGAAGCCGATGCGCTTGCCGCGCAGGATCAGCTTGAGGGTCACCTTGTCACGCGCCGAATAGATGCGCTCCAGGCCGCGACGCTCGGGGCTCAGCAGACCCTGCTCCTCGTAGAAGCGGATGGCGCGGGTGGTGATGTCCAGCTCGCGGGACAGGTCGGAGATGCTGTAGGTCTGGCTGCTCATGCTCGGGCTCGGGGGTGGAATGTGAGTAAGCTAAAGGCAGGTTGACGTATACGTCAAGGTGATTGCGCAGTACCGCTGCGTCGATAGGCATTGGGCGTTTGGCCGCTGAGGCGTTTGAAGAAGCGTGCGAAGTAGGTGGGATCGCTGAAACCCAGGCTGTCGGACAACTGGCCGATGCTCATGCGCGTGTAGGTCAGGTTGCGCCGCGCTTCGAGCAGCAGGCGCTGGTGGATCACCTGCAGCGCGGTCTGCCCGCTCAGCGCGCGGCACAGCTGGTTGAGCTGCAGGCTGGTGATGCCCAGGCGAGCAGCAAACTCATCGACCGACAGGTGCTGGCGGTAATGCGCTTCGACCAGGCGCAGGTAGTGCCCGAGCAAGTGGCGGTCGCGCTCGTCGCGGTTGCGCGGTGCCTGGCCCAGTTGTTGGCGGCGGCTGATCCACACCATCAGGGCGGTCACCAGCGCCTGCAGCATGGCGGCGCGAGCGGGTGCGCTGCCCTGGTATTCCTGCTGCAAGGTGTCGATCAGCCCGCGCAGGCGCGTGCGGTCGCGGCCCAGCGGGTAGCATGCCGCCGATGCCAGCACCGCCAGGGGTGCACCCAGGCGCTGCTCGAGGTCGGCCACCAGCGCCGTACCGAAGGTCAGTACATGGCCCTGGATGTCGGCGCTGAAGCGAAAGCCATGCACCGTCAGCGGTGGCACCACCTGGATCGCTGCCTCGTGGATCTCGCTGTGTCGGCCTTCGATTTCCACCAGCGCGTGCCCGCGCTGCACGTAGAGCAACTGGAACAGTTCGGCGTGCTGGTGCGGCTTGATCTCCCAGTGGTGCAGGCGGCTGCGTGCCGGGATCGATTCGCAGTGCAGCAGATCGCTGCCGGGCCAGGCGTGGTTTTCACCATAGAGCTGGAACAGCGGTACGCCGGGAAGGGAGGATTTCATGGTCGGGACACCTGTGCGCTGATCGCACGGAATTTTGAAAAGTGCAGATTTTTCATCGGATATGACACCTTTTCAGCTTTTTGCGCCAGTAAAAATGCAGGGGCTAACCCGAATAACGTATGCCGGCTGCCGCCAGTACGGCATCGACAAGGCGAGACAACAACAATGAAAACCCAGGTTGCAATCATTGGCGCCGGCCCTTCTGGCCTGCTGCTTGGTCAACTGCTGCACAAGGCGGGCATCGACACGCTCATTCTCGAACGCCAGACCCCTGAGTACGTGCTTGGCCGGATCCGCGCCGGCGTGCTGGAGCAGGGCACCGTCGACCTGCTGCGCGAGGCCGGGGTATCGGCGCGCATGGACCGTGAAGGGCTGGTGCACGAAGGCGTCGAACTGCTGGTGGCAGGGCGTCGCCAGCGCCTGGACCTCAAGGCTCTGACCGGTGGCAAGACGGTGATGGTGTACGGCCAGACCGAAGTCACCCGCGACCTCATGCAGGCCCGCGAGCAGAGCGGGGCGCCGATCGTGTATGGCGCGAGCAACGTGCAGCCGCACGGGCTCAAGGATGAACGGCCCTACGTGACCTACGAGAAGGACGGCCAGTTGCACCGCGTCGAGTGCGATTACATCGCTGGCTGCGACGGTTTTCATGGCGTTTCGCGCCAGAGCATTCCGCAGGGTGTGCTCAAGCAGTACGAGCGGGTCTATCCGTTTGGTTGGCTGGGCTTGCTGGCCGATACCCCGCCGGTCAACCACGAGCTGATCTATGCGCATCATGACCGTGGTTTCGTATTGTGCAGCCAGCGCTCCACCACCCGCAGCCGGTACTACCTGCAGGTGCCGCTGGACGAGCGGGTGGAGAACTGGCCCGATGCGCGTTTCTGGGACGAACTCAAGGCTCGTCTGCCCGAGGACGTCGCGGCGCGCCTGGTCACCGGCCCTGCGCTGGAAAAGAGCATCGCGCCGCTGCGCAGCCTGGTGGTCGAGCCGATGCAGTACGGGCACCTGTTCCTGGTGGGGGATGCGGCGCATATCGTGCCACCGACCGGGGCCAAGGGCCTGAACCTGGCAGCCTCGGACGTCAACTACCTGTATCGCATCCTGGTCAAGGTCTACCGCGAAGGTCGCAGCGACCTGCTGGAGCGCTACTCACCGCTGGCGCTGCGGCGGGTGTGGAAGGGCGAGCGTTTCAGTTGGTTCATGACCCAACTGCTGCATGATTTTGGCGAACACAAGGATGCCTGGGACCAGAAGATGCAGGAGGCGGACCGCGAGTACTTCCTGTCGTCCGATGCCGGCCTGGTGAACATTGCCGAGAATTATGTGGGTTTGCCGTACGAGGAAGTGTAGGAACAACTATCTCGCTCAAAATCTAAAGGCCCGCCCAATCCCCTTGTGGGGGCGGCGGTTCGGCGCCCCGACTTGTCCCGCGAACACGGGCGTAGCCCGTGCCATCCACCGCAGCGTACTTGGCACGGGCCAGCGGTTCATCACCGCTCCAGCAACGCCACCATCTCTGCATACCCGCGCGTGCGCGCATGCTCCAGCGCCGTCACGCCATCCTTGTCGGCAATCGCCGGGTCCGCGCCGGCCGCCAGCAGCCGTCGCACAATGTCCACATGGCGCGGACCGCCGTCGCCAAGGATCACCGCCTCGAGCAAGGCGGTCCAGTGCAGCCGGTTGAGGTGGTTCACGTCCACGCCAGCATCGATCAGCATCTGCACCGTTTCCACATGGCCACGCTCCGCCGCCGGAATCAGCGCCGTGCCGCCGTAGCGGTTGGTGCTGGCGAGGTCGGCGCCGTGCGCCAGGGTCAGGCGCAGGATCTCGTTCAGGCCGCGAGCGCCGGCATACAGGTAGGGGCTGTCGTGGATGTTGTCCTTGGCGTTCACATCGGCGCCGGCCTCGATCAGCACCTTGGCCGCGTCGATGTGGTTGCCGTGGGTCGCGGCCAGCAGAGGTGTGCGCCCTTGGCCATCGCGGCTGTCGAGCGCCACCGGTTCCTTGAGCAGGCGACGGATGGCAGGTGCATCGCCGCGCTGGGCGGCATAAAGCAGGCGGGTATCCATGGACGTGGTCTCGGCGTGGGCGGCAAGGCAGGTGAAGGCCAGCAGGCAGGCAGCGAGGGTGTGGCGCATGCGTAGGGCTCCTGAGGCAAAGCCTCATCCTAGGGAAAAAGTTGCAGGCAACTGAAACGAATTATCTGGATGAGCTGTAGTGGATTTCCGAATACATCAACGTTGCCCGCCTCGAAGGGCCATGCTAGAAGTCAGCGTCATCATTTGAAAACCGAATACCCTCATGTCCATCAGCGTAAAACCGAATAGGGCTCTGTTCGATCTCGACCTGTTGCGCGCTATCGTCGTGGTCGCCGATTGCGGCAGCTTCACCACGGCTGCAGCCCGTCTGCATTCGACCCAGTCGACCATCAGCCAGAAGGTACGACGCCTCGAGGAGATGGTCGGCCATCGCCTGCTGGTGCGTGGCAACCGCGACGTGCTGCCCACCGACGCCGGGCAGACGCTGCTCGGCTATGCCAGGCACATGCTGGCGCTGAACGACCAGATGCTCGAGGCCCTGGCCGGGGCCATGGTTGGCGTCACCGTGCGCCTTGGCGTGCCCGAAGATTTCGTCGGCGGGCGAACCACCAATGCGTTGTCGGCGTTCAGCCGCCTGCACCCGCAGGTCAAGCTGGAAGTCACCAGCGGCCTGTGCCGCGACCTGAGCCAGGCCTACGACAATGGTGAACTCGATCTGGTGCTGCTCAAGCAGCGGCGCAACAGCCGCGAGGGGGTGTCCTGCTGGCCCGAGCGCCTGCAATGGATCGACAGCGTGCGCATGCCGGCCTTCGAGCTTGACCCGGTGCCCTTGGTCACCTTTCCACCGCGCGGGCTGTACCGCGAAGACATGATCCATGCCATCGAAGGCATGGGCCGGCGCTGGCGCATCAGCTTCACCAGCTCCAGCCTTTCCGGTATCCAGGCCGCGGTGGCCGATGGCATGGGCGTGAGCTTGCTGCCGCCGCGCGCGGCCACCGCCGAGCACCGAGTACTGGGGGCGGCGCAAGGTTTGCCGGAGGTGGACAGCTACGAGATCGTCATCGTCCACCGGCCAACGGCCGATGTGATGGTCAAGGCCCTGGCGCAGGTGCTGACCGAGCTGCTGGCCGGGGGTGGCATCTGAAGGCTCCGATCAGCGTCAGACGGTTGACCACCTGCGCACCACTGCGTAGCCTTGCCGCTTCGAGGTTCTCCGGCGCTGCCGGAGCTAAGACGGGAACGCGGTACAAGCCGCGGCTGCCCCCGCAACTGTAAGCACTGAACAGGGTCGACACAGCCACTGCGCCCGCGCGCGGGAAGGCGTCGTCCTGACGGCTGGAGGTCGTGCAGTGCAAGCCAGGAGACCTGCCTCGCAACGTATTCGACTTTCAACCGGGCGGGGTGATCCGGTGGCGAGCGAGCCCGGCCGGTCGGTCGAGGCTTTCGTCCCGCATGCCCGCACCATTGCTGCCAAGGGCATCGCCACATGAAAACACTGGCCAAACTTCCCGTCACCATCGTCACCGGCTTCCTCGGCTCGGGCAAGACCACCTTGCTGCGCCACATGCTCGACAACGCCCAGGGGCGACGCATCGCGGTCATCGTCAACGAGTTTGGCGAGCTGGGTATCGACGGCGAAATCCTCAAGCAGTGCAGCATCGGCTGCACCGAGGAAGAGGCCAACGGCCGCGTCTATGAGCTGGCCAACGGCTGCCTGTGCTGCACCGTGCAGGAAGAGTTCTTCCCGGTGATGCGTGAGCTGGTCGCTCGCCGTGGCGACCTGGACCACATTCTCATCGAGACCAGCGGCCTGGCCCTGCCCAAACCGCTGGTGCAAGCCTTCCAGTGGCCGGAAATCCGCAATGCCTGCACCGTCGATGCGGTAATCACCGTCGTCGACAGCCCAGCCGTGGCCGCCGGCACCTTCGCCGCCTACCCGGACCAGGTTGACGCGCAGCGCAAGCTCGACCCCAACCTGGACCACGAATCCCCGCTGCATGAGCTGTTCGCCGACCAACTGGCCAGTGCCGACCTGGTGGTGCTGAACAAGGCTGACCTGATTGACGCCGAGGGCCTGGCCAAGGTCCGCGCCGAAGTCGCCGAGGAGCTGCCGCCGGCCGTCAAGGTGATCGAGGCCAGCAGCGGTCGCCTGCCGCTGGATGTATTGCTGGGCGTGGGTGCCGAGTCCGAAGTGCACATCGATGGTCGTCGCACCCACCACGATTCGCACCACGACGGCGACGATCATGACGATCACGATCATGACGCCTTCGACTCCATCTCCATCGACCTGCCTGAAGCGGACGAAAGCCTGCTGCTCGATGCCCTGACGCAACTGGTCACCGAGTTCGGCATCCTGCGCGCCAAAGGCTTTGCCGCGATCCCCGGCAAGCCGATGCGCCTGTTGATCCAAGGTGTGGGCACGCGCTTCGACAAGCACTTCGACCGCGCCTGGCGCAGCGACGAGCCGCGCATCACCCGCCTGGTGCTGATCGGCCAGGACCTTGACGCGGCACAGTTGGAAGCGCGCCTGCGCCAGGCCCTGGGCGCCTGATCTATGCACCTGCTGCGGACCCAGCCCGGCGGCTTCGTGCCGGACGACAGCATTGCCGACCTCGGCCAGACACCCGCCGAGCTGGTGATTCTCTGCAGCGGTGACTCTCACCTGGCACTGCTCGCCGAAACCGCCGAGCAGTTGCCGGACGATTTCCCCAGCCTGCGCCTGGCCAACCCCATGCAGGTGCAGAACCACGCCTCCGTCGACCTGTACATCGATGAGGTGTTGCGCCATGCCAAGGTGATCCTGGTATCGCTGCACGGCGGTGTCGGCTACTGGCGCTATGGCGTCGAGCAGTTGGTCGAACTCGCCGCGCGTGGCGTGCACTTGATCCTGGTGCCCGGCGATGACCGCCCCGACCCGGAGCTGACACAGTTGGGCACGGTGCCGGCCGAACAGGCCGAGCGGCTCTGGCACTACCTGCGCCAGGGCGGCAAGGCCAATGCCGTCAACCTGTTCAACTGCCTGGCCAGCCAGTGGCTGGGGCGCGACTATGCCTGGGACGAACCCCAGCCGCTGCCGCGCACCACGGTCTACCACCCCGGCAAGCCCAGTGCAGGGCTTGAAGACTGGTTCCCCGAGTGGCACCCGGAGCATCCGGTGGCGCCGATCCTGTTCTACCGCTCGCACCTGCAGGCCGCCAACACCGGGTTCATCGATGTGTTTTGCCAGCGCTTGCAGGCCGCCGGGCTGAACCCGTTGCCGATCGCAGTCGCCAGCCTCAAGGAGGCGGCCTGTCTCGAACAGGTAGAGGCCTGGCTCGACGAGGTCGGCGCCGAAGTGGTCATCAACACCACAGGCTTTGCCTTGTCCAGCCCCGAGCGGCCCAACCTGCGTCCGCTGCGCCGCGACGTGCCGGTGTTGCAGGCGATCTGCGCCCAGGACAACCAGCCCGGCTGGGAAGCCAGCGAGCAGGGCTTGGGTGCGCGCGACCTGGCCATGCACATCGCCTTGCCGGAGCTGGACGGGCGCATCATCACCCGACCGGTCAGCTTCAAGGACCTGGCCTGGCGCAGCGAGCGCAGCCAGTCCGATGTGGTCTGCTACAAGGCCCACCCCGAACGCATGGATTTCGTCGCCGAGCTGGCACGGCGCTGGGTCGAGCTGGCGCGACTGCCCAATGCCCAGAAGCGCGTGGCGCTGGTGCTGGCCAACTATCCGACCCGCGACGGGCGTATCGGCAATGGCGTGGGGCTCGACACGCCTGGCGCCGCGCTGAACATCCTGCATGCCCTGCAGGCCGAGGGTTATCCGGTTGCTGGCTTGCCGCAGACGGGCACGGCGCTGATTCACGAACTGCTCGGCGGCGTGACCAACGACCTGGATCACCTCGACCAGCGCCCCTGTGCCCAGAGCCTGTCTCTGGACGACTACCTCGCGGCCTTCGCCTGCCTGCCCGAGGCCAACCAGCGTGCGGTGCGCGAACGCTGGGGCGCACCTGAACAAGACCCGATGTTCCGCAGTGGCCGGATGATGATCGCCGGTCTGCGCTACGGCCTGACCTTTGTCGGTATCCAGCCGGCCCGGGGCTACCAGGTAGACCCGAGCGCGGTGTATCACGACCCGGACCTGGTGCCGCCGCATGGCTACCTGGCGTTCTATTTCTGGTTGCGCAACGGCTTTGCCGCCGATGCGCTGATCCATGTCGGCAAGCACGGCAATCTGGAGTGGCTGCCCGGCAAGGGCGTCGGGCTGTCCGCCGAGTGCTGGCCGGATGCGCTGCTCGGCCCGCTGCCGAACATCTACCCGTTCATCGTCAACGACCCCGGTGAGGGCGCCCAGGCCAAGCGCCGCACCCAGGCGGTGATCATCGACCACCTGATGCCGCCACTGACCCGCGCCGAAACCTACGGGCCGCTGCGGCATCTGGAGCAGCTGGCCGACGAATACTACGAGGCGCAACTGCTCGACCCGCGCCGCGCCCGCGAGCTGCAGCGTGACATTCTCGAACTGGTCAAGGCCAACCATATCGACCGTGACCTGCAGCTCGAAGGGCAACTGGACGATGCCGCTGTCTGGCTGCCACGCCTGGACACCTACTTGTGCGACTTGAAAGAGTCGCAGATTCGCGATGGCTTGCATGTCTTTGGCCAGTCGCCGCAAGGGCGCCTGCGCAGTGATACGCTGCTGGCGCTGCTGCGGGTCGATCGTGGTGACGGCCGTGGCGGCAATGCCAGCCTGCTGCGCGCACTGGCGCGGGCGCTGGCGTTGGGGTTCGATCCGCTGGATTGCGACCTCGGGCAAGCCTGGGAAGGGCCGCGACCTGTGCTGCTGCAGGCACTCGACCAGGCGGCGTGGCGCACCTGTGGCGACACGCGCGAGCGCCTGGAAGCGCTTGCCCTGGCCTTGATCGAAGGCCGTGAAACGGCACCGGACAGCGCGCAGTGGCAGGGCGTGCACGCGGTGCTGCAGGCGTTGAGGGAGGAGGTCGCGCCGCACCTGGATGCCTGCGGGGCCGCCGAGATCGAGGGCCTGCTGGCCGCGCTGGCCGGGCGCTTCGTGCCGGCGGGCCCCAGCGGGGCACCAAGCCGGGGACGCCTGGACGTACTGCCCACCGGGCGCAACTTCTATACCGTGGATGTGCGCAACCTGCCCACCACCACCGCCTGGCGCCTGGGCTTTGCCTCTGCCAGTCTGATCCTCGAGCGTCACCTGCAGGAGCATGGCGATCACCTGCGCCAGCTCGGGCTGTCGGTCTGGGGCACGGCGACCATGCGCACTGGCGGTGACGATATCGCCCAGGCCATGGCGCTGATGGGGGTCAGGCCGGTATGGGCCACCGGCAGCCAACGGGTCGATGACTTCGAAATCCTGCCCCTGAGCCTGCTCGATCGCCCGCGGGTAGATGTCACCTTGCGCGTGTCGGGTTTCTTCCGCGATGCCTTCGGCAACCTGATTCGCCTGTTCGATGCGGCGGTTCAGGCCGTGGCGGCGCTGGACGAGCCGGACGACCTCAACCCGCTGGCGGCCCGCGTGCGTGCCGAGCGCCAGGCGCTGCTGGCGCAGGGTGTCGATGCCGAGCAGGCCGGGCGCCAGGCTGGCTGGCGGGTATTCGGCGCCAAGCCGGGTGCCTATGGTGCGGGTGTGCAGAACGCCATCGACGGACGCCTCTGGCAGGGGCGCGCCGACTTGGCCGAGGTCTACCTCAACCATGGCGGCTACGCCTACGGTGCCGCCGATGAAGGCACGCCGGCACGGGCCCAGTTCGCCCAGCGCCTGGGGCAGGTCCAGGCGGTGTTGCAGAACCAGGACAACCACGAGCACGACCTGCTCGACTCCAACGACTACTACCAGTTCCAGGGCGGCATGCTCGCGGCTGCCGAAACCCTGGCAGGCGCCACGGTCGCCAGCTACCACGGCGACCACAGCCAGGTCGACCGCCCGCGTATTCGCACCCTCAAGGAAGAGCTGAACCGGGTGATCCGTGCGCGTGCGCTGAACCCGAAATGGATCGACGGGGTCAAGCGTCACGGCTATAAAGGTGCCTTCGAGCTGGCGGCGACGGTCGACAACCTGTTCGCCTTCGATGCCACCACTCACCTGATCGACGATCACCATTACCAGTCGCTGGCCGATGCCTACGTGCTTGACCCGGCGACTCGAGCATTCATGCGCGAGCATAACCCGCACGCCTTGCACGATCTGACCGAGCGCTTGCTGGAAGCCCAGCAGCGCGGTCTGTGGCAGGCGCCGGGCGATTACCGCGAGGCCCTCGAGCAGCAGTTGCTCGACGGCGAGGAAGAGGCCTGAAATGACCGAACCCCTGCAGTTTCCCCTGGCCGCCGTGGTCGGTGCGCAAGACCTCAAGCTGGCCCTGTGCCTGACCGCCATCGACCCGAAGATCGGCGGTGTGCTGATCGAGGGGCCGCGTGGAATGGCCAAGAGCACCTTGGCCCGGGGCCTGGCCGACCTGCTCGGCGCGGGCCCTTTCGTGACCTTGCCGCTGGGCGCGACCGAAGAGCGGCTGGTCGGTACTCTGGATCTGGACGCTGCGCTGGGGCAGGGCAAGGCACGCTTCTCGGCGGGCGTGCTGGCCCAGGCGGATGGCGGGGTGCTCTATGTGGATGAGGTCAACCTGCTGCCCGACCCGCTGGTGGACCTGCTGCTGGATGTGGCGGCCAGCGGCACCAACCGTGTCGAGCGCGACGGCATCTCGCACCGTCACCCCGCGCGTTTCGTGCTGATCGGCACCATGAATCCGGAAGAGGGCGAACTGCGTCCGCAGTTGCTCGACCGTTTCGGCTTGAACATCGCCCTCGAAGGCACGCCTGAGCCGCACGACCGTCAGCAGATCATCCGTCGCCGTCTGGCATTCGACAGTGACCCCGAGGCGTTCTGCGCGCAATGGGCAGTGGCCCAGGCGCAGTTGCGCGAACGCTGCCAGCAAGCGCGTGAGCGCCTGCCCGCCATTGCCCTGGACGACCAGGCGCTGGCCTGGATCACCGAGCGTTGCTTCGCTGCGGGTGTCGATGGCCTGCGTGCCGACCTGGTCTGGCTGCGTGCGGCACGCGCCCATGCCGCCTGGCGCGGTGCTGCGGCCATCGGCGAGGAAGATGTCGAGGCTGTGGCCGAATTTGCCCTGCGCCATCGCCGTCGCAGCGCAGAGCCGCCCGCTGGCTCGAACACGCCACCTCAGGGCGGCCAGCAGTCGCAAGACCCGAGTGGGCAAGGTGACTGGGGGGCAATGGAGGCACAACCGGTGAGCGCAGGTGCCCGGCGTGAGGTGCCGAACTGGGCAAAAAAGCCCTGAGCATCCGCGCACGAAGTGGTTCAGCGGCGGATGCCAGGCCCCGTGCCGGAAAACTGACAGGTGCCAGCCGTGGACGCCCCCGTGCAGCCGCTGGAGGTCGGGTCGCCTGGCTGCCGACCCTGCTCAAGGGGCGGCCGCGCCGTGTCGAGGACCTGTGCTGGCAGCAACGCCGTGGACAGCCGCCGGAACTGTGGTTGGTGATCGTCGATGCGTCGGCGTCAACCCGCCGCCACCAATCCCTTGCGCAAGCGAAGGGGCTGCTCGAGACCTTCTTCGACCAGGCCTACCGCCAGCGTGCGCGCCTGGCGTTGCTGACCGCCAGCGGCAACACGCCACAGTGGCAGCGTCATGGCCTGAAGGCCTCGGCTGCGCTTCAGCCCTGGCTGCGTGCGCTCGGGGCGGGGGGCGGCACGCCGTTGCTCGCGGCCCTGGAAGAGGCGCGCCAGTGGTTGCTGCGCCGTGGCAAAGCGCACCCCGGGGAGGTCCAACGCTGCCTGGTGCTGACCGACGGGCGCCTGCAACGCTGGAAGCCTGTGCAGCCGATGCCCTGTGCCTGCGTGCTGGTCGATATCGAGACGGCGCCGGTGCGCCTGGGGCGGGCAAGGCAACTCGCTGCGCAACTGCAGGCGGATTACCAGCATATCGATCAGTCAAGGAAACTCCGAACAAGCTGCTCATCAGCCGGAAATGGGTGGTTTAGGGATACCGAAAAGCCTGACTTTCAGCCGCTGATCAATGGATAACCAAGGCAAAGCCTTGGTTATCCGCCCTCACGGGCGCACCTCTCCCGCAGCAGACAATAATTGCCGGCGCACCCTCCACCGATTCGACAGAGCAAACAGCGTGGTCAGTTGCGCCGTGTTCTTGGCCAACCCACGGAAGCGGGTTTTCACATAACCGAACTGGCGCTAGATCACGCGAAAGGGGGCTCGACTTTCGCCCGCGTCTGCGCTTTGACTTTCTCGATCTGACGTTCGGCCGTGCAGAGCAGGCTGCGTCCGCTCAAGTGCTTGTAGGTGCTGCGTCGCGCAGCGATCTGCCAGATCACTTGCCGTCTGTCGTGCTCAGGCCGATTATCTACGCCGGTATAACCCGCATCGGCACAGACAACGTTTCGGAAAAGCTCATCTGACTCATGGGATGGAGGGCTTGTAGAGGGCAGTTGGACGGAGGGCCATTTCAGCACAGGTCAGGCGGCCTGTGCTGACTTGATCGGAGAATCCCTGACGGTGTCCGGCCCGAAACTGGCGCTGTTGAGTCGCGCTGTGCTGCGTGGCTACTTCTTGCCTGATGCTGAGCAAATCCCCGCTACCTGCTTTCTCGGGGGAGGGGGCAATGGGCTATGTTATAGTCGAGCTGTCGGTCACTTTCGACCACAGCACGCCGGATGCCGGAAGTTCGTGGCGGCGTGGCTTGGAGGCGTTGCATTCCATTCCAGCACTGCCGATCCGCGATGAGGTCCCCCTAGAGAAACCGCTTCCATGAACAACAATCCAGCCAACGGCGTCCGGATTCCGGCTCGCGATATTCCCTTTCCTGAAAGCATCAGCACTGAGGCCCAGGCTACGCTGCGCCGCATGGTTAATGCTGATGGCGTACCGCTGAATGCATTGCAATCCCCCCCACATCTGGACGATATCGACGGCTGGATTCGCCTGAAAGCGAGCGTTGATGCGCAGTACGGCTCCGCTATGACGCTACTTGCTGGTCCGTTGCTCGCCAGCGTGGAAACCGAACAGATTGACGGAGCCACGGTGCACATCGCTACGCCGACAAACTTGGTTGCCGACGACGCGGTCTTTGTCGATCTGCATGGAGGAGGCCTAGTCTTTGGCGGAGGCACCGCATGCCGCGTTGGCGCGCAAATGCAGGCCGACCAGTTAGGTCTGCGCTGCTGGGGTATCGACTACCGCACGCCACCGGAGCACCCCTATCCGGCCGCATTGGACGACTGCCTGACGGTGTACCGTCGGCTGCTTCAACAGTATCCTGCGCAAAGTATCGTCATCGGCGGGCGTTCGGCAGGAGGCAATCTGGCAGCCGCAATGGTGCTGCGTGCGCGCGACGAAGGTCTGCCACTGCCCGCAGCGCTGGTACTGCTATCGCCGCAAGCGGATCTGACCGAGTCGGGCGACAGCTTCACGCTGAATCAGCTCATCGACGTGCAACTGCCCGGTTCGCTAATGTCCAACAACCTACTGTATGCCGCTGGAGCTGACCTGGCCGATCCTTTGTTGTCGCCGCTGTTCGGTGATTTCTCCCGGGGTTTCGTGCGAACCTTTATACAGAGCGGCACGCGCGATCTGTTTCTGTCGAACGCCGTACGCCTGCATCGGGCGCTGCACCGCGTCGGCGTTCCCTGCGAGTTGCATATCTTTGAAGGCATGCCCCACGGCGGTTTCATGGGCGCACCAGAGGACTGGGAACTGCGCTCGGAGATGGGCCGATTTGTCCGCTCCTGTTTGCCTAGCGCAAGTTGAGCCGGAAGGACACCATTGCTCGATCGATTCTGCAGCCGCTTGGTTTCGGTCTTTTCCGCGCAGACGCTCGCGACATTCTGAGTGCTCGTTGATAGGCTGCTGAAGTAGTACGTATTGTTCGTGGTTCAACGGCCGTTCATGAGTCCAACACAGTCCCGGGAGGGGTTCTGCGCCGTTAAGGACTCTCCGATCAAGTCAGCACAGGTCAGGCGGCCTGTACTGACTTGATCGGGGAATCCTTGAACGTCGTTAGATAAAGTGGGCGCGCGACAATAACTCGCACAAACTGAAAGTTGCCGAAGCAGCAGGGGGAAAGTTGCACAAGTGCGCGACAAGACGCGCACCTGTGCGTCGGCAAGTTATGCCTTGGGCATGGACCAGGGTTGCAGGTCATAGCCTTTTTCGAACAGCTCGGCGCGGACTTCCTCGATCAGGCTCGCCCATTGTGCAGGGTCCGAATAGATGCGCGAGGATACCTGCTTGCTGCCGATACGGGTGCTGGTCCGGTCGATCACTGCCAGGCTCAGCTCACCAGTACCGTTGGGTGCATCCCAGGCAACGCACTGGAAGGGTTCGAAGGCGTGGTCGGCAATCAGCAGTGCTTCGTTGACACGGAGCGGGGCATTCATGGTTCGGTCTCTCTTGTGGTCCCAAACAGCAAATGTGTGTCCGCGCCGGGTAAAGAAATGAACGATTGCAGCGCGGGGTTATTGGTACTGATGCTCCGGGTCGTGGGTGAAGTCACATGGCAGTCGAAAATTTTTTTATAACGGAAAAAGTGATCCGTTGTATGTGCCGCCTGTGACGCCGGTTATGGGTAAAAATTCCGAAGTCGCTTTGCGTGACGGCATTTGGCAGACAAACGGTAGTGGGCACCGTCAGGTTCGTTGCTACTGTTAATTCGGGCGCCGCAACTTACTGTTTCTAATTAAAAAACTGAAAATTGGCGCCAAGGATAGGTCATGCTTGAACCTGCATCCCAACGCCGTCTGCTGATTGTCGATCCCTGCGATGATTGCCACCGTCTACTGCCGGGCCTGCGGGGCGCCGGTTGGGAGGTGCGCAGTTGTACCCTGGGCGCTGCGCTCGAGCATCCATGTGACGTCGGCCTGTTGCGATTGCAGGCCTCGCACCTGCGTCACCAGGATGCCGTCAAGGACTTGATCAAGCGCAGCAATACCGAATGGATCGCCGTGCTCAGCGCCGAAGAGTTGCGCATGCAGAACGTCGGCGATTTCGTCTGTGAGTGGTTCTTCGACTTCCACACCCTGCCATTCGACGTTTCCCGGGTGCAGGTCACCCTCGGGCGTGCGTTCGGCATGGCGCGCTTGCGTGGCAAGGGGGCGGTGCGGGTCGATGAGCCCGAGCACGAACTGCTGGGCGAGAGCCGTCCCATCCGCGAGTTGCGCAAGCTGCTCGGTAAGCTGGCGCCTACAGAGTCGCCCGTGCTGATCCGTGGCGAGAGCGGCACCGGCAAGGAGTTGGTGGCGCGCACGCTGCATCGTCAGTCGCAGCGCCATGACAAGCCGTTCATCGCCATCAATTGCGGGGCTATTCCCGAGCATCTGATCCAGTCCGAGCTGTTCGGCCACGAGAAAGGCGCCTTTACCGGGGCGCATCAACGCAAGGTCGGGCGTATCGAGGCGGCGCACGGCGGTACGCTGTTCCTCGACGAGATTGGCGACCTGCCTCTGGAGTTGCAGGCCAATCTGTTGCGTTTTCTGCAGGAGAAGCACATAGAGCGCGTTGGCGGCAGTCAGCCGATTCCGGTGGATGCGCGGGTGCTGGCAGCGACGCACGTGGATCTGGAGCAGGCGATCGAGCGTGGCAGGTTCCGTGAAGACCTGTATTACCGGCTCAATGTCCTGCAGGTGGTGACCGCGCCTCTGCGTGACCGGCACGGTGACCTGTCGATGCTGGCCAACCATTTCTCGCATTTCTACAGCCTGGAAACGGGGCGACGGCCACGCTCGTTCAGCGACAATGCCCTGGCGGCCATGGGGCGGCACGACTGGCCGGGCAACGTACGTGAACTGGCCAACCGCGTACGTCGCGGCTTGGTGCTGGCCGAGGGGCGACAGATCGAGACGCAGGATCTGGGGTTACAGGTGCTGGAGGAGGCCGAGGCGCCGCTGGGGACGCTGGAAGACTACAAGCACCGCGCAGAACGCCAGGCGTTGTGCGATGTGCTCAACCGCCACAGTGACAACATGAGCATCGCGGCGAAGGTGCTGGGGGTTTCCCGACCCACCTTCTACCGCTTGCTGCACAAGCATCAGATCCGCTGAATCCCGTAGGAGCGGCGGTTCGGCGCTCCGACTTGCCCGCGAAAAAGACACCGCGATGTCTGGCACGGATCACGCGTGCTTTTGATTCAACTCGACTGGGCGATGTGGCCGTCGTCCTGGATTTCCTCGATCACATCCTCTTCACCCGGCAGGGCGGTGATCACGCTGAAATCGCTGACCTCCACCTCACCCCCACCATAACCGAGCAGGTGGAAGGAGAAGGCCTTGCGCTCGATGGGGTTGTCGAAGCCGAACTCCAGCTCCATCGGCTGGTCGGCCGTGACCAGTATCTCCTCGGGCAATCCCAGCGGTACATCCTGCTCCTGCTGTTTGGCCTTGAGCTGGATGTGCGCCCGGTGGGCCGGGTCGAGCGAGCGTACCTTGACCCGCACCCGGGTGTGCGAGCCTTCGGGCATCTCCAGGTACTGGGCGCCGATCAGGTTGTCGGCCCAGTCGTCACGAATGCGCTTGTGCAGAGGAATGGCCGATGGCCCACCGAACTGGTAGCGCAGGTTCAGCGGGGTTTGCAGCAACGACTGGTCGAGCACGCCAGCGAGCGCGGTGATCTGGCGCCCCAGTGGCGCTTCGCCGCGGCCGAGGAAGTGCGCCTGGTCGGCGATGAATCCCTCGCTGGCATAGCGTCGGCAGCGCTGCTGGAAATCGCATTCGCTGAAGGTGCCTCGGCCATCGTGGTAACGCAGCATGCCGTTGGTGAAGGAGATCATTTCCCGGCCGCTGTCGTAGTCGCGATACAGCGAGCGGCCGGCCAGGGCGGCGGGGATCGGCAGGGCGAAATAGTCGAGCAGCGAAGTGGCCAGGTCGACATGGCCGTAGGTGCCGTGCTTGATCTTCGGCAACTTTGCCTGTTCGGGCGCAAGGGTGAGGTTGAAGCCCCAGGAAGAGGCCAGGCGCACACCGTCGATGCCGTGGGACTCGTCCGAAGTGATGACCACCAGTGTGTCCTTGAGTACGCCCTGGCGCTCCAGGGTATCGAGGAACTCGCCCAGGGCGTCGTCCAGGTAGGCGACCGCCGCCTGTTTGGCGCTGTCGTAGCGTTGCAGGTAAGCGTCCGGTGCGGAGTAGGGCTGGTGGGTGCCGACGGTGAGCAGGGTCAGCATCCACGGCTGGCGCTGTTTGCGCAGCTCACCGACATAGCCCAGCGCGCCTTCGAAGAAGGCCTTGTCGTCCTTGCCCCAGGGGAACTCGAGGTAGTTGTCGTTGCGGAACCACTCCAGGCCGTGCACCGAGTCGAAGCCGATGTGCGGCATGATCCGGTCCTTGGCCATGAAGCGCAGGCCGGCGCCTTGCAGGTAGTGGGTGCTGAAGCCGGCCTGGCGCAGTTGTGCGGGCAGGCAGGCCTGGTTGCGCAGGTCCTGGGTGAGCAGCTCGACACCCTTGGGCGTGCCGTTGGCGAGCTTGTCGTAGTCACCGCAGAGCATGGCGTACAGGCCGCGAATGGTCTGGTGGGTGTGCAGGACGTAATCGGGGGTGTTCATGCCGCGTTCGGCCCAGCGGCTGAGGTTGGGCATCAGGTCGTCATCGAAACGACTGTGCAGGGCTTGCCGGTTGGCGCGCAGATAGGCGCCGGGAATCCCCTCCAGGGTGATGACCAGCAGGTTGCGTGCACTGCCCGGGGCTTCGAGCAGCTTGCGTCCGTCGAGGTCGGTCTGGGTCAGGCCGGTGCTGGGCAGCGGTGCTACCGTCAGGTCATGGCCCAGCCAGGCCTGCGCCTTGAGTTGCAGGTCGCTGGTGCCCGCCGAGAGCAGTTGATGGGACAGGTTGTACTGGCGCCATTGATCGGCATCGGAGGGTATCAGGTGCTCGCTGCCCCAGTGCGCGGCAAGCAGCACCGCTGGTGCGGCCCAGGCCGAGCGTGGCAGCGCCGGGGCGGGTTGGCCGCGCTGGAGCCAGCGGGCCAGCAGCCAGGCCGACAGGCCGACACCGAGGGTCCAGGGCAGCCAGGGGTGGGCAAGGGCGCCGCCGGTGGAGTTTTCCATGAACTGTGGGTCGAACAGGTAGCCCAGGTCGCTGCTGTTCGGCAGACGCCCGACCGCACTGACCAGCTCGGCCGAAGCCACCAGCAGCCCGCCCCAGGCCAGCAGCACCGGCAGTGCCAGCCACCAGGGGCTGCGCTGCAACAGCAGTACCAGCAGGATGCCGATCGCCAGGTCCGACAGGTACCCCAGTGGATCGGACCAGCCCAGCAGTGCGCGGGCGGCCAGGGGGATCACCACGACCAGCACTGCCAGGGTGGCGAGCCGAGCACGGGGATGGCCAAGCATGTTCTTCACGAAACGTCCTTCCTTGCCATGAAACAGTCACAAAAATGTGCTGCATCATAACAGGCCCCTCACAGGAAGGCCGGAAGCGACAAGGTTGGTTACCAATTGAAGCGCAGGGGCGCAAGGCGCCCCTGGAGTGGACAGATCAGAAGTAGTACGGGAATTTCAGGCTGAAGGTGAAGTCCGGTGCATCGTCGGTCAGGCCGATCGACAGGTTCGGCACGATGGTCAGGTTGTCGGTGGCCGCGAGGGTCATGCCGACGTTGAAGTAGGCGGCGTTGGCATCGCTGCTCTTGACGTCGGCCCAGCTGTCGCCGGTTTCCGCAGACTTGATCCGCGAGCGCCGGGCGATCAGGTCCGAAACCGAGAACGACATCGACATCTTCTCGTTGAGGGCGAAGGCCACCCCCGCACCGATCTGGAAGCTGTCGCCGATCTTCACCTTGCCCGGTACTTTCTGGTTGATCGTCGAGCTGACGTCGCTGAACGAATCCTCGAAGGTGTGGGTGTAAGACAGGCTGCCGAACAGCACTGCCGGGTCGAAGGTCTTGACCAGCGAGATACCGGGCGTGATCGACCAGACACCGTTGCCGGTAGGCAGGTCTTCGGGGTAGCTCAGGCTGTCGTTCTCGGTGTCGCGCAGCAGCTTGATGCCGAACGGGTCCTTGCCGGTCGGTGCCTTGACCCGCACGCTGAACACCGCATCCGGGGTGTTCTCCGACTCGTCGAGGAACTTGTAGGCCACGCCGAAGTTGACGTCGCCAAGGGTCGGGTCGCGGGTGATGGTGCGCTCGGAAATGCCCTGGGCGTTGCCGCCGACCCCCCCGGACTGGTAGGTCGACTCGCGGTAGATGATCGGCACGTTGACGTCGAACTGCCAACGGTTGTCGAGGTTGTAGCGGGCAGTAAGGTCGAGCGTCCAGTTGTCGGCCTTGATCCGGTCCAGGTTGATGTTGCCCAGGAAGATCGAGTCCAGTGCCAGGAAGCCGTTGAGGATGAGCTGGCGGGTGTCGTAGCGGGCATAGGTGATGCCGGTCTCGACACTGAACTTGCCGCCACCGAAGAAGCCGCTGGCCTCATCGTAGAGGTTGGACACGCTCTGCGCCGGTTCCGAATCATCCTTGAGTGACTCGCCATAGGATGAGCCGCCGCCGGCGGCGGCCACGGCCTGATTGTTGCGCGGCTCGGAAGCCGGCGAGCGGGTCAGGCGTTTGGGAGGTGGGGCTGCGGGCTGTTCCTCGACCTGGCGAACGCGTTGTTCGAGCACCATCAGCGCCTGCTGCTGCGCTTCGTAGCGCTGCTTGAGCGCAGCCAGTTCGGCTTTCAGCGCGTCTACCTGGGGATCGCTGGCTGCGTAGAGCAGTGATGATGGTACCAAGGTCCCCAGGCAGACAACTGCCCCCAATGACAACGATCGATGCATAAGTTAGCCGTCCCTTCCAACTACGATGATTGAGACGAAGCGTAGATCAATATCCTGAAACACGTAGGCCCTTGAGTTGATCAAGATTGCAGTTCAGCGCGCCTGCCGAAGGAAGGTTGTCGCGCAGCACCACATTGAGCTGTGTCAGGTTGCTGACCGCGTTGCTGCCGCCCAGCAAAGTGGTGGCTTGTAGCAGACCACCTTCGGCCAGGCGCTGCATGCTTTGCCCTTGATTGTTGTTGGCCTGGATGGCCATCTGGATCCCGTTGCCACTGTTCGAGACGCTGAGCGTACCGGCGTTGTTGCTGGTGCTGAGGGTGCTGCCTGCGGCCAGGACCTGGCCTTGCGGCACACCGGCATCACCGATCTGGCCCGCCTCGCGAACATTGATGGCGACATCGTTATAGGCGCTGTTGTTGTCGCCGGCCGCGCGCACCGACTGGGTCACGCCCTGGGTGGTGTTGACCAGGCCTGCACCGCCGTTGACCAGGCCATTGCCGCGGCCAGGGGCGTTGCCCGAGCCGTTCTCGCCGGTCATCGACACGTAGAACTGCGGTTTGATCACGTTCTGCTGCACCTGCAGGGTGGTTGTGGCGCCGATGCGATCACCGGCGGCGTTCTGCCAGGTGCTGCTCATGACGATGCCGAAACTGATGATTCGCCCCGGCATCACATACTTCCCACGCAGTTGGGCAAGCTCCTGGTCCTTGACCTCGATGGGCTTGAACACCTGCGCGTGGGCGGGGAGGCTGGCAGCCAGGCATGCTGCGACCAGCCAGGTGGTAGTCTTCATCGCTGCTCCCCGGGACTTCGTGCCCCTTGTAATCGTCAGAAGAAATCGCTCTGGATGAAACCGAACTCCATCAGTTGCGCGTCTTCCACCGGGTAGAAACCGTCGACGCGGTTCTTCGCGGTCAGAGGTGCCGGCGGATCGAGCAGGGCGTTGGCCTTGTCGTAGCCGGGGCCGATGACGGCGAAGATGATGCCGTTCCAGCCTTTGAGGAAATCGTCGAATTTGTAGCGTTTGTGGCCCAGGACAGGGTCGCCGATATAGACCCAGCCCTTGTCGATGCGCTGGAGCACCACGAAGTGCTTGTAGCCACGGATGTCCATCAGCACGATCACCGGAATGCTCACCTTTTCCAGGGTGTCGGGTTCGACCCGATAGCCCCGGGCGCGCATGCCGATGCTTTCGACGTAGCGCTTCATGTCGAGCATGGAGAAGCCCTGGACCTTGACGGTGTCCTGGTCGGATTGGGCGAGCATGCCTTCGATGACCTGGTGTTCGTCCACGTCGAGCCAGTAGGCCTGCTTGAGGACGGTCGCCAGGGCGGCGGCGCCGCAGCTGAAATCGGTCTTCTGTTGCACCAGGTCGGCGAAGCGCCGCTCACGCAGGCTCTGCACTGGCTTGTAGACGAGAGTACCGCCTGGCAAGGCGGCGATCGGCATCTGTGCCGCTTCTACGAGACCGGCAAGGAACATGAGTGTGGCAAGCAGGACAATGCGCATGACCTTCTCCACCGGGTAGAGACAGGGAAAGGGGCCCCGAAGGGCCCCGATCGGCTGCTGTTACATGCAGGCTTTGCAACCTGCGGCGATGGACAGCGAGTTGGTCTGCTGGTTGCCGCTGCCGGCCGAGACGTTGGCGCCGACGTTGCCCGACACGCCATTGAGCGAGTTGCTCAGGTTGGCGTTGTTGGTCACAGGGTTGCGCCAGCCGGTGGGGGTCAGGACCTGATAGGAGGCAACGCCGGCCAGGCCGAAGGTGCCTTCTTCGTGGAACTTCAGCGGGTCCTTGTCGACATGGGTGTTGCCATAGCGATCGCGGCTGCTTTCGTCTTCGACGTAGCCGTAGCCATTGCCTTGGTAGTGGCCGTAGGCAGCGAAGGTGGAGGTGAGGGTTTCCTTGCTGTAGGTACGGTCGGCCTTGTTGGTGACGTTCAGGCCGCCGACGTTCTGGTTGGCTGCACCGGTGGCGGCAGCGACACGGCCACCCGACACGGCGATGGCCATGTTGTTTTTCTGTTGGTTGAAGTCCCCGGCGGTCACGTTGATGCCGATGTTGCCGGAGCTGCCGTTGGCCGAACCGGTGAGGTTGGCGTTGTTGGAGGTCGAGTAGTTCTTGACGGTGTTGCCACTGTTGGTCTGAGTGGCTTGGGCCATGGCCACGGCACTGCCGAAGATGAAGTTCTCATCGGCGGTGGCGATCGCGGCAACGTTGTCCTGCTGGTTGCCGTCGCCGGCTGCGACGTTGGCGCCCAGGTTGCCTTGGGAACCGTTGGCCGAGTTGTCCATGCGGGCATCGTTGCGGGTGCCTTGGTTCAGCACACGGTTGCCGGAGTTGTTCTGGGTGTCCAGAACGGTGGCGGCAGAGCCGGCGTTCACCAGCAGGGACAGCAGCAGGCTTTCGTTGTTGTTGTGGCCATTGTTGTGGCCGCCGTGGTTGTCGTTTCCACGGCCGCCGGCTTGTGCAGCAACTGCCATGACCGCAGCGAGGGCGAATACCAGAGGCTTGAGTGCCATTTTCGGTTTCATGGTGTTTCTCCGCTTATATTTTCGTTGTTAAGTGTTGTGTTGCTGATCGGGTCAATCCGCGACCCGGACGCTCAGGGTGTTGGCCATTCGGTTGCCTACCCCGGCGCTCTGATTCAACTGGATCACGCCACGGCTGCCGGTGAAGGCCTGGTCACTGGTAGTGACCTGGCGACTGCCGGGTGTGTGATCAGTTGCGTCGGAGCTGTTGGCCAGCGAGACGTTCTGCTGGCTGAGAATGCTGTCGTCGATGCTCTGCGGTATTGCGCTGATGCTGATGCGCACCGCGTTGGCCTGTTGCGTGGCGGCGCCCGCCGATTGGTTGATGCCCAGCATGCCGTTGCCGTTGCTGAAGGCATTGCCATTGATGCTGGCGTGGGCGTCGAGCGCGCTGTTGGCGCGAAAGTCGCTGCGTTGGCGGATCTGCGTGCTGGCCTGGCCTTCGGTGCCGATGGCGATGGCTTTCACGTTGGCCTGTTGCAGCGCGTCACCTGCGGCCTGGTTGATGTTGAGGTTGCCCTGGTAGGCGCGGCCACTGGCGTCGAGGGTGGCGTTGTCCACCACCGGGGAGCCTGCGAATGCGCTGGCGCTGCAGCCCAGGGCCAGGCACAGCAGAGAGAGGTTGAGGGTCTGCATGATCATTGGCCCCGGGTCAGGATCTGCAGCGGCGCCATGCCGCGCTGAACGTTCTGGTTGACCGTGCTGGAGATGCTGTTGGCGCCGGACGCCCCGGCACCGGAGCCGCCGGGCATGCCGGGCAATTGCGACTGGGCGGTGCCCATGCCTCGCAGGTTCCCGGAGTTGTCAGGTTGGAAGATGCGGCTGACGGTCGAGCCGCTGGCGACGCTGGCGAAGTCGCCATCGGTCAGTTCGTTGTTGGTCTGGGCCTGGATGCGTGCCGACTCATTGGTGTTGGCGGTGGTCGGGTAGGGGTCTGGCGTGCCGGTTCGGCGATCAGCCTGACGCGGCTGGACATCGCGATTGAGGACGATCACCCCGTTGCCGCCAGCGAGGACCGGCGGCGCAATCGATGTGGCGGCAAGGCAAGCCAGAACGAGCAGTGCAGGCAGTGTGTTGTGCTGGTTCCCCACGGCGGTGCTCCCTTTCTGTGCGCTGGCCCTTGAGCGTTGCCAGAACAGAGAGCGAAAGCCGTGCCGGTTTTGCTTTTTGCTGATTTATCAGTGGGTTGTGCGAGGACGGTGGCAGTGCCGGTTTTCTGCTGTATCAGCGCTGATACAAGGTGCCGGGTCGTCGCCCGTCAAGGGCCGAAGCACGGGCGATCTGGCGGGGTGCGCAGGGGGTGTATCAGCGCTGTGACAGTTCCTCCGAAAGTGTGGGGAAGGCCCCAGCAATAGGGGTTTGATGGCGATGGGGTGTATCAGTGAGTTAACAGTCCGGCCATGCTGAGGGGCCGGGCTGGGCTTACCCCAGGAGCTCGGCCACCGCCGCCAGCGCGTCATCCCGGCGCTGCTGCCAGTCCCCGTCAATGACCCGCAGTGGCTGGCGATGCTGTTGTAGCCAGTGCAGGCTGTCATCGAAGAACGCCTGGCGCTCCTCAAGCCGCGGCTGGCAGCGCTGGCCATCGCCGATCCATTCCACGCCCTCGGGACTGAGCAGCAGGTGGAGGTCGTAGTGCCTGGCCAGCAGCGCCTGTTCCAGCCACGCGGGGCAGTCGCCGAACAGCACGCGACTCCACAACATGTTGCTCAGCAGGTGGGTATCGAGGATCAGCAGCGAAGGCGAGGCTGCCCGCGCCTGGTCTTCCCAGGCCAATTGCCCGCGGGCGATGGCCGGGATATCGGCATAGCAGGTATCGCGCTGCTCGGTGTCGATGAAATGGCGTACGTATTCGCCGACGGTGATGCCACCGAAACGGTGCTGGATTTCGCCACTGAGCCAGCTCTTGCCACTGGATTCAGGGCCGCACAGGACCAGGACCTTCATGCGCCGGCCAGCGCCGGATCGCGCCGCCACTCCAGCCAGCCGCGCACGGCAATAAGGGTGAACAGGGCGTACAACGCGGCGGTCAGGTACAAACCCTTGTACAGGAACAGTCCAACGAAGATCACATCGACCACGAACCACAACGCCCAGCATTGCAGGCGTTTCTGTGCCATCCACACCTGCGCGACCAGGCTGAAACCGGTCAGCGCGGCATCCAGCCAGGGTTGGGCGGCGTCGGTCCAGTGGGCCATGGCCGCACCCAGGGCGACACTGGCCAGCAGCCCCAGGCCCAGGCCGCGCAGCGTCGTGGCGGTGTCCAGGCGCGATACCTGGCGCGCGTCCTCGACCCGGTCCGGGCGCGTCCATTGCCACCAGCCATAGAGGTTGAGCACGGCATAGACCACTTGCAGGAGCATGTCCGAATACAGCTTCACGTCGTAGAAGATCCAGCTGTAGAGCAGCACCATCACCAGGCCGATCGGCCAGCACCAGATGTTCTGCCTGACCGTGAGCCAGACGGCGATGACGCCGAGCGCGGCGGCGAAGAGTTCGAGGCCGGACATCGGCGATCCTTCGGAAGGGAAAGGGCGCGATTGTAGCTTGAGGGTCGAGGAAGGTGAATCGCTGTGAAACGGGGCGCCGTAGCGCCCCTTCTTTTGCTCAGACTCTGAATTGACGCAGCAGCTGCTCGAGCTCCTCGCTCAGGCGGGCCAGGGCAACACCGGCATCGCTGGATTGGCGCGCCGCCTCGGCGGTCTGTTGCGAAAGGCCCG
The DNA here is from genome assembly GCF_014268955.1 of Pseudomonas sp. RW3S2. Classification (NCBI taxonomy): domain Bacteria; kingdom Pseudomonadati; phylum Pseudomonadota; class Gammaproteobacteria; order Pseudomonadales; family Pseudomonadaceae; genus Pseudomonas; species Pseudomonas sp. RW3S2. The sequence continues at coordinate 82,594 of NZ_JABWRM010000016.1, read as the reverse complement.
CGGTGTCGAGCACATTGCGGTTGATTTCCTCGACCACATGGGACTGCTGCAGGGTGGCGCTGGCGATCGAGGTGTTCAGCGCCGCCAGGGTGTGCAGCGCCTGTTCGATGGCCGCAAGGCTGGTGCCGGCTTCGCGGGCTTGTTCGACGGTCTGGCGCGAGGCTTCGCTGCTGGTGTCGATGGCCCGGACCGCCGCATCCGACTGGCCCTGCAGGTGCTCGATCATGGTCTGGATCTCGGCAGTGGACTGCGCCGTGCGCTGGGCCAGCAGGCGGACCTCATCGGCGACCACGGCAAAGCCGCGGCCCTGTTCGCCCGCACGCGCAGCCTCGATGGCGGCGTTGAGGGCCAGCAGGTTGGTCTGCTCGGCGATCGAGCGAATCACTTCCAGTACGCCACCAATCTTGGTGCTGTGCCCGGCCAGGTCGCGGATCACCCCCTGGGCCTGGTCGATGGTCGCCGACAGCCGGTCGATCTGCTGCAGGCTGCCGTGGATAGCCTGCAGGCCCTGACCGACCTGCTGCTGCGCTGCGCGCATTTCCACGGCCGCCTGCTCGGCATTCTTCGCCACATCCTGCACCGCGTAGGTGACCTCGTTGACCGCCGTGGCCACCTGGTCCATCTGCAGCGATTGCTGGGCACTGCGCTGCTGGGCGCTGCCGGCGTTGTCGCCGACGTGCCCGGCAGACTGGGCCAGGGCATGGGCTGTGCCCTGCAACTGGCCGACCACGCCCTGCAGCTTGCCGTTGAAGCGGTTGAAGTACTCGCCCAGGTGGGTGATTTCGTCGCGTCCGTGGGTGTCCAGGCGGCGGGTCAGGTCGCTCTCGCCACTGGCGATGTTGCCCATGGCCTGCACCGCCTCGTGCAGCGGACGGGCAATGCTGCGGGCGATCAGCCACACCACCAGCCCCATCACCAGGGCAATGAACAGCCCGACCAGCGAGGCCTCGCGGACCTGGCGAGCGAATTCGTCCTGTACGTCGTCGACATACACCCCCGAGCCGATGATCCAGCCCCAGGGCTTGAACAGCTCTATATAGGAGGTCTTGGCCACCGGCTCGCTGGCGCCGGGCTTGGGCCAGCGGTAGTTGACCGGGCCCGCGCCCTGGGCCTTGGCCAGGGTCACCATCTCGTTGAACACGGCAAAGCCGTCAGGGTCGCGGATCGCCGACAGGTCCTGGCCATCGAGCTTGGCGTTGACCGGGTGCATGATCATCTTCGGTTGCAGGTCGTTGATCCAGAAATAGTCATCCTTGTCGTAGCGCAGGCTGCGCACCACCTGCAGCGCCTGCTGCTGGGCGCTTTGCCGGTCGAGGCTGCCAGCGGCCTCCAGCCCCTGGTAGTAGGCGAGCACGCCCACGGCAGTCTCGACCACATGCTGGGTCTTCTGCGCCTTGGCCTGGTACAGGTCACCATGGATCTGGCGCAGCATCAGCAGCCCCAGGACCAACAGCATGGCGACGGCCACGAGCAGGATCAGCCACAGACGACGGCTGATCGACATCGATCTCAAGGTCTTCATCAAAAGGTCACTCCATGTCTTGTTCTTTTTATATGAGCAGCATCCAACCATGACCGGATGCCTGCAACCCAGTCGACCAACGGCTAAGTGCCGGGCTCGACAATCCATGTTGCATCCCGCGCAAGCCTTCGCGCAGGGCCTCTGATAGGATTTCGGCCGCGCAAGATGAAACCTTTAGCCGCGGCGCACTTTTTCGCTGGTGTTGGGACTAACGAACGCTGTAAAACACGCGTCGCTGCGCGTGCGGTGAATACTTGTAATCGAAAAGAACTAGGGTGCTGCCAGGAGCAGTGTCCATTGGGGGAGTTGATGGATTTTTGGAGTGCCTTCCAGGCAATCATCCTGGGTATCGTCGAGGGCTTGACCGAGTTCCTGCCGATTTCCAGCACCGGCCACCAGATCATCGTGGCCGACCTGATCGATTTTGGCGGCGAGCGCGCAATGGCGTTCAACATCATCATTCAGCTGGGCGCGATCCTGGCGGTGGTGTGGGAGTTTCGCAGCAAGATCTTCGAAGTGGTGTTCGGCCTGTCGAGCCAGCCCAAGGCCCGGCGTTTCACCGCCAACCTGCTGATCGCCTTCATGCCGGCGGTTGTGCTTGGCGTACTGTTCGCCGACCTGATCCATGAGTACCTGTTCAATCCGATCACCGTGGCCGTGGCCTTGGTGGTGGGCGGCTTCATCATGCTCTGGGCCGAGCGCCGCGATCACCGTATCGAGGTCGACCATGTCGACGACATGCGCTGGACCCACGCCCTGAAGGTCGGCCTGGTGCAGTGCCTGGCGATGATCCCGGGGACCTCGCGCTCGGGCTCGACCATCATCGGCGGCTTGCTGTTCGGCCTGTCACGCAAGGCCGCGACCGAGTTCTCGTTCTTCCTGGCGATGCCGACCATGGTCGGCGCCGCGGTGTATTCGGGCTACAAGTACCGTGACCTGTTCCAGCCGGCCGACCTGCCGGTATTCGCCATCGGCTTCGTGGTGTCGTTCATCTTCGCCATGATCGCCGTGCGTGCATTGCTCAAGTTCATCGCCAACCACAGCTACGCGGTCTTTGCCTGGTACCGCATTGCCTTTGGCCTGCTGATCCTGGCGACCTGGCAGTTCGGCTGGGTTGACTGGGCCACGGCGCACGGCTGATGGCACGCGGGCAAAGTGCCGGGCGGCGCGACGCTGGCCAGGCAGGCGAGGGCGTGCGCAACCTGCGCCTGAAATTGCTGGTGCTGCTGGTCTTGTGCCTGCTACCGGGCCTGGGGGTGGCGCAGATGGCCTGGAGCGGCCAGTCCTGGCTGCCCCTGGCGCTGTATCCGGCGGCCAGCCTGATCTGCCTGTTGTTGTACTGGCAGGACAAGCGGCAGGCCCGCACCCAGGCCTGGCGCACGCCAGAGAAAATCCTCCACGCCAGCGAGTTGCTCGGTGGTTGGCCGGGGGCCTTGCTGGCGCAGCAATTGTTCCGGCACAAGACCCGAAAGCTGTCGTACCAGATGGTGTTCTGGGCAATCGTCGCGTTGCACCAGGTGTTCTGGCTGGATCGCCTGGTGCTGGGTGGGCGCTGGCTGGGATTGATGGGCTGAGCGAGCGCCGCGCAATCCTCAATCGGCCAACAAGCCCACCTGCAAGCGCTTGGGCAAGCGTCGCACCACCAGTTGGTGCGAACGCTGCAGAAGATCGGTCAACTCTTCCCGGCCCATGGGGTAGGGAGGCAGCATGCTGATCCAGCGCGCCCTCGCCAGATAAGGCGCCGGCCGTACGCCGGGACGGTCGCAATAACCGAGAAACAGCTCGTCGGCGACCTTGAACATCAAGCCTGCTCCCGGCAGGTCAAGCACGGCGAACATCTTGTTACCGGCCACCGAGAACACCCGGATTGCGCCCCATTTGTAATCCTCCCGCGCGCCGGGCAGGCTCAGGCAGAACGCTGCCACCTGCTCGGGGCTCATGGGTCGCTCAGACATAGCGCTCTCCACAGGCCTCGAACGAGGCCGCCAGGTGATCGATCCATACCCGCACTGCAGGCAGTACGCCGCGCCGGTGCGGATACACCGCTTGCAGATAACCCCCAGGCAGCGACCACTCCGGCAGCAGGTGCACCAGTTCGCCGCGCGCCAGTTCTTCCTCGCAATAGTTGCTTGGCAGGGCGGTAAAGCCCAGGCCTGCGCAGGCCGAGGCCTTGCGCACCACGAAGTCATCGATGTTCAGGCGTGGCTCCAGGGCGATCTCCTGCTCCTGGCCGCCGGGCCCGATGAGGCGAAAATGCACCAGGCGATCGGCATCCGCGGCCCCCAGGACGGGCAGCCCCACCAGCTGCGACGGGTGCTCGAGCCCGTCGGCGAATCCAGGGGCTGCCACCAGGTACATCTGCGCCTGGCGCAGGCGGCGGGTGGCCAGGGCCGGGTCCTCGTCGCCCAGGTCGCGCACCCGCAGCGCCACATCGATACCTTCGGAGATCAGGTCGACACGGCGATTGAGCAGCACCATCTCCAGTTGCACCAGCGGGTACTGGGCGAGAAAGCGGCTGATGATGTCTGGCAGGAAGGCATGGGCCAGGGCTACCGGGGCAGACACCCGCAGGCGTCCACGCGGCTCGCTGGTCATGCTGGCGACGGCTTCGTCGGCCATCTCGGCCTCCAGCAGCATGGCCTGGCAGTGGTGCAGGTAGCGTTCGCCGACGGCGGTCAGCTTCAGTTGCCGGGTGGTGCGCTGCAGCAGGCGTGTGCCCAAGCGTTCCTCGAGTTCTGCGATACGCCGCGACAGGCGCGACTTGGGGATGCCCAACTGGCGACCGGCGGCAGCGAAGCCACCGGCCTCGACCACTCGGGCGAAGTAGAAGAGGTCGTTGAAGTCTTGCATACGGATATCTCACTGTTCCATCAGTGGAACAAACTAATGCATTTTTGCCGACTAATCAGTTATTCATCGCCTCTGTAGGATTATCTCCATCGTGATCGCCCACAGCCGCGGTCTTCATTTACAGGAGAGTCCCATGAAACTGTTGCACATCGATTCGAGCATCCTGGGCGACAATTCCGCCTCCCGCCAGTTGAGCCGCGAAGTGGTCGATGCCTGGAAGGCTGCCGATCCGAGCGTCGAAGTCATCTACCGTGACCTGGCCGCCGATGCCATCAGCCACTTCTCGGCCGCGACTCTGGTTGCTGCCGGCACCGCCGAAGAAGCCCGTGACGCCGCCCTGGCCCACGAAGCCCGCCTGAGTGCAGAAACCTTGGCCGAATTCCTCGCTGCCGACGCGGTGGTCATCGGTGCACCGATGTACAACTTCACCGTGCCGACCCAGCTCAAGGCCTGGATCGATCGCGTTGCCGTCGCCGGCAAGACCTTCCGCTACACTGAAGCTGGCCCGGAAGGCCTGTGCGGTGACAAGAAGGTGGTGCTGGTGTCCACTGCCGGTGGCCTGCACCAAGGTCAGCCGACCGGTGTCGGTCATGAAGATTTCCTCAAGGTGTTCCTGGGCTTCATCGGCATCACCGACCTGGAAATCGTCCGCGCCCACGGCCTGGCGTATGGTCCGGAGCACCGCAGCAAGGCCATCGACGCTGCCCAGGCGCAGATTGCCAACGAGCTGTTCGCCGCAGCCTGATAGAAACCCCGAAAAAGCCGGCTGTCGCCTTGCGCGACAGCCGGCTTTTTCATGGATGTTTCATCTGTCGTCCATCGCGTAGCTTCTATGCTTATGCTACCCGTCCGCCTCGAGGGGAGAGACGCTCGCGATGAAAACCCGTGCTCTGTTGACGTTGCTCCTGCTTGGCGGCCTGCTGGCCCGTGCCGAGGCTTCACCCTGGGTGGCCGGCCTGCATCGTCTCACGCTTGCCGATCCGGTGGACGCACAGCCCATGCAGGCCTTGGTGTTCTATCCCAGCAGCAGCCCGGCGCGGCCTACGCGCATCGAAGGCTACACCCTGCGGGTGGCCGAAGAGGCGCCGGTCGCCATGGGCCAGTTCCCGCTGCTGGTGGTCTCCCATGGCAATACCGGCACCCCGTTGGCGTTGCACGACCTGGCAACCTCACTGGCCCGCCAGGGCTTCGTGGTGGTGGCCGTCACCCACCCGGGCGACAACCTTCGTGACCACAGTCGGCTGGGCAAGCTCAGCAACCTCTATGGCCGGCCCTTGCAGGTCAGCGCCGCGATCACCGCTGCACGTGCAGATCACCTGCTCAGCCCTTACCTCAACCAGGGCAAGGTTGGCGTGATCGGCTACTCGGCAGGCGGGGAGACCGCGTTGATCCTGTCGGGCGCCCAGCCAGACCTTGAACGGCTGCGCAACTATTGCCTGGAACGGCCGATGGATGCCGATGCCTGCAAGACCCACGGCGTGCTGATCGCCGACCGCAGCGAGTTGACCCCGCAGTCCGACCCGCGTGTCGGCGCGGTGATGCTGATGGCACCGTTGAGCCTGATGTTTGGCCGCCATGCCCTGGCCGGTGTGCATGTGCCCGCACTGATCTACAGCGGCGACCAGGACCAGCTGCTGGCTGTCGACCGCAACGCCAGCGCCCTGGCGCGCAAGTTGCCGGTCACGCCCGACTACCGGCTGTTGTCCGGTGCTGGGCATTTCGTGTTCATGGCCCCCTGCGACGACGAACAGCGCCAGCGCATGGCGGTGCTGTGCAAGGATGCCGACGGCATCGACCGGCGCCAGGTGCACCGGGGCCTGCAGAGCGAGACGGCGGCGTTCTTCAGCCAGGCCCTGGGTGCCCCGGAGCCCGCCGAGCGCTCAGCCGCGGCCGGCGCGGCGGGCCAGCAGCAGGATCAGGCCCACCCCTGATAGCGCCAGCAGCGCCGCCACGCAGAAGATCGACGCATAACCCAGATGCACGGCTACCGCGCCCATCACCGGGCCGGCCAGGCCCAATGCCAGGTCGAAGAACACCGCGTAGGCCCCAAGCCCCGCGCCCCGACTGGCGCTGGGGACCTGCCTGATCGCCTCCACGCCCAGCGCCGGGTACACCAGTGACAGGCCAAAGCCGGTGAGCCCCGCTCCAACCAACGCCCATCCCGGTGCCGGTGCCAGCCAGAGCAGGGTCAGCCCCAGCACTTCGGTGGCCATGCACGTGATCGCCACGTTGTAGCCGCCGAAGCGGTTGACCGCGTTGACGAACAGCAGCCGCGAGACGATGAAGCACAGGCCGAAGGCGCTCAGGCACCAGGCCGCGCCGACCCAGCCTTGCTCCAGGTAGTAGAGGGTGACGAAGGTGGTCAGGGTGCCGTAGCCGATCGACGCCAGTGTCAGCCCCATGCCGCAGGGCGCAACGCGGCCGAAGGCCGACCAGAAAGGCAGGCGTTCACCGCGCACCACCACCACGTCCGGGCGGCCGCGCAGCACCCACAGGGCCAGCAGCGCCATCACCAGCAAGGCCGGGCCGAGGGCAGTGAAGCTCAGTTGGCCGACCATCACCACCCCGGCGGGCGCACCGATGGCGATGGCGCCATAGGATGCAATACCGTTCCATGAGATCACCCGGGCGGTGTGCTCGGCACCGACCTGGCCGATACCCCAGCTCAACGTGGCGACACCGATCAGGCCTTGGGCGACCCCCAGCAGCACACGCCCGGCCAGCAGTAATCCCAGGCTCAACGAGGGCAGGGCGAGGGACCAGGCCGACAGCAGGGTCAGCACGCCGCAACCGGCAATGCCGTACAGCCCATAGCGAATCGCCTGCTTGCCACCCAGGCTGTCGGCCACGCGACCGGCGAAGGGCCTGCTGAGCAAGGTGGCGAGGTACTGCAAGCCGATGGTCAGGCCGGCGATCACGGCACCCATGCCCAACTGGTCGTGTACATGGCCGGGCAGCACCGCGATGGGCAGGCCGATGCACAGGAAGGCGATGAAGGTGTAGAACACGATCGAAAGGATCTGCAGTGTCAGGGCGGTGGAGCTGACGGGCGTAGGGGCTGGGGCGGTCATGGCTGTGTTCGCGGGCGGCGGTGCAGCAATCATGGCTGGCTCGAGGGGTAAAAGAAAGCAGCCTAACGATTTTTCCACACGATTCCTGTGCTTGAACCGGTGCCTGAACCGGCGTACCGTCTCCTTCCGTTTCCGCCAAGGAGTGCTCCATGCAAGGCAAGGCCCGCAAGGTCGTCCAGGCCATTCTCTACGAAGTCATCGCCGTGGCGTGCGTGGCGCCTGCGCTGTCGCTGATGTTCGACGCCGGCATGGCCCATTCGACGATACTTTCGATCCTGATGTCGGGCATCGCCATGAGCTGGAACATGGGCTACAACTGGGCCTTCGAACGCTGGGAAGCACGCCAGGCGCAGCGTACCCGCACCTGGTTCCGACGCCTGCTGCACGCCCTGGGTTTCGAGGGCGGCCTGGTGTTGATCCTGCTGCCGTTGGTGGCATTCTGGCTGGATATCAGCCTGTGGAGCGCGTTGCTCACCAACCTGGCGCTGTTCGTATTCTTCTTCGTCTATGCCTTCGTCTTCCAGTGGGGCTTTGACAAGGTCTTCGACGTGCCGCTGTCGGCACAGCAACAGGCGCGTTGCTGAAAGTTGACTTCCTACGGTTTGGCGGGATAAGTTCCTACACCATGAATACCTACTCGCCTGTGCGCACCTTCGGCCTGATTATTATTACCGCCATTATCGGATTGGCGGGCTAGCGCGCACTGGCACCGAAACCCGCCCTGGAGGCGGGTTTTTTCTTCTCGACTCCTGGGCATCTGCAAACCCCCAGGAGTCATCGATGAGCAATCTGAGCGTCAGCCCCCGTTCCCCCGTCACGCCCCAGCAACTGCTGTCGGAGCAGGTGCGGCGCATTCTTGCAGCGCCCGTGTACGACCTGGCCATCGAAACCCCGCTGCAGGCCGCCCCGGCGCTGTCGAGCAGCCTCGGCAACCAGGTATTGCTCAAGCGCGAAGACCTGCAGCCGACCTTCTCGTTCAAGATCCGCGGTGCCTATACCCGGCTGTCGCGCCTGTCCCAGGTCCAGCGCGAGCGTGGCGTGATCACCGCTTCCGCCGGCAACCATGCCCAGGGCGTGGCGCTGGCTGCTTCGCACCTGGGCATGACGGCGACCATCGTCATGCCGACCACCACCCCTGAGCTGAAGATCGCCGGTGTGCGTTCACGCGGCGGCCACGTGGTGCTGCATGGCGAAAGCTTCCCCCATGCCTTGGCCCATGCGCTGCAACTGGCCGACCGCCAGGGAGCGACCTTCGTCCCGCCGTTCGACGATCCGGACGTGATCGCCGGGCAGGGCACCGTGGCCATGGAGATCCTGCGCCAACACCCGGGCGCCCTGGATGCGATCTTCGTCCCGGTCGGTGGCGGTGGCCTGATCGCGGGTATCGCGGCCTACGTGAAGTACCTGCGTCCGCAGGTCAAGGTGATTGGTGTCGAGCCCGAGGATTCCAACTGCCTGCAGGCCGCCCTGGCCGCTGGCGAGCGAGTGGTACTGGCGCAGGTCGGCACCTTCGCCGACGGCGTGGCGGTGGCCCAGGTCGGTGCCCATTGCTTCGAGTTGTGCCGGCATTTCGTCGATGAAGTGATCACCGTCAGCAGCGATGAGTTGTGCGCAGCGATCAAGGATATCTACGACGATACCCGCTCGATCACCGAACCTTCCGGTGCGCTGGCCGTGGCCGGGATCAAGAAGTACGTGGCGCGTGATGGCGTTCGTGGGCAGACCCTGGTCGCCATCGACTCCGGGGCCAACATCAATTTCGACCGCCTGCGCCATGTGGCCGAGCGTGCCGAGCTCGGCGAGCAGCGTGAGGCGGTGATCGCGGTCACCATCCCCGAGCGGCCGGGGAGTTTTCGCGCGTTCTGCCAGGCCCTGGGCAAGCGTCAGGTAACCGAGTTCAACTACCGCTACCACCCGGGCAAGGAAGCCCGGCTGTTCGTCGGCGTACAGACCCATCCACAGCACGACCCGCGCGAGGGCCTGCTGGACAGCTTGCGTGCACAGGGCTACGAGGTACTCGACCTGACTGATAACGAACTGGCCAAGCTGCATGTGCGCCACACCGTCGGCGGCCATGCAGCGCCAGGCGCCGACGAGCGGGTGCTGCGTTTCGAGTTTCCTGAGCGCCCAGGCGCGTTGCTGGGCTTTCTAGAGCGTCTGGGCCAGAACTGGAACATCAGCCTGTTCCACTACCGCAACCATGGCGCTGCCGAGGCCCGGGTGTTCGCTGCGCTGGAGGTGCCGGCCGACGAACAGGCCCTCATGCCCCAGGCGCTGCAGGCCATGGGCTATCGCTACTGGGACGAGACGGACAATCCGGCGTATCGGCTGTTTCTGGGCTGAGCGAGTGCCGCTCATCGCGGATTGCCTGCGATGTCGACCGTTCAGTCACGGCGGCTTGTCCTGGATCAACATGCGTGCGGCAGTTCGGGCAGATCCTCGAAGGTAGACAGACAACAACCTGAGAGGATCTCGGCCATGAGCAGCACCTTCTTCATTCCACCCGTCAACATCATGGGCCTCGATTGCCTGGACGAAGCCATGGCGGCGATTGCCGGCTACGGCTTGCGCAAGGCGTTGATCGTGACTGACGAAGGCCTGTCCAGGGCCGGGGTCGCCCAGCGCATCGCCGGGTTGCTGGCCGAGCGTGATATCGACTCGACGATCTTCGACGGTGCCAAGCCCAACCCGAGCATTGCCAACGTCGAGGCGGGCCTGGCGCTGTTGCAGCGCGAACGCTGCGATTGCGTGATCTCGCTCGGTGGTGGCTCGCCCCATGACTGCGCCAAGGGTATCGCCCTGTGCGCCACCAACGGCGGGCATATTCGCGACTATGAAGGCGTGGACCGTTCGGCCAAGCCGCAACTGCCGCTGATCGCCATCAACACCACGGCCGGCACGGCCAGCGAGATGACCCGTTTCTGCATCATCACCGACGAATCGCGCCACGTGAAAATGGCCATCGTCGACCGTAATGTCACGCCGATCCTGTCGGTCAACGACCCGGCACTGATGGTCGGCATGCCAAAGGGCCTGACCGCCGCCACCGGTATGGACGCGCTGACCCACGCCATCGAGGCCTATGTTTCCACGGCCGCCAACCCGATCACCGACGCCTGTGCACTCAAGGCCATCACCTTGATCAACGACAACCTGCGCCAGGCGGTTGCCGACGGCCAGGACTTGCAAGCCCGGGAGAACATGGCGTACGCCCAGTTCCTCGCCGGCATGGCCTTCAACAATGCCTCGCTGGGTTATGTGCATGCCATGGCGCATCAGCTCGGTGGCTACTACGACCTGCCGCATGGGGTCTGCAACGCGGTGTTGTTGCCGCATGTGCAGCGCTTCAATGCCCAGGTCAGCGCCGCGCGCCTGCGCGATGTGGCCAAGGCCATGGGTGTGAAGGTGTGCGGGCTGACGGCAGAGCAGGGCGCGGGAGCGGCGATCTCGGCGATCGAGCATCTGGCCGTGGCGGTAGGGATCCCGGCGGGCCTGGCAGAGCTGGGGGCCAAGCGTGAGGATGTGCCGGTATTGGCGGCCAATGCGTTGAAGGACGCCTGCGGGCTGACCAACCCGCGTAGTGCCAGCCAGGCCGAGATCGAGGCGATTTTCGAGGCGGCGTTCTGACGCGAGACTTTTGGCAAAGCACTGTTGCGCGGTCTGGCAGGAGTGCTTTGCCATCTGTGGTTATTGAGTTTGTTGACGAAGACCTTGCTCATCAGGATTGTAGTGAGCCACAAGCCCGCGGGTTGTCGAATAGGAAAGACTGACGACAGGTAAATACTGGCCGTACTTTTGGTAGTAACGCTGTTGGTCATGGTTGGCTTTATTCAGCGCATCCATATTCCCCGCCTGGTAAAAGAATGCCAGCAGGGGCAGTGTTGCTGAATTGATGTTGTGCCACGGCTCCAGAATCAGCTCGTTCCATTCATTCCATTGCCCTTCCTTGGCGAGCAATGAACGTGCACGAATACTCTGGTAGAAACGATCGGCAGAGGTAGTAATACCCGCGCTTACATTCCAGCCACAAATACGGTTGGTCTTACCCATCTGATCGTAATGACGCTTCCAATCTTCTGCAGTGTTGATGCCTTGCTCATTGCAGGGTTTGCTTGCCGGATAACCGGCGTACTCAGAGCAGGCTGGCATCCTGTTATCAGTCGCTGCATCACGGGGGAACGTACATTTCACGTGAATTTGCGCCTTCCCTGCAGGTCGTTCCATGACCGGATAGAGTATGAAGCCGTTGCGGAACTTAAACGTGCTGTAGATAGGGGAATCCTGTCGAAGCCAGGATGCCGAAACACCTTGCCTGGAAATCGAGCGGGGACTTGGCTCCCATGGATCGAAGGACTGGTAACTCTGAGTCACGCGTATCAATACACCACTGCAAAGAAAGGCAGGGCGTTGCGATGACCCACAATCGATTCGGCTATCTCGAAACCACCGATCAATTTTTTGCAGTGCATTTTCCGCGTTCGTGTCCAGCACCTTCAAAGTCTCTTGGGTTATTGACGGGCTGGAAGAGCGCGTGGGCATGGGTGGGGAAAGTTCAGGAGTTTTCGCGCAGGCAGCAATCATGACGGCAAGGGTAAACGGAAGAAAAGTTCTCATGGCGGCGTTTCTCTAAGCGCTGGATGAAACCGCACTATAGATCCATGAAAATAGCCAGGGTACTGGCATTTTTATCAGTTGCTGGAAAGGTTCGGGTAGTTTCAAGCGTTCGGCAGGGGAGCGTTTTTTATAGGTGTTATTGGCTGTTTCTGTAAGCGTTAAGCTCATACAGGGCCCTTGCTCGTCCCTTATCGCCCTGTAGACCCTCGGCTCTGCAGGAAAAGTTCTGTAGGCGTAGCGGTGCCTCCTTCAACGAAGGATGCCTCTACTTCTTGTACAAAACCTAACGCTCACGCATGAAGAACCCCGCCACATACTTGCGAAAGGTTTCCGGGCTCTTGAAGTCTGCGTAGCGCTTGAAATTATCCGTATCGGGCTCCGGCCCGAGCGGTTTTTCCAGCAGTGACACCGACAGCACGCGGTCCTGGTCGGAGGTCAGCACCAGCTCGTCCATCACCTCGCCACCGATCACCGGGCGGCGCATCAGCACTTTCACCCCCTTGCTCGCCATCCAGTCGATCAGCGAGACCAAGGCTTTCAGCGGCTCGCGTTCCTCGTCGCGGTATACCGGGAACAAGTGCACACGTGACAGCACCGGTACGCTGGCGACATGGATCAGTTCGTAGTAATGACTACCGGCAGTGGTGGGCGAGTACAGCGCCAGGGCCAACAGCGGGCCGCCGGTCTTGCTGCCGCCCCAGAGCAGGTGATGGCCCTGGAAGTCGAAGCCGTCCTCGCTGCGGGCGTTGAACAGCTTGCGGCCCTTGATCTGCTCGACGCAGTCCAGCAACAGGCCATGGCGACGGTGGTTGCCGAATACGGTGGATTCACGCAGGCGCGCCTTGAGCATCATCATGTGCTTCATGTCCAGGCGCGTTTCCAGGTAGTTGCTGGCCGGAACTCGCTCGAGCAGCGGATAGCGGCCAGCGACACCGCGCAGTTCGGCGAACTGTGCGGTGAGGTCTTTTTTCAGGTGCGTGGCGTAGACGTTCAGGCCGCTGGCCTCGATCCAGGTCAGCAACAGTGACAGCAGCCGCTGTTGCTCACGGCGCTCCGCGGTTTCACCGCCTGCTCCATTACCTGCGCTGGCGTGACGGAAGTCGCCGAGCAGACGCAGCGGCGTGTCGGGTGGCAGCCAGGCTGCAGGCGGCGGCACATCCTCGCTGCGCTCGATGGCTTCGCGCTCGTCCTTGGTGAAGGGGCAGCCGGGGGCATGCTCGGGGGTGTCGGGGTTGTTGCGCAGGAACAAGGTGCCGGTGTTGCCGTTGAGGCTGACATTGAGCACCGGCAGGACATCCTTGCGGCAGTCGCAGGCCAGCCATTGGTTGGCGCTGCGTACCTTCATCAGCCACTGGTTGGCTTGCAGCAAGCGCGGGCCAACCAGCGTGGCACTGGCAAAACCGGCCAGCAGTTCTTCTTCGGCCGGTGTGAGGGTGCGCACCTGCGCGCCGTTCTTTTCGATGATTCGCATTCAATAGCAGCTCCGAGCTACAAGCCTCAAGCTTCAAGCAAAGCCGCGGCGCTTTCAACTTCAAGCGCACGGCCTGCGACTCGTCGCCCGTTCAGTTGCCGCCGAACAGCTTGGCCGCGCGGGCGCGGATCTCTTCGGGGCTCAGGTCTTCCTTGTGGGTGGACACGAACCAGAGGTTGCCGAACGGGTCTTTCAAGGTACCGCTGCGATCGCCGTAGAACTGGTCCTGTACTTCTCGCAGTGGCGTGGCGCCGGCAGCGACGGCCTGGGCATAGACCTTGTCGCAGTCCTCGACATACAGGTGCAAGCCGATGGCCGCCCCTGGCAGCGACTGGCTGGCGGTGAGGCCACCGTCCATGTCGCAGGGATCGGCGAGCATCAGCGAGGAGTCGCCGATTTTCAGCTCGGCATGACCGACGCGGCCGTCGGGACCGTCGAGGCGAAACATCTCGACGGCGCCGAAGGCTTGTTTATAGAAGGCAATGGCCTTGGCGGCATCCTTGATACCCAGATAGGGCGTGATGCTGTGCTGGCCTTCGGGGATGGGTTTGGCTGGCATTGCGGATACCTCCGTTGGAAGGTGGTCATTCGTCGAAACTGTATATTTGTACAGTTTCGACGAATGCGCAAATGCCGTTTTCCGATTAAGCGCCCGCTGGCTAGAAGATGTAGTCGGTGGTCAGGAAGCTGGACTGGCGATTGCGGATGATCTCGCTGATCAGCGTCTTGTTGGCCTCCTGGAACTTGGTGGCCACCAGGGTACGGATCGAGAATACCCGCAACGCGTCATGCACCGATAACGTACCTTCTGCGCTGTTCTTGCGGCCGTTGAACGGGTAGGTGTCCGGGCCGCGCTGGCACTGGGCGTTGAGGTTGATGCGCCCGACCTGGTTGGCGAAGGTATCGACAAGCGCACCGACGGTCTGCGGATCGTTGCCGAACAGGCTCAGCTGCTGGCCGTAGTCGGAGTCGAGCACATAGTCGATCACCGTCTGCAGGTCGCGGTAGGGCACCACCGGCACCAGCGGGCCGAACTGCTCTTCGTGATAGACGCGCATCGACGGTGCCACCGGGTACAGCAGGGCGGGGTAGAAGAACGATCCCCGGCTCTGGCCGCCGCCCGGATTGATGACCTTGGCGCCGTGGGCCTGCGCATCGGCGACCAGGCCGTCGAGGTAGTCGACCTTGCCCGGCTCGGGCAGCGGCGTCAGTGCAACGCCGGGTTCCCAGGGCATGCCAGGCTTGAGCGCAGCAAGCTTGCGCTGGAATTTCTCGAGGAACGGCTCGACCACATCCTCGTGCACGAACAGGATCTTCAATGCCGTGCAACGCTGGCCGTTGAACGACAGGGCGCCGGTCAAGGCTTCGTCGACGGCATTGTCCAGGTCCACCTCTGGCAGCACGATCCCCGGGTTCTTGGCGTCCAGGCCCAGCGCCGCACGCAGGCGGTGGGGGCGCGGGTGGAGCTTTTTCAGGTCGCTGGCGGCCTTGTGCGTGCCGATGAAGGCGAACACATCGACCTTGCCGCTGGCCATCAGGGCGCTGACCGTCTCGCGGCCACGGCCATAGATGACGTTGATCACCCCCGGCGGGAAGCTGTCGCGGAAGGCTTCGAGCAGCGGGCGGATCAGCAGCACGCCGAACTTGGCCGGCTTGAACACCACCGTGTTGCCCATGATCAGCGCCGGGATCAGCGTGGTGAAGGTTTCGTTGAGCGGGTAGTTGTATGGCCCCATGCACAGCGCCACCCCCAGTGGTGCGCGGCGGATCTGGCCGAGGGTGCCCTGTTCCAGCTCGAAGCGGCTGGAGCGGCGGTCCAGGTCCTTGAGGGCGTTGATGGTATCGACGATGTAGTCGCAGGTGCGGTCGAACTCCTTTTCCGAGTCCTTGAGGTTCTTGCCGATCTCCCACATCAGCAGCTTGACCACCGCCGTGCGCTGTTCGCGCATGCGCGCCAGGAAGGCTTCGACATGCTCGATACGCTCGGCAACACGCATGTTCGGCCACGCGCCGCGACCCTTGTCGTAGGCCTGCACCGCGGCATCGAGGGCGGTGAGGGCGGTGTCGGCATCGAGCAGCGGTGCGCTGCCGAGGATGACCTGGCGTTCTTCATCGCCTTGCTTGAGCCACACCGGGCTGCGCACGGTGGCCAGCGGCCCGTCCCAACGCCTGAGCTGCCCGCCCACCAGGTAGTCGCGTTGCTCCAGCGGCTCGCCCAGGCGCCAGGCCTCGGGGATGTCTTCTTGGGTGGGAAACAGCGAATCGAGCAGACGGTCCATGGGTACTGCACCTCACTTTTTAGCTGATCAGGTGAAACGCTTCAGCCGAGCATGCACCTGCTGTCGGAAATATTCCAGTCTGGTTCAAGCGCGAGGGTTCGCCATCGACAACCCACCGGCGCCTGGCAGGCGCCGACGGGTGGCCATGGGGTTTACTCTTCCGGTGACGGCGGCTCCGGCGATTCGGCAAGCTCGGCTTCGGGCGCCGGTGGGAAAGGCAGTTCCAGCAGGTGCTCGGCACCTGCGGCAACGGCTTGCTCGCCCAGGACCGGGTCTTGATCCATCAGGTAAAGGCGCCGCCAGATTTCTGCGAGGTTTGCCTCGGGGGCGGCATTGAACTGCTCGTCCTCGATCAGCGGCCTCAGGTCCCTGCGGTACTGAAGGGGCAGGCGCTCCCAGACGGCGGTGTCCTCTTCGCTGGCCATGGACAGCAAGGCTTCGTATTCATGGTCGGCGACCATCAGGTCTACGCCGAAACGCACATAGTAGGCATTGATCTGCGCAATCATGCCGTCGCCCATGTGCTGGCTTTCCAGGCGCATCACCTGAGCGAGTGGACGCGGCAGAGGTTGTGGCTGTGGCAGTTCGGTGAAGCGGTTTTCCGACAGGTTGACGATGTTCGGGTTGCGCATGTTCACCAGCCCAGCGGGCATTTCGGTCAGTTCGCAATTCCCGAGCATCAGTGAGTCCAGGTGGGGCAAGGCTTCCAGGTTGGGGCTTGCCTGCAGCGGGTTGTTGGTGAGGTCCAGGGTCCTGAGGTTGACCATCTCGTTGAGCCTTTGCTGTGCCTGCTCGTTCCAGGTCAGGTTGTTTTCCTCCAGGTCCAGCAAGCGTAGGGTTTGCGGGTTGCTCAGTTGCGGAATGTGTTGCAGCGAGCACGTTTCCAGGGTCAGCCCCTGCAGGTTGGGCAAGCGTTCCAGCAACGAAGCGGGCAGGGTGTCGATGTGCGGGTTGCGGGCCAGGTCGAGGATCCCGACATGTGGGAAGTGGTGGGGCAGCTCTAGGCTGGCGAGGTCGTCGTTGGTGAGATCGAGGTCGGCCAGTTCCATCGAGAACAGCCGGTCTTCGCCCAGCGATTGTCGACTCATGCCGCGCCAGCTGTTCAGCAGTCGCGGTACGGCCCGGGTCCGTGCAGGTGAGCCTGCGGCCCAGGCAGCGAAGTTGGACGTTACTGATTGATACTGTGCGTTCAGGGCTGCCACGGCCTGATCCGGGCTTGCTCCTTGCTCACGACTCGAGGCAAAGAAGGCATTGATGCCGTCATTGTTCATCGTGGGGTAGACCTGTTGCACCTGGCGGTAAAGCGCTCGGTCGATCGGTGCGGGAGGTGGCGGGGGGACGACCGCCGGCTCAGGCTCGCCGCCTGGTGCAGGGTTCGGATCCATTGGCGCTCCACCACGCAGGCCCTGTTGGCGCAACCAGGCGAAGTCGCCGAATGGGCGCAACTGTCTGGCCCAGGCTTGGCGGTCGGTGTCGACCAGGGCTGTCAGGCGCGCTCGCAGGCTGTCGCTGGCTCCGGCCTCAAGCTCCATCGCTGCGCGTTCACTGGCCGACAGTACCTTCGCCGCCGCCTGGCACAGATCGGCAGTGGCGGGGGCGAGAACGGGACGCTCGCCCAGATAGGGCGCGTAACCTTGCGCAGACTTGATGATGACCCGCAAGCGAGTCGCGTAGCGGCTGCCAGCCGCGGCCAGGGTACGCCCCTGGAGATCCTCCGCGCGCAGCTCGATGCGCACATCCTGTGGCCAGCCCTTCAGCGCCGTCATGGCCTTGAGCGCCAGGCGTTCGCTGTGGGCGCTGGCCAGCTCGGGCAGGTTCAGGCCTTCCAGGCCTCGGGCAACCGGCAGCTCATCCTCGAGGCCCCGCGCAAGGTTGGCCAGGCGTGCGGGAAGGTCTTGTCCGGTGCTCCAGGCCGCCTGCTCGGTCGTGGTCATCGAACCGAGCAGGCGCCTGCACAATGGCGCACTCAGTCCCGGGTAGTCCTGCTGCATCCGTGTTTCGTCGGCATGGGCTGGCACGCTGGCCTCGTAGCCTTCGGCGAACAGCCTGTCACGCTCGGCGCCGCTGGCTGTCGGATAGGTTTGCGCGATCTGCCGTTGCAGGCGCAGGCGTACCAAGGTGTCGGCCAGCAGCGGTGGGGTCTTGGCATGGGTCAGGTGTACCTGGCGCAGTTGTGCTTCGTCCACGCCGCTGATGCGCGCAGCCAGCTCCAGCTGTGCCGGGGTGAAGGTTTCAAGACGGCTGTCCAGCCGCCTCACCAGTGTCGCCAGTGGCCAGTCGCGGGGTTGTTCGTGCTCGGCGCGCCAGGCCGTTTCGTCATTGTGCTCCAGCAGGGGCTGGTAGGCGTCAGGGTCGTCAGGATGAACCAGCCGCCAACGCTGCAGCTGTGCGTCGAAGCGTCGTCGATACCAGTGGCCGTCCATCTGCAAGGAGTCCGGCGTGGCGTCGGAGGCCGGGATACGGTAGGGCGCCAGGTCGGGGCGCCAGAGGCGTTGGCTGCCATCGGCCCGGGTGATCGGGTCGAGGCTCTCGAGCAGCGGTGTGCGGGTGAGCGTGCGCACCACCTGGCCACCGACATGCAGCCCGGCGATTACCGCCAGGTTCAGGCCTACCACTTTCAGATGCTGGAACGCCTCGTCGCGATCACCGACCTCCCAGGCCTCGTAGCCTTCGTAGACCTCATGCAACAATTGGCAGGCGGTCACGGCGATCATCAGCACGCCGATGGCCGGTATGAAGAAGCCGAGGGTCATCAGGGCATTCAACCCAAGGCTCTCCCACATCTGCAGGCGCTTCTTGCGCGCCCGCTCGTCGGCCTGGGCCGTGGGCACGGCGAGCAACAGTGCCTCGGCCTTGAGCCAGGCGAGATGGTCGCTGTACAGGAACTCGAACAGCGGCCCTTCGATGTCGTGCCGCTCCAGGTGCAGATCGGCTCCCTCAGGCAGTGTCCAGGCTTGATCGTAGCTTGCGTGCGCATCGCTGCTGAGGTTTTGCCGTGCCCGATCGAGGAACTGCAGCCGATCTTCGCTGGCGATGAGCGCCAGGCACCGTCTGCGAAAGGTGGGGTCGCAAAGATCGGTCTGCAATTGCGCGACCAACGCCTGCTCACTGCTGAAGGCGCGGACGGCGGCTTCCTGCCCCGGGAGATACAGCAGTCGACCGGCTTCACCCGCATCGACCAGCAGGGCCTCGTGCAACGTCACGCCGAACACTTGCAATTGCTGGCAAGGCAGGGCCGATCTGTCGTCGAGCAACTGCTGGATGCAATCCCGTGCGTTGCCGCCGATCCGATGCTGCAGTCGCGCCAGGTCGGCTGCCAGTTGCAGGTTGCTTTGGTAAAGCCTGATCGCGGCGGGGCGGACATCGGGCGCGCTGAACCTGGCTTCCAGGTGCGCTTGGTAGCGCTGGCCCAGGTCGAGGTCGCGGCAGGTGCTGGCAAAGGCCTCGGGAGTAAGCGGCAGCGGTTTGATCTTGAAGGCTTTGGATGCCAGGGAGTAGGGCACCTGGGTTTCGCTGTCGCCAAGGGTCGTGCTACCGGTCACGGTAATGTCGGTGATTTCGCTGTCGCCCTCGAGGGCCAGCGCGCTCTTGATGTTGAAGCTGACATCGTCGGCAAAGTTGTGCAGTGCTGCCTGGAGCAGGCTGCGTCGTTCGTAGGTGCTTACGTAGACCTGATGGGTGAACAGATCATGGACCTGGATCAGCTCCGAGGTACGCAGCGGGGTCTCGAACCCGTGCTCGGCCTTCAGGCGCTCGGCGAGCAGTGGCTCGGCGAACGCGTCGATCTGCTGCAGGCCCCTGAGCGCCCTGGCCAGGCTTTGCTGGGCCGTGGCCAACTGTGTCTGGCTGGCCAGTACGGCTTCGCGCAGGTCGGGCAAGGCGTTTTCGAACCAGGCGGCGTGCTGCCCTGGCAGGCCCTGCTGAGGCAGTGCACTGGCACGCAAGGTTTGCCATTGCTCTTCTGCAAGTCTCGATGCCCAGGTGGGCAAGCGCTGGGTGATCAGGTTCTGGTGGGTGGAGGGGAGAGTTGAAGGCATGGCTGTCGCTCCTGTTGTGGAACGCAACAGCAGGCGCCATCGATGGATGGGGGGGGTGGTAAATAGATGGGGCCTGATTATGAAGTTTGAAGGTTTCCAGGAAACCAGAGGCGATTCAGGAGCGTGCGGTGGCTCGGTGAGGGTAAAACCTGAGCCTGGCGCAAGGCGAACGCTGGCCGTTCTGGCCAGGTTTGATGGGCGCTGTCACCTGGTATTTCTGTCAGTTGTGCGATGTGGGCAACTGCTTTTCAATCAGCGGACCAAACATGCCGGGTCCAAGGGATTGGGAGACAGCCATGCCGAATGACGCGCAGCTCAATGAGCCAGACGACGAGGGCGGCGTCGTGCTGACCCTCGATGAGATGATCAAGGCCTTTAACCAGCAACTGGCGACGCAGGAGATGAGCATGTTCTCCGTGGGCGGTGCCGGCCTGGCGGCGCTGGAGCGGATCTACATCCCGGGGCAGATCACCTCGGTGAAAACCCTAGGTGTCCAGGTCGGCGTCAACTACAACATGGCGCACACGAATGCCCGTGGGTTGTTGATCATCATCCAGCGCTACTCGAACATGCGCGTTGGTGACTGGATCGAGGTGTTCTGGGGGGATGACACTCTGCCTGTAGCGTCCGACAGGCTTCAAACCCAAGAGCAGGTTGATCAGCTTTTTCCGATGTACGTGCCCTCGGAGAAAGTGAAGGAGGGGGTGTTCGACCTGTGGTGCAAGGTCACCCGTGCCGGGGGCGGTAATGAAGATAAGTCCACGCCGCTGAGCGTGCTGAGCCGCCTCATTTTCCCCGGCGGAACCGACCCCGAGCCGGAAAAGCCAGGCCATCAGCACCTGGTACCGCCGAAAGCCAAAGTCCCGCCCTCTGGCGTCATCGGTGAGGACGAAGCGAAAGCCGGTGTCGAGGTGGAGATCGAGGTGTACCCGAACATGCGTGAGTACGACCAGATCCGCCTGAGTTGGGGCGGGGAGTTCGTACTCCACGATGTGCAGCCGGCAGAGGTGGGGAAACCCGTGGTGATTACTGTGCCGGAAGCGACCATTCGGGCCGCAGGCGACAGTGATGCCCTGGTCCTGACCTACCGGGTGACCGACGAGGTGAACAACCCGTCCAGCGACTGGTCTGAGCGCAGCACGCTGAAGACGGAAGTCGGTGTCGGGCTGCTGCCGGCACCTTACATCTTCAACCCTGACCCTGGCGCCGATCCTGAAGATGTCATCGACTTGGACGCGTTGGGTGATGCTGACCTGGAAATCGAAGTGGACACGCCGAGAACGGACTTCGAGGTGGACGACGTGATCACCGTCACCTGGCTAGGTAGCTCCACGCACGGCGAAACCCTTGAAGTCACCCCACCGTCTCAGACTGTAAGTCGGGTTGGACGCACGCTGGTGTTCAGCATTCCCAATGACAAGCTGTTCGCCCTGGGCGGCGGGCGTGGCGTTGCATCATTCGTCAACACTCGTGGCACTGACGATACCCCCTCCAAGCGTGCGTTCGTCAGTATTACTGGTGTTATCCCCGTCCTGGCCAAACCTGACCTGCTCGAGGCTACCGGGGGTAGTTTGGACCCCACCCTGGTGGAGGCCACCGTCCAGGTGCCTGCGCAGGTGAACCTCGTGCGGGGGGACAGAGTGACGTTGACGTGGCTGGGGACGCGTGCCAACGGTACGCCGCTGCTGCACACGGAAATCAAGACTGTCAGTACCTCCCAGGCGGGCAAGGCCTTGGCGTTCCATGTACAAGGCGCTGCCAACCTGGCCCCGCTGGACGGCGGCAGCCTCGCCCTGAGCTACCAGCTCAAGCGGCGTGATCTGGACACGCCGCTGGATTCCGCGCATGAAGTGCTGCAGGTGGGTGACGCGCGTGCGGCATTGCCCGCGCCCTCGACGCGCCCACTTGTTCCCGGCGGCAAACTGGACCCAGACGCTTACCCACGGGGTATCGAGGTCATCGTACAGCCCTACACGAACATGACGCAGGACCAGGACATGTACCTGGAGTGGACGTCCACCGTGGGGCAGCCGTACTACGACGATGTGCCGGTCACCCCGGGGCAGGAGACCATCTTCGAGGTCAGCCCCGCCCAACTGCGGGCGAATGATGGCGGCGCGGTGCTGGTGGGGTATCGGATCACCGAGGCTGGACAACCGGACCGCTATTCCGAGTACCTGGAGTTGCAGGTAGGTGCTGGCGAGAAGGTTGATTTGCTCGCGCCGGAGGTCGTGGAGGCCCAGGACGGCATTCTCAACCCTGGCGTTGTCACCGGCGGTGCGACGGTGCGGGTGCCGGCCAGCGCCGATCTCAAGGCGGGCGATGAGGTAGAGGTCTTCTGGGACGGCGACAAGCCGGGTGGGGTGACCTCGGTGTCCGACTTCGTGCTGGCGGATGGTGGTTTCCTGGACCTGCCCATCGACTATGCCTTCGTCATCGCCAATGCCGATGGAAACGTCAATGTCCGCTATGCGGTCTATCGATTGAGTGGCGCAAAGGACAAGTCGCTGGTTCTGTCGATCCGCGTGCAAAGCGCCGCCTTGCCACTGCCGACCGTTCTCGAGTCCATAGAGGGTAATATCAACCCGGACGACGTGGTCAGTGGTGCGACGGTGGTCGTCGAGGCGGTGGCGCAATTGCGTGAGCGTGATGTGGTGACGGTCGAGATCGTCAGCCCGGCGCCAGGCGGCAGCACGACGATTCCGGTCCCTGTGCCGACCGGTGGTAACAATCAGGCATTGCGCGTACCGGTGCCCTATGCCGTGATCAACGCCAGCAGTGGAGCGACTATCGCCCTTGAATACAGAATCGATCGCGCCGCTGGCGGCCCGCCGGAGAGTTCACCGTCCAATACCTACTCCGTGAGCCGGGTGATCGGTGCGGGGCCCATCCGTATCTTCGGTGCCCGTTATGGCGCCAGTTCCTGCCTCGCTTCGGGCTCACCACGGATTATTAGTGCCTACAACTCGACTACCAACCAGCCTATGCTCGTGGAATGGCAATACGCTGGCGATGTGGCCTGGACGGCAGGTTACACCTGGCTCGACCGCCAACCCCAGCGGCCCCTGCGGGTGCGCAGCACCACCGATGCGGTGTGGCTCAACCCGGCCAATGTCGTCGGCAACGGTAAAGAGGCACTGGGCAATGATCAGGCAGCCTTTGCGGTGATGCTCGACAACCCCACCCCTGGCCTGTTCAGCCTCTATGGCTGGGGGAGCGCGGCCTATGGCGCCAATTTGCCTCCGACACTTATCACCTATGATGATGTGGTCGAGGTCAGTGGTACCCGTAGCGCTTACGCAGCACGTCTGCAGAGCGGCTCCGTGGCCTGCTGGGGCGATACCGCCGAAGGCGGGACCCTGCGACCTGAAGACATAGGACAGCCATTCCTCGAGGTTCTCAGCAACAGCACGGTGTTCGTTGGCCGCCTCCAGGTAACGCCGGGAAGCAACAACGGCCGACTGACTGCGTGGGGCACTGCCGCCAATGGCGCAACGGTGCCGCCGGACATCCTCGCGCTAACTGATATCACGGCGGTGTTCGGCGCTAGCTATGCCTTCGCTGCACAACGGGCGAATGGGCGATTGGTCGCCTGGGGCGATGTACAGCGTGGGGGTACCCTACCTGCAGATATCGCTGCGCTGAGCGACATCCAGATTGTCAAGGGCAACTGGGGGGCCTTTGGCGCCCGGCGGGCCAACAAGCGCCTGGTGGCCTGGGGTAGCGTCACCTATGGCGGAACGATACCGGCGCCTATTGCGGCACGTAACGACATCGAAACCCTGGAAGGCGCCACGGGTCAAGCCTTCAGCGCCCTGACCACCGCTGGGCAAGTAGTGGCCTGGGGGGCGACCAGCCATGGCGGAACAGTCCCTGCAGAAATCGCCGCGCTCAGCGATATCGTCGAGGTCACCGGCACCCTTCATGCGTTCTGCGCACGGCGTCGCAACGGCCATGTGGTGGCGTGGGGCAATACCGCCTATGGCGGTACGGTGCCTGCGCCCATCGCGCAACTGTCAGATATCGTTCAAGTGACGGGCAGCGCCTGGAGTTTCGCCGCCTTGCGCCGCAACGGCACGGTGGTGGCCTGGGGCAGTGCAGGCTCTGGTGGCGATACAAGTGCCGTGGTTGCGCAGTTGACCCATGTGCAGGCGGTGTATGCCAACACTCACGGTTTCACCGCACTGACCACTGACGGGCGTGTGGTCACCTGGGGCAATGGCCCAGGTGGTGGTGACAGCTCGGCAGCGCAACCGGTCATTGCTGGGCGACTGCTGGCGGGCCGCCCTGACCCGAGTGCGGTCAACGCCGCAGTCAACGAGCGGAACGGGATGAGCCGCTTGGCGCTCGACAGCGCCAGTTTGTCGGAGAGCACACGATGAACGATATGACAGAAGCACAAGCAGCGCAGAATAGTCTTGCCGTACCCACCATGGCGAATGTGATCAATGGCAAGCTCGATCCAGCCCAGGTGCCGAGTAACGGTGCCCCGGTGGTCATGGCAGTGGGGGCGGAGCATGCCGGCAAGACCCTCACGCTGGTGCTGGCATTGGCCCAGGGGACTGAGCTTTTCACCCAGAACCTGCCCATCGGCTCTACGGGGCGCTCCATCACGCTGCGTATTCCCAAGGAGCACTTCACCAATAACCTGGCTGCTCAGGTGAAGGTGTTCTACCGGGTCAGTACGGTAGGGGATAGCCCCGTGCTGACGTTCCAGATCGACCAGGGGTTCGCGGGCGCTCATGAGTTGGACCTGACGGCACAGCGGTTCACGCCGGTGTACCTCGACGGTGAACTCAAGCTGCCTGGCCAGTTGCCGGTATTTTTGCGTTTCACCCGGATCGCTCCGGGGGCGACCAGCTACGCCAGCAGCGACGAGAGTGTGGCCACGGTGGATAACCAAGGGCAGGTCACGGCATTGCGCAACGGCCAGACCACCATCACCGCGCAATCACCTGGCGGGCCGCAGAGCTATGTGCTGACGGTCAAGGGCATTCGTGGCCTGGAGTTCCTCGCGCGTCAAGGCTCTACCTGGCAAAGCGCGGACACCCTGTGCAAGAGCGCGGGCATGCAGCTGCCGACCCAGGCGGACTTCACCAAGGTCCAGGGTGCATACGGCGTGCAGATGGCCGACCTGGGGCTGCCGAACTACCCCATCTGGGGGGCGGCACTGGATGGCGGCACGGCCTGGACCTACCACCCCTACACCCAGGTCCTGACCTCCGAGAGCACTGACGCCAACACCCTGCGTCAGGTCGCCGGGGTCGGTTGACCTGCGGTGTGCTGCTTCGCTGAGGGGCGGCGAACCCCACTCCCCACTTCTGTCAGGCGTTCCATCATGCGATCCCTGGGGTGGTGACCTATCGCCTGGAAGAGCAAGTGGTCAGTTGATCACTCGCTGAGCATGTCTGAGGTTTTCTTGTGAGAATGCCGTGGCTGTCACGTTGTTGTGTGCTGCTGGGCTGCCTGCTGGCCCCCGTTGCCTGGGCGCTGACCGGCCCAGAGCTGGCGGTCGCTCTCAACCAGTCTTACCAGAGCGGTGCGCTGCGCTGTGCAGGTAATCGGCCAGCGTATTTTTGCAGCGGTGTGCTGGTGCGACAGCAGCCTGCCAATGCGCCGCTGCCGTTCTGGACCCATGGCCCCGAAGCCATCGGTCAGGGTGCCGAGCGCTTCAGTTGGTTGCGACATGACGTGGGGGGAATGAGTGTCAGCGAGCCCAGTGGCTACATCTTCAGTAACCGTTTCGAGGCCATGGCGCAGGGCAAGGACTACAGCGTGCAAGGCGATGACGGCGGCACCCGGCCTGGCGAACTGCGGGTGGTCAACTGGGACACGTCGTTGCCCGAGCGCCTGGCCGTAGTGGCGGTGTACTACAACCGTGGCGACATCAACGGCCTACTGGCGGCCCAGCGGGACCAGCGCGCCTACCACGAGGCCGTTGGCGTGTGGTTGCCGGTACTGCGACTCGACCCCGCCCTGCCACAGAGCGCGGTGTTCGGTTTCGACTCGCGCGAGCAACTGTACCGCGGTTACCAGGTCGCCGACCGGCTGAACTTGCGCTACGCCGACACCGCCGCCAGTTGCTACGATGCGAGCCCCAGTTACAACTGCAATGGTGTGCTGATCCGCGCCACCGGTGCCTCCGCCGGCTTTCGTTCCTGGAACCCCACGCAGAACTCCATTTCACGAGATGGTGTTTCGTTCACCTATCTACGCGCCGATACCGGTGTCCAGCGCTTGGCCAGCAATGAGCCGGGTTTGATCTTCGATCGTCTGGATCAACCTGTCACGCATCCGGTCAGGTTGCGCTGCGCCTACCCGGCCAATGCCGGCACCAGCGGCATCCCGAACAGCTGTCGAGCCAGTTGCTTGTCGCAAGGTATTACCACGGTCGCGGCGTGGCGCGCGCGTTACGCTGGCAGCGCTGCGAACAGTTGCGCCTTCAGCATGGAGCCCACGCCCAATGCTGCGCAGTTCCAGTTGAACATCGACGTGCGCGCCAGCGCTGGTGCGCACAACGAAATCATCATTGGTGCCTGGCCGCAGAACATACCTCGGGAGTTGCCTATCGAGGCGATCTACTATCCTTCCGGTAGCGCCAGCCTGGCCGGGGCGAAGCTGATCCAGCGTGACTACTTCCAGCACACCGGCGTTTTCATGCCGGTAGTGCGCGTGAACCTGGCCAGTGGCAATGGTCAGGTGTTCACCTTCGTGGCGCAAGACCAGAACCTCTAGGAGTCAGAGTGAGCGACGTGCCATTAGCCAATGATTTCGACGAGCAAGAGACGCTCGCCCCTCGAAAGGCTGGTACTTAAAGCGCGGTGGCGTAACCCACCCGCGGTACGTCCTCAAGACGCGCATCGATCAACGATTTCAACGATTCCCCACTCTCCAGGTAGGCATCGCCAAAATCATGCCCGCCCAGCGCGCTGGGATGCGCGACCACCTCCAGCACCCCCTCGCGCGGCGCCAGGCCCGCCTTCAGGTCCGCGGGGGTGCACACATAGTCGGCCGTGGCCCCGCTCAACTGGCGCAGGCGCCGGTTCAGCAGGGTCTTGAACAGCCGTTTCGCCGGGCCGATGTTGTGCCCCAGGTTGCGTGCCAGGCGCACCGGCACGCCCTGCTCACGGGCAAAACGCGCCACCACCTCACCCACTGGCCAGATGTTGTGCACGTGCTGGTGCGAGTCCAGGTGGCTGGGCATGACGCCATGGGCCACGCAGCGTTGCCATTGGGCTTCGAGTTCCTGGCGCACGGCCTCGCGCTCGCTGCGTGACAGGCGTAGGGTGCGCTGGCGCAGCCCGAGGTCAAACTCGCCCTGGGCGGTGCAGAAGCGCGGTTCGGCGAGGATCGCCTGGCTCAGGGGCCGACCGTAGGTCAGGTTGAAATGCAGGCCGATCCGGCCCTTCAGCACTGGCTGCTGGGCCAGTATGCACGCTGCCTGGAACGCCGGCATGTTGGCCATCAGTGTTGCCGAGCTGATCAGCCCGGCCTGGAACGCGTGCAGGATCACCGCGTTGATGGGGGCACTGAGGCCGAAGTCGTCAGCGTTGACTATGACCTGGGATGGCATCCGGGCGCTCCTGTGTGGGGTTCGGGGTGACGGTGGCTGCGCTGTCGGCCTTGCGCAGGCGTGGCTTGAGCCAGCGCCAGCAACGCAGGGCCAGGCCCAGGGCGATGCCGTCGGGGCGCCAGCTGTAGCTGCTCAAGCGCCATTGTTCGACTTGGCCGGTCTGGCGTTCATGCAACTGGTGGCTGGAGTTTTCAAGGCTTACCCGCGAGGCGTCGACCCAGCTCCAGCCCTCGTCGAGGCCCCAGTGAATCCACTCTTCGAGCAGCACCCGGCCACTGCCCAGCTCGCGTTGTTCGGGCACGAACGCCAGGTTGTAGTCGTAGATGCGTCCGCGCTCGAGCAGGCCCAGGCGGTAGCTGATGCATCGCCCGTCCAGCTCCAGCAGCACCAGGCACACCAGCCCTTCGCCAGCCAGCGCGGTGAAGGCCTGGTACATCCACTCGCGGCGCTGGCTGCCCGAGAAGATGCCGACGTCATCGTCGCCTTTCCAGCTCGCCGCTTCTACGGCGCTGATCGCATCGAGCAGGGCGGTGATGTTGTGGCGGTCGGCGACCACCCGGCGCACCTGCGCGCCGCAGGCGGCGATGCGCTTGCGTGCACGGCGCAGCTTGTAGCGTGGGTCGCCACTGACCTCCTGGCGATCGGCTTCACTGATCCGGTGCACCGGTACACGGCAGCTCAGGCGTCGCTCGAAGGTCGAGCTGGCCGCAGCCCATTGGCGCAGCCAGTCCTCATTGTCACCCTGCACGACTTCACTCAATTGCAGCAGCGCATGGGGAAGATGCTTGCGGATGGTCTTGAGCACCTGTGTTGCGTGGTGCGCCGGCAGGTCGAGCAACAACGCGATGCGATCGCTCAGCGGATGACCCAGGTGACGCACCACCGGGACATTCAGCGGGCCTGCCGCCTGGCGTTCGCGCACCAGGGGCAGGCACAGGCACAGGCGGCCATCGAGGTGACCGAGCAGAATCTTCAGTTGCTGGCCCGGTTGCAGAGCGGCCTCGGCGGCGCGCAGCCAGCCCAGGTGATTGAACGGGGTGCTGCCGGCCACGCGCTGGCGCAGCGCTTCATAGCCGGCGGCGGGAAAGCTGGGGGTGCGCAGCGAGGCGCACCAGCTCAGTTGCAGGGCCACGGGGTCAGGACGCCGCAGCCGTGGCGTTTTCGGACGCCGGTTTACGCAAGGGCTCCAGACGCGACTCGCTGTAGCGGCTTTCGCGGAAGAACTTCCAGCGCCCGAACAGGCAGTAGACATTCATGATGCGCCCTTGCTCCTGGTAGCCCATGCGCAGGTGCAGTTTGAGCGCCGGGATGTTGTGTTGTTCGCAGACGTCCACCACCTTGGTGCAACCCTGCGCGGCCATGGCCTTCCACAACGCCACTTGCAAGTCCACCGACAGCTCGCTGCCCCAGTACTTGCGGATCAACTCGCCGCCGAACTCGAAGAACTCGCCCGGACCGACCGGGAACCAGCACCCGTAGTAATGGCGGTCGTGGTAATGGCGCGCACTGCCCCAGATGAAGGCCACGGTGTCGCCGTCGTCATCGAGGAACATCAACCCTGTGTGGCCCTCGGCCGCCAGCTCGCGCATGGTCTCGACGCGGTCGCCGAAGTGCTTGGCGAAGGCCTTGACGTTGTTCACGGTGATGTTCTCGATGCGCAGTGGCGCATAGGGTTTGAGACGGTGCGGGGGCACCGGGGTTTCCAGGTCGCGTTCCATCCACACCAGTTCCCAATGATAGAAGACGTAGTGTCGCCAGGCGCTGCTCAAGGTATTGCGTAGTCCCTTGCGCTTGATGCGATCCTGGATCTTGCTCAATGCACGCATGGTGCCTCCTGTTCGTGGCAGGTCGAGGTGCGTCTCATGACGCACTCCAGGTCAGGGCAAACAAGGTCTGCCCTGGCAATTGAAAACGAATCTGCCCCTGCTGGCAGCTGAAGCGGGCAGGGCGCGGCTGGTTATCGGGGCCGAACAGTTCGAGCTGGCCGGCCGGGCAGTCGCCCAGCGCCAGGTCGACCTGCTGCACCCGCTCGGCCTTGTTGACCCCCAGCAGGCTGCGCTGACGGCCGTCGGCCATGGCCAGCACGTCGACCTCGAAGGCGTCGTTGTCCAGGGCCAGCACCTGGCGCAGCCAGTGGCGCTGGATGAACTGCTGGGCAAGGCCCACCGGCTTGAGCTCGAAACGGTCATCGCCCAGCACGCGGATCATGCCCTTAGGCCATTCGGGCTCGTCGGCGACATGGAACCAGTTGAGCATGTCCAACAGGCCGTCGGCGGAGGCGTTGATCACCACCGAGGCCCACCACAGGCCCGCGTAGTGGGTGTTCTGGTCATAGGGGCTGAGGCTGGAGCCGCTGGACAGGTTGGTCTGGTCGAGCAGCAGCGCCTTGCGCGGCCGGCCTTGGCTGTCGAGGCCGACCAAGGCCGCGGCCTGGCGCACGCTGTCGCGGTAGCTGCGGGTGGCGAGCAGGTCGCGGACCATCCATTCGTGCCAGGCCAGGGCATCGATCTGCGCACCGTGCTCCTGCAGCAGGCGCCGGGCCCAGTCGATACCGCGCAGGTCCTTGCTGCCCTGGGTGAAGGGGCCGCCGAGCAGGCGTGACGAGGCGGGCATGGCGATCCGCACGCCCGCCTCCCGGGCGCCCGGCCAGGCGCTTACGCGCTGGGCCATGCCGGCGAAGAAGTCGCGGTAGCTTTCATAGTTGCGGTAATTGAGATTGGGCTCGTCGGCAAAGGCCAGGTAGTGCAGGCCCTTGCCGCCCAGGCGCGCGGTGCCGGCCAGCCAGGCATCGAGGCCGTCGTGGCTGGTGCGGTCGGCGGCTAGATCGGCGCGCCGACCCGTGCCGGCGAGCAGGGTGATGTCCTGGGTGATGCCGAAGCGCTGCTGGTACAGGCGGCGCCAGGCGTCTTCATAGCCGGGCTGGCGGGCGAGCACGTCCATGAAGCTGTAGTAGCCGGCCGCCTGCGGACGCAGGGCATCCAGGGCGGCGAAGCTCGACGGTGGCGGCAGCACGTAGGGCAGATTGACCCCCAGCAGCGGCGTGTGGCCCAGCACCTTGGCCTGGAGCCTGAGTCGCACCTGCCCGGCAGGGTTGGCGACATCGCCCAGTTGATCGGCGCGCTGGGCGAACAGGTTGGCGCTGCCATCGAGCCAGAATGCCGCCTTGCCGCGCCCTTGCAGGCGCAGGCGCCAGGTTTCGTCGCGGGGGCTGACCGGCAGCGCCTGCTGGTCGAAGCGCCAGTAGGCGGGGTAGGGCTTGAGCGCCACTTCGATCTGCCGACCGTCGCTCAGGCGCTGCGCCGAGAGCCCGCGTACGCCGCCGTGGAACTTGCCGGCCAGTGTCGCCTGCTCACCGGCCTTGACGCGGAAATACAGCTCGACCCGTGGCCCGACCTCGGCGCTGAAGTGCACCTTGGCGGGAGCGAACAGGGCGCGTGTGGTGTCGCTGTGCTCGATCTGGTAGCCACGGAAGCTGTAGCCAGGCACCTCCAGGCGATAGGGGCCGGCGTCGGCGGTCAGTGGCCAGCGTTGCTCGCCGCGCAACTCCTCGGCCTTGATCGCCCGCTCGCCGCGCAGTTGGCCGTGGCCGTCGAGCAGGTAGATGCGCTCGGCATTGGCGTCGGCCTGCCAGGCCGGATGCCAGCGCAGGCGCAGTTCATCGTTGCGCGCGGGTTGCAGGTACAGGCTGCCGTCGCGGAGATCGCCCCATTGCAGGCTCGCCGCCGGTGCCAGCGGCACCCACAGGGCACAGAGCAGCAGGCAGCGCTTCATGCTGGCCTGCGCTGCAACATCTGGCGCAGCGGCGCGAAGTCGCTGGGCAGGATGATCAGGGTGTGCAGTACCGGCACCCCACTCAGGCGGCAGTACAGCACCAACATGGCGAGGGTCACCGCGAGATAAGCGATGGACGAGGCCGCTGCGGCACCGACGATGCCCCAGGTCGGAATCAGCAGCACGTTGAGCACCAGGTTCAGCGCGGCGCCGGCACCCATCATCAGCGAGACCGTGCCGGGGCGGTTCTTGCCCAGCAGGTCCAGGCGCAGGATGCTGGCGTAGCACAGCCCCAGCACCCCTGGCAGCAAGGCCAGCAGCGCCGGGTAGGCCGGTTGGTAGGCCATGCCGAACAGGGTGACGATCAGCCAGTCGCCGATCACCGCCATGCACAGACAGGCGCCGAGCATCACCGTGGCGGTCAGGCGCAATGCCAGAGGGGTGAGTTTCTCCATGCCGGCGTCCTGTTGCAGCAGGCGCTTCATCAGCGGAGTGGTCACCGCTTCCGGCACGATCAGCAGCAGCTCGGCGGCCGCACTGGCCATGGCGTAGTGCCCCAGCGCAGTGCTGCCGAGCATCGCGCCGATGAACAGGTAGTCCGAGCGCAGGATGACTTGCTGGAACAACAGGTCGGGGTGGCTCTTGGCACTGTAGCTGAGCAGCTCGCGCTGACCGCCGCGATCCCAGCGCAGGGCCAGCGGATGCTGGCGGCGCAGCCACCACAGGCCCAGCAGCAGCACCAGGGCGATACCCAGCAGCCAACTGATCAATGCCGCCTCCAGCGCCTCCTCACGCCACATCCAGAACAACGCGAGAAACAGCAGCAGCGGTGCCGCCGATTCGACCAGGCGCAGCGCGTTGAACGCGCCGACGCCACCGCTGGCGTTGTGCAGTGTCAGCAGGCCGCTCTTGAGCACGGTCATCGGCACCGCCAGCAGCAACAGCCAGGCCAGCAGGCCCAGTTGCAGGGTGATGTCCAGGTCGGCACCGAACGCGCGCACCAGCACCACGCAGACCAGCGTCAACAACCCCGCCAGCAGGCAGCCGTAGACCAGCACCTGGGTCAGCAGCAGGCCCATGTCGCGCTGCTTGGCCGCCTGGTAGCCAACGGCGCTGTTCAACCCGCCGCTGGTGGCGGCGCTGATCAGGTCGGGCAGGGTGCTGAGCAGGGCGAACAACCCTCGCTCGCTGGGGCCGAGGATGCGCGCCAGCAGTACGTTGCGCAGCAGGCGCAGGGCGATCATCGCAAGCTTGGTGCCCATGCTCAGCGCCAGATGGCGCAGGTAATGGTTGCGGCTCATGAGCGGCCCCCGCGGCTGATGCGCCAGGCCAGCAGCGACGGGCGGCTGGCATTGCGCTGGCTGACGCCGATGCGTGGCAGGGCCAGCGGATCGTCATGCCCCTGGCAGATGCCGGCGCGCGTGCTCAGGGCGAAGGGGTAGCGGTGCGCCGCCACGCGTGCGCGCACGCGGTCGTCATGGTCGCCATTGGGGTAGCAGTACACCGGCAGGGGTTGCTGGCAGCCGTGCGCCAGGGCGGCATGGCTGCGTTGCAGTTCCTCGTCCAGGCGCCGGTCGTCGAGGTAGGGCAACAAGGCGTGGCTGGCGCCGTGCGGGCCGAAGCGCACCAGGCCCGAGTCCTCCAGTTCACGCACTTGCTGCCAGTCCATGGCCTGGGGCAGCGATTCGGCAGGGCAGGCGTCGGTCAGTTGCTGCAGGGCTTGCGGGCTGAGGCTCTTGAGGCTCTGCAGGTAGTGCGCCAGGGCCTGGCTGCGCGCTTGCGAGCGGTCGTTCATGAAGTAGGCGGCCGGCAGCGGTCGGCCGAGCTTGCGCAGGTACTCGATGAGGCCGTGCCGTGCAGGCTCGCCGTGGCTGCCCCACAGGGTCTCGCCGACACTTTCCCACCAGAAGCGCTGGCGGCTGCCGATGTAGTCGGTGGACAGGAAGATGCTTGCCGGCACCTGGTGCTTGCGCAGCAGCGGGAAGGCGTTGCTGGCGTTGTCGCGCCAGCCATCGTCGAACGTCAGGGCGACCTTGGGGCGCTGGTTGCCGCGCGGTGCCTCATGATCCTTGAGCAGGTCCATGAGGCTGACGCAGTCGAAGTGGCGTGGCAGCCAGCGCAGCAGCCCTTCGAAGGCGCGTGGCCCGACACACAGCTCGTTGCGGTGCGCCAAGGCGGCGCTGGCATCATCGGCCAGTACCCGGTGCAGCATGAGGATCACCCCGGCGCCGCGCAATTCGGCGCGGCCCTTGGGCGACTTGAAATACAGCCAGCCACTGGCCTGTTTGATCTTCGTCTTGATCGGCATGTCCGTCGCTCATCGATTCTGGTCGGGGTTCCATTGGCTGTAGCTGTGCCCGCGCAGGAATTGCCACAGGCCGACACTCATGCCCGCCAGCGTCACCAGCACGAAGGCGGCCAGGCGGAACGGCCTGGGCAGGCGGTGGCCGGCATCGAGCAGGCCGGCAATCGCCGCCGCATAGCCGAGCAGTTGCGCGGCCAGGGTCAGGTAGTAGAAGTGCGACTCACCGACCAGCCAGAGATTGGCCAGCAGCAGCGGCAGCAACAGCACCGGTGCCAGGCGGCGGATCAGCTTGTGGCTGATCAGGGCGATGGCGTACAGGCCGTGGCGTACCGGGTTGAGCAGTTCGCTGCGCGCGGCCAGGCTCTGCAGGCCGCCGACGGTGACGCGTTGGCGACGGCGGAACTGCTTGTCGGCCTCGTCCACCCCCTGGTCGAGCACGATCGCCTCTGGCACGTAGACGATGCGCTGGCCGGCGGCCGGGGCGCAGGTGCTGATGTAGAAGTCGTCGTTGACCTGTTTGGGAATCGCCTGGTACAGCGGGCGACGCAGGGCGAGCAGGGCACCGTCGGCCGAGACCATGCAGCCGGTGCGGTTTTCCACCTTGCGCACCCAGGCTTCATAGTGGCGGTACAGGCTGTCGCCCAGGCTCAGGCCCTTGCCTGGATCGGGGATGATCATGTGTCCGGCAGTTCCCCCCACATCGCTGTCGGCGAACGGCGCCAGCAGCAGGCCAAGGGTGTTGCCAGACCACTGGTTGTCGGCGTCGGTGAACACCAGGATATCGCCGCGGCAGACGCTCACCGCGGTGTTCAGCGCGCCGGTCTTGCCCAGGCGTGGCAGGTCGAGCACCTGTACCCGCGGATCGTCCACGGCGCGGGCCAGCGCCACGGTGCGGTCGCTGGAGCCGTCGCTGGCCACCACCACCTGCAGTTCGGCGGCCTGGTAGTCCTGGGCGAGCACGCTGGCGAGCTTGGCCTCGATGTGCCGCTCCTCGTTGTGCGCGGCGATCACCACGCTGACCCGCTGCGGCGCCAGCGGGCCGGGTCTGCGCACAGGGAAGAACGGCGCAGCCAGGGTCAGCAGCAGCGGATAGCCGACCCAGGCGTACAGCGGCAACAGCAGGCACAACCAGAAGATGATCTCAGCCACGAGCGGGCCTCCTTGCGGTGCGGTTGAACAGGCTGAGGATGAACGCAGCGCCAGCCAGGTGCAGGCGCAGCCAGTGCAGGCCCCAGAGCTGCAGGGTCAGCAGCAGGTCGCGGTGCCTGAGGCTCTGGCGCAGGCTCAGCGCCAGGGCAGGCAGGGCGCTGATCAGCAGCAGCGCCAGGGCCACATGGGGGAAACCTTCGAGCAGCGTCGACAGCGCCATGGCGTCGACTACCCAGGCTCCGACCGACAGCAGCGGGAAACGCAGCAGGCGCAGGCTCACGCCATGGCTGCGCAACAGTTGCAAGTGGCTGCCCTGACGCCACATCTCCTTGCCCAGCCATTCGCCCCAGCTGCCCTCGAAGCCCCAGTGCAGCACCACGGGCTGGCGCAGCACGCGCAAACGCGCGCCGGCTTCGTGCAGGCGCAGGGTGAAGTCCTTGTCTTCGCCGGTGCGCAGGCGCTCGTCGAAGCCGCCAACCTGGTCGAACCAGGTGCGGCGCATCAGCAGGTTGGGCGTGGGCAGCCAGGTGCAGTCCTGCACCGTCTGCCCGGCGCGCAGCGTGCGGCGTTGCCAGGCGTGGGCGAACCAGGGCGCCTGGCGTGGGGTGTCGCAGTCAAGGGCGAAGACATCTCCTTCGCCTCGGCGCTGCAGGCCCAGCAGCAGGTCGAGCCAGTTGTCGGGCACCTCGATATCGGCATCCAGGAACGCCAGCCACTCACCGTGGCTGACCTGTGCGCCCTGGTTGCGCAGCGCACCGATGGCCACACCGGGCAGGCTCAGCACCTGGGCGCCGTGCTGGCGGGCGATGGCCGGGCCATCGTCGCTGGAGCCGTTGTCGACCACGATCAGCTCACAGCCCAGCCCCGCGCAGTGGGCGGCCTTGCGCGCGGCTTCGAGGGTGCGGCCGATATGGCGGGCTTCGTTGAACATGGGGATGACGATGCTCACCTGGTTCATGGCGTCGCCCCCGCGGTGCGCGGCTCGCTGGCCTGGCGCAGCAGCACGCTGGACAGCGCCAGCATCATCCACAGGTACTTGTGGCTGGGGGCGCTGAGGAACATCAGGAACAGCCCGATGGCCAGCATGCTCATGGTCAGGTGGGTCATCAGGTCGGCGTTGTCGTGCTCGCCGTTGGCCCGCCAGGCCGCGCGGGCCCGCCAGAAGTTGCGCAGGGCCAGGGCGATCATGCCGACGAAGGCCAGCCCCGCCGGTACGCCGGTTTCGCTGAACAGCTCCAGGTAGGTGTTGTGGGCGCGGCGATAGAGGTCGGTGGTCTTGCTGTTGACCGGCGCGAAGGCCTTGGAGAAACCGGTGTCGGCGTAGTGCAGCGGGAAGGTGCCGGGGCCGGTGCCGAGCATCGGGCTGTGGCTGATCATCTCCTTGCCCACCACCAGGTACGAGGCGCGCCGACCCAGGGATTCGTCCTGGTGCGCATTGACCCCGGACTTGAGCAGCATCAGCGACTGGATGCGCTCGGCATAGCCGGCCGGCATCAGCGCCGCGCCCAGCGGCAGGACGATGGCCAGGCCGAGCATGGCGAAGCCCAGGTGGCGCGGGCGGATGCGTGCCAGTTGCTCGCGGTAGTTGTACAGCACGATGCCCAGGCTGATCAGCAGCACCACCAGGCCTGAGCGCGACTCGGTCTTGGTCATGCCCACCAGCAGCAACAGGCAGCAGCCGGCCCAGAACAGCTTGAGCGGAATCTGCCGGGTCTTTATCGCCAGCCACAGCCCCAGCGGCATGGCGATGGTGATCAGGAGGGCGAAGGCATTAGGGTCGAGCATGGCCGAAGCGCGACCCTGCTCCTGGTATTTGCTGGAGAAGATGGCGAACAGGCAGGTCACGCAGACGCTGACGGTGATCAGCCGGGCCAGCATCGGCAGGTTGAGGTCGCGCCCCACCAGCAGGGTGATGACGAACACCACCAGGCCGACCAGCAGCTCGCGCAGGTGGCCGACGGACAGCTCGACGCTGTCGCTGGTCCACAGGCTCAGCAGGTACAGGGCCATGAACGGGATCAGCAATCGCCATTGATTGCTGCGCAGGCGCTCGGCAGGCAGCTGGCGCACGGCCAGTTGCAGGGTGAGGATCAGCACCAGGCCCAGACCGATCAGCTTGGCGCCAGAGACCATGCTGTCCTTGAGCAGCCCTTCGAGCGGCACCAGCGCGGCGATCGCCAGCAGGCCCCAGGCTGGCTTGCGGTACAGCACCAGGGCACCGGCCAGGCCGACCACGGCGCCAGGGGCCAGGTAAGGGTAGGGGCTGGCCAGCAAGCCCAGCGACAGCAGGGCCACCAGGCCCACCAGCGACAGGGGGATGATCATGCGACAACCTCCGTGGCCGTGCCCCGGTACACCAGGGCCCAGCGTTGTGCCAGGGTCGGCAGGTGGTAGTGTTCGCGCTGGGTCTGGCGGGCGCGGGCAACCAGTTCTTCGGCCTGTTGCGGATCGTCCAGCAGCGCCTGCAGGTGGGCAGCGAGTTCATCGACTGCCAGCGGTGCGGCAAGCAGCCCGCTGCGCCCGTGTTCGATCACGTCGGGAATGCCGCCGACGCCGAAGGCCACCACCGGTACGCCGTCCTGCATGGCTTCGAGCAGAATCATTGGCGTGCCTTCGGTGCGCGAGCTGATCACCAGGGCATCCAGTCGGGTCATCCAGGCTGGCATGTCGCGTTGGAAACCCGGCAGCGTGATGCGCTCGGCCAGGCCGGCCGCCTCGATACGCGCCTGCAGCGTGGCGCGTTCGGGGCCGTCGCCGAGCATCACCGCGTGCAACCGTGGATGGCGCTGGCACAGCGGGATCAGGGTGTCGAGGAACAGGTCCGGGCCTTTTTCGCTGGACAGCCGCCCGACATAGCCTGCCAGCCAAGGGGCTTGGCGCAGTTCCTGGCTGTGCACCGCGGCGCCGCCATCGCGGGACGAGCCCGCTCCCACAGGAGGTACTGCGGCCTCCAGCGAACCCTGTGGGAGCGGCCTTGTGCCGGGATCACCGGCGCAGCCGGTGCCCTGCACTGCGGTGCTGCCATCGCGGGACGAGCCCGCTCCCACAGGCACGGGCTCCGGCAGGCCGTTGGGGATCACCTGCAATTTGCTGGCTGGAACTCCCGCCTCGCGATGGATGCGGGCAATGCTCTCGGCCACGCACACCACGGTCGCCACCGTGGGTGTGCGGCACAGTTGCAGGCTCAGCCAGGTGTAGAAGCGCTGCTTGGTGCTGCGCGGCGTGAAGCCGTGCTGGGTGCTCACCAGTGGCAGGTGCCAGAGGGTCGCGGCCAACCAGCCGAAGACCATGCCCTTGAAGTTGTGGGTGTTGATCAACGGCCGCTCGCCACGCTGGGCCGCCACTTGCCTGAGCAGTGCGCCCAGGCCATGGCAGCTCTGGCAGTCGATGCCGGCTTCGCGAAAGCGCGTCACCAGGTCCTGCGGCGCGTCGAGGAACAGCACCCGGTGCCTGCCAGGGGTTGCCTGGCAGTGGTCCAGGAGCATGCGCTCGGCGCCGTAGAATCCGCCGCTGCTGAGCAGGTGCAGGATCAACCGGCCGGTTGCGGGAGCTGCAGCGTTCAATTGCGCACCCAGTGCATCAGGCGAGGCAACGACCACGACTTGTGCGGGTTGGGCAAAGCCGGGGTCTGGTCGTTGATCACCAGCAGCACCGGCAAGCCCAGCTCCTGGCCGATCTGTGCAGGGTGCTTGAAGCGGTGGTCGAAGAACTCCTTGACGTAGACCAGTGCGATCGCCAGCAGCAGGCCGGTGACCAGGCCGAACGGGATGATCAGGCCAGGTTTGGGGAACGACGCGGTGGCCGGCTCGTAGGGCGCGCTGAGGATCCGCGCGTTGGACTGACTGCCATCGAGCAGGCCCTGGCCGCGGCTTTCTTCATAGCGCTGGGCATAGGTGGAGAAGGCCTTGTGCAGGGCATCGATCTCGGTGTCGAGCTGGCGGGTCTTGCTCTGGGTCTCGCGCAGCTCGGTGATGCGGTTCTTGTACTCATCGATGCGTTGGGTCTTCTGATCGATCACCTGCTGGGTCACGGCCAGGTCCTGCTGGCGTTCGCGGATACGGTTCTCGACGATCTTGAGGAACTGACCGCGCAGCTGGGCGATCTGCTGACGCGCCATGACCATCTGCTCGGCACCGGGCTGGAACACCGTGGCATCGCCGTTGTAGCGTGCCAGCTGGGTGGTCAGTTGCTCGCCCAGTTGCTTGATCTCGCGGTCTTCGAAGGCGACGTTGTCGACCGTGGTGGTGAAGGTGTAGGGGAAGGCGTAGTCGGCCATCTTCGCCTTGCTCGCCGCCGCCAGGCTGCTCTGCAGGTAGTCGAGCCACTGCTGGTTCTCCAGCTTGCGGTCGCGCTGCAGGTTGAGTGCCTGTTCCTCGGTGTTGATCGCATTGAGGCGAAAGGTGATCTCTTCTTTCGGATCGGACGAGCCGATCGCCGTCAGCAGGGCCAGGCGTTGGCCCTCGAGGTCTCCAAGACGCGCCTGGTAGTGCAGTTTCTTCTGCTCGTAGAAGGTCTCGGGCAGCTCGTTGGACTGCAGGTCCTGGCGGTTTTTCAGGAAGTTGTCCAGCAGGCGGGCGACGAACAGGGTGCCGAGGCGCGCGTCATCGGCGCTGTAGGTGACCGAGATGACGTTGGAGCCGGGCAGGGTCTCGATCTTGAGATCCTTGACGGCCTGGTCGGTGAGCTCGTCGAGCTGGGTGTCGCGCTCGTCGGCCACCGACTTGCCCAGCAGGCGATGCAGTGGATCGACGATGCCATGGCGCAGCGGGTCGATCACGGTGCGCCGCAGCAGGCCGGGTTCGGCCTGGTACTGGCCTTCCTGACGCAACTGGCTGATGGTCTGGCGGATCAGCGTGGGCGAGCGCAGGATGTTGCTCTCGGTCTCCATGTCGGCCAGCGATGGCGGGATGAACTGGTCCGCCTGCTGGGCCAGCGAGGAGCTGGTGTCACTCTGCGACAGCTTCTTGGACTGCACGATGACTTCGGCGGTGATGTCGAAGCTCTGCTTGAGCACCAGCGGCAGGATCACCGCGATCACCGCGAAGATCAGGAACACCCTTTTCACCAACTGGCGGTTGGCGAAGAAGATGCGGAAGAACTCATGCACATAGTTTTCTTTCGGTTGCGTGGTCATGGTCCGTCCCCCGGTCAGTTGTTGCTTTCTTTGTTGTCGACGCGGTAGCTGAAGCTGAAGCCAAAGCCCTGGAACAGCACCACGTCAGCCAGTTGCCGGGACAGCTCGGCAGCGCTGGCCAGCTTGGTCTTGGGCACGTACAGCATGTCTTCGGGCTGCAGGTAGGCGAGCTTCTGGCTACCGCCGGAGAGGGCCTGGTCGACGTCGTAGTTGACCGCATGCACGGTGTTGCCTTCGCGGCGCATGATCACTACCGAACCGAGCTTGGCCTTCAGGGTCGGGCCGCGGGCCAGGGTCAGGGCCTCGAGCACCGACACCGGACGCCGGATCTGGAATGCGCCTGGCTGGCCGACTTCGCCGAGCACGTAGATCTCGTTGGCGGCAGTGGACTTGAGCAGCACATCCACGCTCATGCGTCCGGGCAGGCTGGCGTAGCGCTCGTTGAGGTAGTCACGCAACTGGTTGACGGTCATGCCCTGCAGTGGCACCGAGCCGATTTCCGGGAAGGTCGCGCGGCCGTCGTTGCCCACGGTGATGTCGCGGCTCATGCCGGTGCCGGGGTGGCTCAGGGCGTTCTTCAGGTTGACCTCGTCGGTCATGGGGCTCAGCACGCGCACCGTCACCTGGTCGCGGTTGGGCTTGAACACGCGCTTGTCGTTGTAGGCCTGGCGAATGGCGCTCTCCGCTTCGCTCGGGGTCAGGCCCTCGACGCGCACCGACGCGTTGGTGGATGGCAGGGTGATGCTGCCATCGGGCTGCACCAGTTGCTGGCCGTTCAGGCCGCTGGCGGCCATGAAGTTGAGGTCCAGGGTGTCACCGGACTGGATGCGGTACACCCCGGCAGAGCGGTTGCTGACGTGGAAGATCACTTCCAGCACGTCCTGTGGCCGCAGCACCTGCTCGCGGCGGGCGACTTCGGTGGCCTGGCTCTCGGCCGGCGGCGCGGTGAGGATCTGCACCGGCATTTCGCGGCTTTCCTGGCTGGCGCAACCGGCCAGGGCGAGCACGCACAGGGCAATCGAGGGGTATCTCATGGCGATCATGGCGTGCGTCCTCTCACAGGTTGTCGTACAGCCACTTGGGCATGTAGTACTTGCGCTTGTTGAACACGCTGCCGATCAGCCGCGCGCCGGCTTGCTCGAGGCGCTGGACTGCGGCCTGGGCCACCTCTTTGCGGGTTTCCTCGGCGCGCACCACCAGGATCACGCCATCGACCAGGGTGCCGATCACCAGGCTGTCGGCGCTGGCGTAGATGGCCTCGCCGTCGATCACCACGAAGCGGTAGTGGGCGGCGAACTGGCGCAGCAGGATGCGCAGGCGCTCGGGGTCGAGGCGGTCGCGGCCGCGCTTCCAGGTGCCCATCGGCAGCACGTCGAATGGCTGGTCGGACAGGTGCACCACGCAGTCCTGCGCCAGCGGTGGGGTGTCCTCGTCGAACAACAGGTCGGTGTAGCCGCGCAGCTTGTGCAGCCCCAGTTGCTGGCTCAGGCCGTTGCTGCTGGAACTGCCGTCGATCAGCAGCACCGCACCTGCGCTCATCAGCGCCAGCTGGCTGGCGAAGGCCAGGGTGCTGGTGCTGGTGCCGGTTCCGGTGTTGGCCGCGGTCAGCAGCAGGGTGCGCTGGTCGAGGTCGAGGACAGTGGCGGTCAGGTTGGTCTCGCTCGGGTTGGCGATACTCAGGCTTCTAGAAGTGGAACCGTCCATCTCAACTTGCTCCGTGGCCAGTGAAAACCTTGAACGGGGTCTTGAGCAGGATTTTCAGATCCAGCAGCAGGCTCTGTTCGTTGATGTAGCTGAGGTCAAGCTCTACGCGTTGGTCAAAATCGATGTTGCTGCGTCCGGAGATCTGCCAGAGGCCGGTCATGCCGGGGTAGATCGACAACCGTGCCAGGTGGTTGTCCTTGTAGCGGTAGGCGTTGAACGAGGTAGGGCGCGGGCCGACCAGGCGCATGTCGCCGGTGACGACGTTGATCAGGTTGGGCAGCTCGTCCAGGCTGCTGCGCCGCAGCCAACTGCCCACCGAGGTGATGCGCGGGTCTTTGTCGATCTTGAAATCGATGGAGTCGGCGCCGTGCTTGTTCAGGTGGCGTACCGAGTCCTTCAGCGCCTCGGCGTTGGCGACCATGGTGCGGAACTTGAACATGCCGAACAGGCGGCCGCGGTAGCCGGTGCGTTTCTGCACGAAGAACACCGGGCCCGGGCTGGACTGCTTGATCATCACTGCCAGCACCAGGAACACCGGGGACAGCAGCAACAGCAGGGTCAGCGCCGCCAGACATGACAGCGCGCGGTTGGTGCGCGACAAGGTCCAGGGGCGCCCACCGACCCGGCCGGTCATCCAGCCGCGGCCTTGCATGTGGATGGCGGCATCGATGCGCTGGCGGTGCGCCGGGTCCATGCGTTTGTCCTGGTACAGCGCCTGTAGCTGGGCGCTTTTCGGTTGTCCTGTCATATCACCCTCCGTTGTTTCGACTGCTCGCCTGCAGGTTCGCCGTCTGTGGCGGGCGAGTAGTAGTGCTTGAACCAGGCGACGAATCGCCCGAGCCCTTCATCCAGGGAAATCGTTGGGGTAAAGCCGGTGACCCGGGCCAGGGCGCTGGCATCGGCACAGGTGGCCAGCACATCGCCCGGCTGCAGGGGCAGCAACTCGATCACCGCATCGCGCCCGAGGTGTTTTTCCAGCAGGGCCAGGTAGTCGAGCAGTTCCACCGGGCGTTGGCCGCCGATGTTGAACAGGCGCCAAGGCGCTGCGCTGCTGGCCGCATCGGGGCTGAAGGCGTCCCACTGCGCATCGGCGCGAGGCGGGTAGGGCAGCAGCCGCACCAGGCTTTCAACGATGTCGTCGATGTAGGTGAAGTCGCGCTGGTGCCGACCATGGTTGAACAACTGGATCGGCCGGCCTTCGCTGATGGCGCGGGCGAACTGCATCGGCGACATGTCCGGGCGGCCCCAGGGGCCATATACGGTAAAGAAGCGCAGGCCACTGCAGGGGATGCCGAACAGATGGCTGTAGCTGTGCGCCATGGCCTCATTGGCCTTCTTGGTGGCGGCATACAACGACAGCGGATGATCGACTGCATCCTGCACCCGGTACGGCGTGCGCTGGTTGGCGCCATACACCGAGCTGGACGAGGCATACAGCAGGTGCTGCACCGGGTGTCGCCGGCAGCCTTCGAGAATGTTCAGGAAACCCGCCAGGTTGCTGTCCAGGTAGGCCTGGGGATTCTGCAGCGAGTAGCGCACACCCGCTTGCGCTGCCAGGT
Source organism: Pseudomonas sp. RW3S2 (assembly GCF_014268955.1). Lineage (NCBI taxonomy): Bacteria > Pseudomonadati > Pseudomonadota > Gammaproteobacteria > Pseudomonadales > Pseudomonadaceae > Pseudomonas > Pseudomonas sp. RW3S2. The sequence continues at coordinate 39,555 of NZ_JABWRM010000016.1, read as the reverse complement.
GCACCACCACCTCGGGGCGCTCCTTGGCGAACAGCCGGGCCATGGCGTCGCGGTCGGCAAGGTCCAGGCGGTGCAGCGGAAAGTCACCGACGCTCTGGCGCACCCAGTGCACGCGGGCATGCTTGAGCGACGGATCGTAATAGTCGTTGAAGTTGTCCAGGCCCAGCACCTCATGGCCGTCGCACAGCAGGCGCAGGCAGGTGTGGGCACCGATGAAACCGGCGGCGCCGGTGACCAGCACTTTCATGGCGCGCCGACCTGCGGGGCATTCTGGTCGGGTGCGACCTGGCGCAGGCCGATGCCGCTGTAGTGCAGGCCGTGGGCGGCGACCTGCTCGGGGTTGTACAGGTTGCGGCCGTCGATGATCACCCGGGCGCGCAGCTTGCTGGCCAGCAGCGAGAAATCCACCACGCGGAAGTTCTTCCACTCGGTGCAGATCACCAGGGCGTCGGCGTCCTGCAGGGTGTCGTCGCGGGTGGCGCACAGTTGCAGGTCGTCGCGGTAGCCGTACAGGCGCCGGCATTCGTCCATCGCCTCGGGATCATAGGCCCGCACGGTGGCGCCTTCGTCCCACAGCGCTTCCATCAGGTAGCGGCTCGGTGCTTCGCGCATGTCGTCGGTGTTGGGCTTGAAGGCCAGGCCCCACAGGGCGATGGACTTACCGCGCAGCCCGCCCAGGCGCTGCTGGAGCTTGGCGAACAGGATGCGCCGCTGCCGGTCGTTGACTTCGTTGACGCTCTGCAGCAGGCGCAGGGGCATGCCGCTGTGTTCGGCGGTGTGCAGCAGGGCCTTGATGTCCTTGGGGAAGCATGAACCGCCAAAACCGCAGCCGGGGTAGATGAAGTGGTAGCCGATGCGTGGGTCCGACCCGATGCCGCGGCGCACCGCCTCGATGTCGGCACCCAGGTGCTCGCTGAGGTTGGCCAGTTCGTTCATGAAGCTGATACGCGTGGCGAGCATGGCGTTGGCGGCGTACTTGGTCAGCTCGGCGCTGCGGTTGTCCATGAACATCAGCTTTTCGTGGTTGCGGCAGAAGGGCGCGTAGAGTTCGGCAAGCTGGTCGTGGGCGACCTGGTCATGGGTGCCGACGATGATCCGGTCGGGGCGCATGCAGTCGGCCAGGGCGCTGCCTTCCTTGAGGAATTCGGGGTTGGACACCACGCGCACCTGCAACTTGCCCTTGCCCAGGCGCTGCAGTTCGGCGCGGGCAAGGGCCTCGACCTGGTCGGCAGTGCCGACCGGCACCGTGGATTTGACGATCAGGGTACGGTCGTTCTCCATCAGCTCGGCAATCTTCCGGGTGACGTCGAGCACATGGCTCAGGTCGGCCGAGCCGTCCTCGTCAGGTGGGGTGCCGACGGCGATGAAGATCAGTTCGGCATGGCTGACCGCATCGCTGGCCTGGGTACTGAACAGCAGGCGATCTTCCTTGATGTTGTCTTCCAGCAGGCCCGACAGGCCCGGCTCGCTGATCGGCGGGACGCCCTGGCGCAGTTGGTTGATCTTGTGGGCATCCACGTCCACGCACAGGACCCGGTGGCCAACGTCGGCAAGCGCTGCCGCTTGTACCAGTCCTACGTAGCCAGTGCCAAAAACGCTCACGTCCATGTCGGCGTGCCTCGTATGGATGAGTAAGAGGTATGAAACAGTGGTGTGATTTCTGTATAGCTCAGCTCGCGGGAAATGCGTCAAACCAATGGCATGTTTCGTCGCATTTACAGACGCCAAGCAAAACGGCCACTGGCCATCAACCCTTTGTCAATCCGGGGTTTAGCGTTGAAAGCTACTGGCAGTTGGCCGTTCGACGAACTGATGAACGGTTGCAGGCCGCGAATAATGCGGGCTTATGACGATAGAGCGTCTCAACCGCGTTACGTTTTTTGCGCCAGAATATGGCGTTGCGATATCGCCGGAAAATTGACATTTCCGCCTTGTGATTTGTTTCAGGACTGCTACGGTTTGAGTGGAAACCCATGACCGGAGTGGTCGAATCATGCGCGGATGGATCAAGCTGGCCCTGCTGTTCATCTACCTGGCGAGCTTTCATGGCTATTACCGGGAGCGGATAGAAGCACTGGGTCTTGGCCTGCCGTTGCTGCTTTACCTGGGCGTGGCCGGGGTGCTGGTGGTGGGGCTGCTGCTGGCGGCGTGGATTCGCCCGGCTTGGCTGCGCTGGGCGCTGGCGGCGGCTTTTGCGGTGAGTGCGCTGTTCTTCGATGCTTATCTGCGAATCACCGATTCCTACCTCACCTATAGTGCGTTCGTGTCCATGGTGTATGCCGGTGGCTTCATCCAGGAAGCACTGGAGCAGTACCACTATGCAATCACCTTGGCGGCGTTCAGCTCGCTGCTGGTGCTGTTGGGTGTGGGCTTGCGGCCGGGCCCTGTGCCGCGCTTGCCGCGCCTGGTGCCGGTTGTCGCGCCGTTTCTGGCGCTGGCGTTGCTGATCGGCGTGCTGTTCATCCGCGCCGGCGAGGGTGCCCGTGGCCTGCCAGTGATGTACACACCCTTGGCTTACCTGAGCCTGTTCGGCTACGAGGCGCTGCACGACCGTGTCGGCCCACGCGAGCCGGTGGGCCTGGCGCAGTCCGGCAAGCCGATGGCGCGCGATATCGTGCTGATCATCGACGAAAGCATTTCGGGCAACTACCTGGACCTCAATACCCCAGCCGGCGTGGCGACTCACCTGCTGCAGCCGCAGCCAGGGGTGAGTATCTTCAACTACGGCTACGCCGCTTCGGTGGCCAACTGCAGCGCCGACACCAACGTCACCCTGCGCTATGGCGGCACCCGCAGCGATTACCTGCGCATCAACTCGACCCAGCCGTCGATCTGGCAATACGCCAAGCGTACGGGGCTGGGCACGGTGTACATCGATGCCCAGCGCACCGGTGGCAACCTGCAGAACCTGATGGACGACAACGAAAAGCGCGACATCGACCGCTTCGTCCAGTTCGATGACACTCCCGTGGTGCAGCGCGACATGGCGGCGCTGGAGCAACTGGTCAGCCTGCTCAAGGATGGCCAGCCGCAACTGATCGTGATCAACAAGGTTGGCGCGCATTTCCCGGTGCACGACAAATACCCCGACGCCTTCCTGACCTACCAGCCGGCATTGCCGCGCGGGCATTTCACCGATGTGGCCGACACCGGCACGCGTGAAGGCTTCGATGGACGCCCCGAAGACTGGGTGCTGTATCGCAACGCGTACCGCAATACGCTGGGCTGGAACGTGGGTGAGTTCTTCCGCCGCCTGTTCGCCGAGGCCGACCTGAGCCAGGCGGTGCTGATCTATACCTCCGACCATGGGCAGGACCTGCATGAGCGCGGCAATCCGGGCCTGAACACTCATTGCGACAGCGAGCCGGTGATGGAGGAGGGGCTGGTGCCGCTGGTGGTGATTCAGGGCGAGGGCGTCAAGGCCCTGGACTGGCAGGCGCACCTGGCACAGAACCGCAACGCCTCCAGCCACTACAACATCTACCCCACGCTGCTGAAGTTGCTCGGCTATGACGCCGCAGCCGTCACCCGCACATACGGCCAGGCGCTGGATGTGCCGACCGACGATCCGTTCACCTTCAACGTGCGCTTCAACGCACGGCTGGGCGCCAAGCCGGACTTTCGTCACATCGACCTCAGCCAGGTGGTGACCCCTGACCAGGCCAAGGGCGTAGCGGTGACGGCGGCGCCCTGAGCGTTCAGCCAGGCCCCAGCATCGGGGAATCGGGTGGGGGATGGACATGGATGTCGCTGCTGTATTGTTCATAACATTTTGATTTTGCTGAGTTTTCTCAATGGCATGACGCTTGCTTTGCCCTCAGGGAGTGCTCATATCCCGCAAGAGGGGACCGCGCATGAACAGGAAGACTCGCCCCGCCTACCTGGGGCTGTTGCTGGGGGTAGCGCTGATCGGCCTGGGTCTCGCCTACGAGAAACTCTGGTGCGATCCCCGCGAACTGCTGCAGGCGCCTGCCGACCCGCAGGCCCTGCATCGGCTCAGCCGCGAGGGCGTGACCGTGGAGTTCGAGGCGCGGGCAATGGACGGCGGCGAGTTGCGTGAAGGCAGCTTCGCCAACGTGCGGTTCAAGCTCAGCGACCAGGCCAGCGGCCAACCGCTGTCGGGCATGGCGCCGGGGGCCTGGCTCGATCCGGCGCAGTCGGCGCCGACGGGCGATCGCGACAGCAGTTGCAAGGCGCGGGTCGCGTTGTTTCTCAAGAGCAGCATCGGCGCACGGCCGTTGCTCGACCTCAACAGTTACTTTCTGCTGGTGCTGAACAAGGATGCCAGCCTCACCGTGATCGACCCGACGGTGTCGGTGGGCGGTGTCACCAGTACCCTGGCGCGCATTGACCTGCCGGGGCGGCCGATGGACTGGGCGGCCAGCAGCGACGACAAGCAGGTGTTCGTCTCGCTGCCCGAGCGCGGCCAGGTGGCGCTGATCGATACCGAGATCTTCCGCCGCACGGCCCTGCTGGAGGCCGGCGAACAGCCGGTGCGCGTCGCCCTGCAACCGGACCAGCGACGCCTGTGGGTTGGCAACAACAGCGCGGACCCAGCCAAGGGAGGGGTCACCGTGATCGATGTGCCCAGCCGCAGCACGCTGAAATCCTTCGCCACCGGCTCCGGCCATCATGAGATCGCCTTCAGCGGCGACTCGCGCTTCGCCTTCGTCAGCAACCGCGACGGCGGCACCCTGAGTGTCATCGACATCGCCGACATGCGCCTGCTCAAGACCCTGGAGGTCGGCCCGCATCCACTGTCGGTGAGCTACTCGGCGTTGTCCCAGGCGGTCTATGTGGTCGATGGCCAGGAGGGCACGGTGCGGGTGATCGATGCGCGCAGCCATCAACTGCGCCATACGGTCAAGGCCGAGCAGGGGCTGGGGCCGATGCGCTTCAGTGGTGACGGGCGCTACGGTATCGTCCTCAACACCCTGGAGAACCAGGCGTTGGTGATCGATGCGAGCACCGATACGCTGATTCACCGTATTCCGGTGGCCGCCGAGCCCTACCAGCTGACCTTCACCAAGGGTTATGCCTATGTGCGTGGCCTGGCCTCGCCCAAGGTCAGCATGATCAACCTGTCGAGCCTCGGCGAAGGGCGCACACCGATCGTCCAGGGCTTCGAGGCCGGACCCGCTGCGCCGCGCCAGGCAGGTGACCTGCCGCTGGCCCAAGGGGTGAGCGTGTCGCGGGACGACAACTCGGTGTTCGTGGTCAATCCGGTAGACAACACCACCTACTTCTACGCCGAGGGCATGAATGCGCCGATGTCCGGCTACAACAACCGTGGCCATCAGGCGCGCGCGGCCATGGTCATCGACCGCAGTCTGCGCGAGCTCGCACCGGGGGTGTACGGCTCGACCGTGAAGATGCCAGCGGCCGGCACCTTCGATGTGGCCTTTCTGCTCAACCAGCCGCAGATCATCCATTGCTTCAGCACCGAGGTGGCCGCGCTGCCGCAGGCGAGCCGACGCAAGGGCGTGCATGCCGAATTCATCGGCACCGAACAGCCGCACCTGCAGGGCCACCCCTTCATCGCCCGGGTGCGCATCCTCGGTCACGACGGCACGCCGCGTGTCGGGCTGAGCGACCTGAGCCTGCGCTACTTCCTCGCGCCCTCGTCGTTGCCGCGCAGCGTCCCGTTCCAGGACATGGGCGAGGGTGTCTACCAGGCCTCGCTGCAGCTGGGCGAGGCCGGTGCCTGGTACCTGCATGTGCAGTCGCCCACCCTCGGGCGCCGCTTCGCCGAAGAAAACTACACCAGCCTGCGCGTGTTGCCCGCCGCAGCGTCCACCGCTTCCCAAGGGGAATCCAGGAGTGTTCGATGAACCGCAATCATGCCGCCGGACTGCTTGCCCTGAGCCTGGCACTGACCAGCCACCTGGCCTTCGCCCATGCCGGCCACGACCATGGCGGCAAGCCTGAACCGGCGCCTGTGGCGCGCCAGGAAAAGGCCAGCGTGCGCTTTGCCGATGTCTCGCTGCTCGACCAGAACGGCATGCCGGTGCGACTGGAAAAGGACCTGGTCGGCGAGCACCTGGTGGTCATGGGCTTCATCTACACCAGCTGCACCACCGTGTGCCCGGTGGTGTCCTCGATCATGAGCAAGGTCCAGCAACAACTGGGCGGCCGGGTGGGCGAGGAGATCCGGTTGGTGTCGATCAGCGTCGATCCGCAGCGTGACGATTCCAGTCGCCTGCTGGGCTACGCCAAGGCGTTCCAGCATGGCCCGGGCTGGAGCTGGCTGACTGGCTCGCCCTACGCGATCAGCGAAACCCTCAAGGGGCTGGGCAGCTTCAGTGCCGACCTGACCCAGCATCCGCCGCTGATCCTGGTCGGTGACGGGCGCACCGGTCACTGGACGCGTTACTACGGCTTCACCGACCCCAACGTGCTGATCGCCGAGATCAATCGCCTGGGCGCCCGCCGGGTCCATGCCAAGAGCACCGCCATCGCCGGCCAGGAGGTTCAGCCATGAGCAGCTTCAGCTCACGCCACGGTGGCATGCGCAGCCTCGACTGGCTGACCCTCGGCGCCTGCCTGTGGATCTTCGCCTGGATGGCCCTGGCCCATGAAGGGCATGCCCCGCAGCCACAACCGGCGCCGCCGACCATGGCCAGCGGCGCAGGCACCCGTGATGCGCAGACCTGGTTCACCGACACCCTGCTCAAGGACCAGAATGGCCGGGAGCTGCGTTTCTACAGCGACGTGCTCAAGGACAAGGTGGTGATGCTCAATGTCATCTTCACCCACTGCAACGACGCCTGCCCGCTCATCACCCGCAAGCTGCGCGAAGTCCGCGAAGCGATGGGCCCGCAGTTGGCGGCGCAGGTGACCTTCGTCTCGCTCAGCAGCGATCCGCTCAACGATACCCCCGAGGTGCTCAAGGCCTTCGCCGAGAAGCAGGGTGTGGACGGGCCGAACTGGCTGTTCCTGACCGGCGACAAGGCCCGTGTCGACCTGGTGCTGGGGCGGTTGGGGCAGTTCCTGCCCAGCCCCGAACAGCACTCCACCCAGCTGATTGCCGGCGACGTGGCAGGCAAGCGCTGGAGCAAGATCCGACCTGACGCTCCCCCTGCGGCCATCGCCCAGCGTCTGCAACTGCTGGCCCAGCCGCTGGCGGGACGGTGAGCCATGGGCATCCGTGCGGCAATGGCCCGGGTGTGGCTGGGTGTGGCGCTGGCCCTCTGCGGCCCGGTGCAGGCGCTGGACCTTACGCCGGAGCAAGCCGCTGGCAGGCGGCTGTACCGCGAAGGGCTTTCCAGCCGCGATGCGCAATTGTTCGCGCGGGTCGGCGCCAGCGACATGCGCGTGCCGGCCAGTGTGCTGCCGTGCGCAAGCTGCCACGGCAATGACGGTCGTGGCCGTGCCGAGGGCGGCGTGCGTGCGCCTGACCTGGACTGGCAGCGCCTGGCCCTGGGGCAGGGTGAGCGCCAGAGCAATGCCCGGCGCTACCCGGCCTACGATGACGCCAGCCTGGCGCGGGCGATCCAGCGCGGCATCGATCCGGGCGGCAATCGCCTCGATTCGGCCATGCCGCGTTTCGACCTGACCCTGGCCGACCAGCGCAACCTCACCGCGTACCTCAAGCGGCTGGGTGAGGACCGTGATCCGGGGGTAGAGGAGGGCATCCTGCGCCTGGGCACCCTGCTGCCGAACGACGGGCCGCTGGCCGAAGCAGGACGGGTGGTGCGCGCGGTACTGGAAGACGGCATCGAGCAGCTCAATCGTCAGGGCGGCGTGCATGGCCGGCGCGTGCAACTGGTGAGCGCCGACCCGGGTCATGACCCCGCCAGTAGCACCCAGGCGCTGCAGTACCTGGCCGGGCGGGAGCGGGTCTTCGCCCTGGTCGCACCGCTGGCGCCGCTGCTCGATGGCACCGCCCTGGAGCGTGCGGGGCTGCCAATGATCGGCAGTACGCCGCGTGGCGGCGGCAATGCGCTGCTGTTCGACCCGATGCCGGACGCCGTGCAGCAGTTGCTCAGCGTTGCCTGGCATGCGCGCGACGCACTGCGCCTGGCGCCTGATGCGCTGCAGGTGGTGTACGCCGGCGACGGGCAGTCGGCATCGGCCGAGCGCCTGCGTCAGCGTCTGGTGCAGATGGGCTGGGCGCCTCGGCCCGTGCAGGCGTTCCAGGGGCAGGCAATCGCGGGCGAGGGCATCGTCTTTCTCGGGCGGGCGCAGGCCTTTGCCGAACTCGCCGCCACGCTGCAGGCGGCAGGGCACAGCCCCTATCTGTTTGCTGCATCCGGCCAGGTGGCCAGTGCCGTCGGCCAGTTGTCGCCGCAATGGTCGCAGCGTGTCTGGTTGAGCTACCCGTTCGTGCCCGATGACTGGACCGAACAAGGACGTGCTGCGCTACTCGGTGTGCAACAGCGCCAGGGGCTGGATCCGCGGCAGGCTTCGGTGCAGGTCGGGGCCCTGTGTGCCTGGCGCTTGCTGGTCGAGGCGTTGAAGCAGGTGGGGCGCGATGCCAGCCGCGAGCAATTGCGCGTGGTACTGGAGCAACTGCACGACATCGACACCGGCCTGACCCCGCCGCTGGGCTTTGGGCCCGGACGTCGACAGGGCCTGGCGGGCGCCCATGTGGTGGCGGTCACCTTGCCGGGGCCGGAATTCAGCACCGTCGCACCTTACCGCCCGTTGCCAGACCTGCCTTGAGAGGAACCCGCCATGCGTATCCTGCTGCTGTGCCTGCTGCTGGCGCTTGCCCAGGCGAGCCGTGCCGATCTCGCGGTGGCGCGGGTCAACGGTGTGGAGATCGGCGTCGTGCGCCTGGAAGGCTATTTCAGCGAGTACCTTCAGGCCCAGGGGCGGGCGTTGACCAGCATCCGCAATCCGACGCTGTACAAGCGCCTGCGCGACCAGGCGCTGGACGAGTTGATCGACAAGGAGCTGCTGTGGCAGGAGGCACAACGCCAGGGCATCACGGTCAGCGACGACCAGGTGTCGGCCCAGGTCGGCCAGCTCGAGGCGGCCTTTGGCAGCCCGGCGGTGTTCGAGCGGCGCCTGGTTGAGGCGGGTTTCGATAGGGCGAGCTTCGCTGACTACACTCGTCATGAGATGGCCGCCCAGCAGGTCTACGCGCGCCTGAGCCAGGTCGATGAGCCCAGCCAGGGCGAGATCGCCGAGTTCTACCAGGCGCACCGAGAAAAGCTGCAAGGCCAGCAGAACCAAAGTGCTAATGCTTCAGTCATAGCTGAACAGGGCCTGGCCATGGCCAGGGATGCACTTGTCGCGCAGTTGCAGGCCCAGGCGCGGCAATCGGTGCGCCAACGTTTGCGCCAATCCGCTATCGTGGAGCGCGCCGACTGAGCCCCGACAGTGGCAGTTCCCCAACAGTGGGGAATGGCTCCAAGGCAAAGTGCTATCAGACTCCCCGGAAGTGGGTAATCTCCGGCATGCGTCATAGGGTCGATACAGCAAGATCAATGACTTACACGTGGTGCGACATGACTTTTCACGCCTGGCACGAAGCCTGCTCAAGCCTCTACAGGGCCGCACTTCGCAGACCGGGAAACCGGGTAGTTCATGGGAGTGGACCTTGGTGAACAGAGTTTTGGTAGTCGATGACGAACAGACCCTTGCGCAGAACCTGCAAGCGTATCTGCAGGCGCAAGGCCTGGACGTCCATGTTGCCCACGACGGTGCCGAAGGGATCGAGCTGGCTCAGCGTCAGGCACCGGATGTGATCGTGCTGGATTATCGCTTGCCCGACATGGAGGGGTTTCAGGTTCTGGAGACCGTACGCAGGAACAGGCAGTGCCACTTCGTGCTGATCACTGCGCACCCGACCGCCGAGGTCCGTGAGCGCGCCGCCGAGCTGGGTGTCACGCATGTCCTGTTCAAGCCGTTCCCACTGGCGGAACTGGCCCGTGCGGTATTCGACCTGATGGGCATCGAGCGCCAGCGCAGGGCGACGGACAATCCGGCCGAAGGGTTCGTCGAGCGACGCCAGAGCAGGAACCAGACGTTCCCCCTGCAGTTGTACGATGGCAGCTGGGTCCTGGCCGAACGCCGACGCAACGGCGCCAAGCCGCCCGGACCTGACGACGACCAACTGCTCACCGGGGAATAGCGGCGCCCGCGGCCATTCCCTCAGCCTGCGACGCGCCCCTGAGCGGAGTCGCAGGCCATGTCCGAAGCTTTTGATGCAGTCAGTAGCGGCCCTTTGGCGGGGGCCCTGCAATACCCCCGCGAACTGCTGGCCCGCGCCCGCAACACGTCTGGTGACGAGCGCCTGCTCACTTGCCTGGAGCGTTTGTCCTGCGATACTCCGGCCGCCTTCACCCAGCGTCTGGCCACAACCCTCCATTACCCGAGCCTCGACACCCAGGCCCTGTTCGCCAGCCAGCCGCGTTTCGAATGCGTGAGCCTGGCCCAGTGCCTCAAGCGCGAGTTCGTCATGGTGGAGCAGGGCGGTCAACTGATCGGCGTGTTCGCCGACCCCTTCGATCCCGCCCGCCTGGCCTGGATCGACGATTGCCTGCAAGGTGCGCCGCTGTACCTGGCGCACGCCGCCGACATTGCCACCTTCCTTGCCCGCCACGAAGAAAGCTTCCACGCCGTCGATGCCCTGGGCCATGACGGCGAAACCGGCGTCGAAGGCGATGCCTTGCAGCGCCTGTCGCTGACCAGCATCAGCGAGGACCAGAGCCGGGTGGTCAAGCTGGTCAACTCCACGCTCTACGATGCGCTCAAGCTGCATGCCAGCGACATCCACCTGGGCATGACCGGCCAGGGCCTGACCATCAAGTACCGAATCGACGGCGTGCTCAACGGCGCCGGCAAGGCCAGCGGCAGCGCTTTCGCCGACCAGGTGATCTCGCGCATCAAGGTCATGGCCGAACTCGACATCGGCGAAAAACGCGTGCCCCAGGATGGCCGCTTCAAGGTCGCCATCGGCGAACGCCAGATCGACTTTCGCGTGTCGATCATGCCGAGCATCTTCGGCGAAGACGCGGTGCTGCGGGTGCTCGACAAGCAGGACCTTTCCGACCAGGTCAGCGGTGTGCGCCTGCAGGCGCTGGGGTTCGCCGACGACACCCTGCGCGCCCTGCGCCGCCTGGCCAGTGAGCCGTACGGCATGATCCTGGTCACCGGCCCTACCGGCAGCGGCAAGACCACCACCCTCTACGCCATGATCAGTGAGATCAACCACGGCGTGGACAAGATCATCACCATCGAAGACCCGGTGGAGTACCAGCTCCCTGGCGTGTTGCAGATACCGGTGAACGAGAAGAAGGGCCTGACATTTTCCCGTGGCCTGCGCTCGATCCTGCGCCACGACCCGGACAAGATCCTGGTCGGCGAGATCCGTGACCCGGACACCGCGCAGATCGCCGTGCAGTCGGCCCTTACCGGGCATCTGGTGTTCACCACCATCCACGCCAACAACGTGTTCGACGTGATCGGCCGCTTCAGCCAGATGCAGGTCGATCCCTACAGCTTCGTCTCGGCGCTCAACGCCGTGCTGGCCCAGCGCCTGATTCGCCTGGCCTGCCCGCAGTGTGCCCGTGAGCACACCCCGGACGACGAATTGCTGGCTGCCTCCGGGCTGACCCGCGACCGTATCGACGGCTGGCGCTTCGTCCGCGCCCAGGGGTGCGGCCAGTGCCGTGGCAGCGGCTATCGCGGGCGCAGTGCGATTGCCGAGCTGCTGCACCTGGACGATGACTTGCGGCAGATGATCGTCGAACGCCGTCCGCTTTCGCAGATCAGGCAGCTGGCCTGCCAGCGCGGCTTGCGCCTGCTGCGCGCGTCGGCGCTGGACCTGGTCCGCGAGGGCCGTACCACACTCGAGGAGATCAACCGTGTCACATTCATTGCGTGATCCTGACAGATACTGCGCCGTGCTCGGTGCCGAGGGTGTCGGCCTGGGCCGGTGGCACGGGCGGCAACACCAATGGCTGGGCAGCCGCGACTTCACCTGCGACGCCACCCAGCCGGCCTGGGTGCCGGCGCTGGACACCTTGGCGGCACTGCTAACCGAGCACGCACCTCGTGGGGCGGCACTGCGGGTGGTGCTGTCGGCGCGCTACAGCCGTTTCTGCCTGGTGCCCTGGAGCGATGCCATCGGCCACCCGGGGGAGCTGCAGGCCTATGCCCGGGCCTGTTTCGAGAGCCTCTACGGCCAGCCGCTGGACGACTGGCGCATCGTGCTCTCACCGGAGCCTGCCGGTGCTGCGCGCATCGCCACCGCGCTGCCCGAGGCCCTGCTGCAGGGGCTGCAGGCGCTGGGTGTGCAAAGCCACCTGAGGCTGCGTTCGGTGCAGCCGTACTTGATGGCGGCCTATAACCGTTGCTCGGCGCAGCTGGGCCAGGGCGATTTTCTCTTCGTCCTCGCCGAACCCCGGCGCAGCGTGCTGTTGCTGGCTGCCGGTGGTGCCTGGCAGCAGGTGCTGGCGCAGGGCTGCGCCGACAGCGACCAGGCGCTCAAGGCCTTGATCGAACGCACCTGCGAGCTGTACGGCGAGCCACTGCCACAGGTCTACCTGCATGCCCCAGGGCGCGCAGACATCGCCGAACTGGGCGCGGTGCAATTGTGCGCAGCGGCAGGCGACGCTGACCCGTTGCACGCCATGTGGCGGGCGGTGGCCTGACATGCGCCGCCTCGACCTGGAATTCCAACCCCGGCGCAGCGGCGCACTGGCCTGGTCGCTGCTGGCCCTGGGCAGTGCCGTGGTGGCGCTGCTGTTGGTACTGCACCAGCAGTTGCAGCACGAACAACTGGCGCTGGACGGTCGCGTCCATGAGCTGGAAATCAAGCTCGGCCGGCGCCCGGCCACCGCCGCGCCGCAGACCAGTGCCGCCAGTCGCGAACAGGCTGAGCAACTGGCCCAGATGCGCAGTGTCTCGCAGCAGTTGCAACGGCCTTGGGAGCAACTGTTCGCCATGCTCGAGGCCATGCCCCAGGAAGACGTCGCGCTGCTGGCCCTGACGCCGGATGCACGCAAGGGCCAGGTACGCATCAGCGCCGAGGCTCGCAACCTGGAGGCGATGCTGCAGTACCACCAGCGCCTGGAGCGTAGCGCCGAGCTGCGCGATGTGTCGCTGCTCAACCACGAAGTGCTGGCCGGCCAGGCTGAACACCCGGTGCGCTTCAACCTCACCGCCACCTGGGAGACCGGTCATGCGCGTCCCTAGCCTGATTCTTCATGAACGCCTGCGCGCGATGGGTCGGGCAGGGCTGGCCGCACTGCTGACCGGAGTGCTCGCGCTGATCATGGCGGTCGCCGTGGTGTTGCCTCAGTGGCAGGCCGTGCGCGAACTGCGCGCCAGCGAGGCCGATGCCAGCGTGCAGGTACAGCGTCTGGGACGAGGCGAGTTGAAGATTGCCGCCAAGCCCGAGCAGCAGACCCTCGACAGCCTGCGCCAGCAACTGCCCGGTCAGCCCCAGGCCAGCGCGCTGATCGAGCGCCTTTACCACCTTGCCAGCGCCGAACGCATCAGCCTGGCCCGCGGCGAGTACGCGCTGGGTATCGATCCGAAGACCCAGCTGGTGCGCTACCAGATTGTCCTGCCGGTGCGCGGCAGCTACCCGCAGATCCGCGGTTTTCTCCAGGCGCTGCTCGGCCAGTTGCCGACCCTGGTGCTCGAAGACCTGGAGCTGCAACGCAAACGCATTGGTGACCGGGAACTCAACGGTCGCGTGCGCATGACCCTTTACCTGTCGAGGTCGTGATGAACACTCAGCGCGTAGTGATCTGGGCGGGTTTCCTCGGTGTGAGCGCGCTGTTGGCGTGGGCGCCGGGGCACTGGTTCGGCGGGGAGGAGGGGGTGGCGCTATCGCGGGACAAGCCCGCTCCCACACAGGCAACTGCGCATGACACGCCCGCTGTGGGAGCGGGCTTGTCCCGCGATGGCGTCGGCACTGTCCCCGCCTCCGGCGACCTGTTCCCCGCCCAGCGCTGGGCCGCCGCCCCGACCCTGGCCAGCGTCACCGAGCAACCCATCCCCCCGGCACCGCTAGCCCCGGTAGCCGCCAGTGCCCCGGCCCTGCCTTTCCAGTTCGTCGGCCGCCTGGGCGACCGAGACGACCTGCAGATCTTCCTGCAGAACGGCGAGAAGCTCTACGTCGTGCGCCAGGGCGATGTGATCGAGGACACCTACCGCCTCGACCGGGTCTCGGCCAGCGAGCTGAGCCTGGTCTACCTGCCGTTGCACCAGTCGCAGACCTTGTCTGTCGGGAGCGCACCATGAAACCGTCGAAGCTGTGCAAGCCTGCCCCGTTCATGCTCCTGGCCCTGTGCGTGGCCCTGGCGGGTTGTGGCTCCAGTGGCACGCGCAAGGACAGCGCCGAGTTGATCAAGGAAGGCCAGTACGAAGCCGGGATCGCCTTGCTCGAACAGGCCCTGCGTGAAGATCCGCGTGACACCGAACTCAACATCGCCCTGGCCCACGGTCGCCAGCAGGCGGTCGAGGCCTTGCTGGCCCAGGCCGACAGTGACCGCGTGCGCCACGACTTCGCCGGTGCACGCATGGGCTACGGTCGGGTCCTGACCCTGGAGCCGAACAATCGCCGCGCCCAGGAAGGGCTGCGCCAACTGGAGCTGATCCGCACCCTCGACGACCGCGTTGCCCTCGGCCAGGCGGCCTTGCGCCAGGGCGACCTGTTCGGCGCCGAGCGCTACATGCGCGAAGTGCTGCGCCTGGACCCGCAGAACCAGAAGGGCCAGATCCTGCGCAGCGACATCGAGAACGTCCAGGCCCGTACTGCCCAACCCTTCCCGCAACTGCGCAGCAAGCTCGAGCGCCCGGTCACCCTGGAATTTCGCGATGCCAACCTCAAGACCATCTTCGAGGTGCTGGCCCAGGTCGCCGGGATCAACTTCATCTTCGACAAGGATCTGCGCCCGGACATGAAGGCGACGATCTTCGTGCGCGAGGTGCGTATCGAGGACGCCGTGGCCCTGCTGCTGGAGCAGAACCAGTTGCGCCAGAAGATCGTCAACGACAACACCCTGCTGGTCTACCCCGACTCGCCGCAGAAGACCAAGGACTACCAGGAACTGGTCATGCGCACTTTCTACCTGACCAGCATCGATGCCAACACCGCGCTGAACATGGTCAAGACTTTGCTCAAGACCCGGGATGTATTCGTCGACGAGCGCCTCAACACCCTGACCCTGCGCGACACCCCCGATGCCGTGCGCATGGCCGAGAAGCTGTTGCAGTCCCAGGACCAGTCCAACCCCGAGGTGGTGCTGGAAGTGGAGGTGATGGAGGTGGCGCGTTCGCGCATCCTCGACCTCGGCCTGCAATGGCCCAACACCTTCGGGGTGATCAACAGCGACGGCAGCGCGGTGGGTGTGCTCGACCAGCTGCGCGGGATCAACTCCAGCCGCATCACCATATCCCCGTCGCCGCAGGCCAAGATCAACGCCCAGGACAAGGACATCAACACCCTGGCAAGCCCGGTGATCCGCGTCAGCAACCGCGAGCAGGCGCGCATCCACATCGGTCAGCGGGTGCCGATCATCAGCGCCACCTCGGTGCCGTCTACCCAGGGGCCGGTCATTACCGAGAGCGTGACCTACCTCGATGTCGGCCTGAAGCTCGAAGTCCAGCCGACCGTGCACCTGAACAACGAAGTGGCGATCAAGGTGGCGCTGGAAGTGAGCAATGCCACGCCGCTGGAGCCGACTCGTCAGGGCACCATCCCGGTCCAGGTCGATACCCGCAACGCCCAGACCAGCCTGCGCCTGCACGATGGCGAGACCCAGGTACTGGCAGGCCTTGTGCGCAACGACCATAACGCCAGCGGCAACAAGATCCCGGGCCTTGGCGACATTCCGGGGCTGGGCCGGCTGTTCGGCAGCAACAAGGATGACATGAGCAAGTCCGAACTGGTGCTGGCGATCACCCCGCGCATCGTGCGTAACCTGCCTTACCAGAGCCCGTCGGACATGGAGTTCGCCACCGGCACCGAGTCGACCCTGCAGGTCCGCCAACTGGCGCAGCCACTGCCAGCCGATGTCGTGCCCAGTGATACCCCCAGCGAGGCTGCGCCGGTGATCGAGGGGCAGATGGCGGTGGTGCCTCGGAGCCCGCGGCCATGAAACGCCGCCAGCAGGGGTTCAGCCTGATCGAGGTGGTGCTCACCCTGGCGCTGCTCGGGTTGCTCGCCAGCATGGCCGCGCCCATGGCCGAAACCCTGGTGCGGCGCAACAAGGAGCAGCAGTTGCGCGAGGCGTTGTACCAGATCCGCGATGCCATCGACGCCTACAAGCGCGCTTTCGACGCCGGCTACATCGAGAAGCGCCTGAACGCCAGTGGCTACCCACCGAGCCTCGAGGTGCTGGTCGAAGGCGTGCGCGACGTGCGTAGCGCCAAGGGCGCGAAGTTCTATTTCCTGCGGCGCATCCCTCGCGATCCGCTGCGCGAGGCGCGGCGCGACGACCAGGGCGGCTGGGGCCTGCGCGCGTACGACAGCAGCGCCGACAACCCGCGTGAAGGCGAGGACGTGTTCGATGTGTACTCCAAGGCGCCGGGCAAGGGCCTGGACGGCACCCCCTACGGGCAATGGTGATGGCCATGAAACGCAACCGCGGTTTCACCCTGATCGAGTTGCTGGTGGTGATGGCGATCATCGCGACGTTGATGACCATCGCCATGCCGCGCTACTTCAACAGCCTGGAGGCGAGCCGCGAGGCGACCCTGCGCCAGAGTCTGGCCGTGTTGCGCGAGGCACTGGACCACTACTACGGCGACACCGGGCGCTATCCCGAGTCGCTGGAACAACTGGTCGAGCAGCGCTACCTGCGCAACACCCCGGTCGATCCGGTCAGCGAGCGCCGCGATGCCTGGCAGCTGGTGCCACCCCCCGAGGGGGTGGCCGGTGGTGTCGCCGACATCAAGAGCGGGGCAACGGGGAGGGCGCGTGATGGCAGCCTCTATGCCGAGTGGTAACGCCGGCTTCACCTACCTGGGCGTGTTGCTGCTGATCGCCACCAGCACCCTGGCCCTGGCCGCCACCGGCACGTTGTGGGCCACCAGCGCCCAGCGCGAGCGCGAGCGCCAGCTGCTGTGGGTCGGCGGCCAGTACGCCCAGGCGCTGCGCAGCTACTACCGCGCCTCGCCGGGGCTGGCCCAGTACCCGCAGGATCTGGCCGAGCTGCTGGAGGATAACCGCTTCCCGGCACCGCAGCGGCATATCCGCCGGCTGTACCGCGACCCGATCGGCGCCAGCGAGGACTGGGGCCTGATGCGTGCGATCGACGGCCGAATCACCGGGGTGTACAGCCGCTCGCAGGCCGCGCCGATCAAGCGCAGCGGCTTCAGCGCGCAGTGGTCGGGGTTCGAGGGGCTGGCGCACTACAGCGACTGGCAGTTCGTCGCCGAACAGGCCTTCACCGAGAGCGGCACTGGCCCGCGTCGGCACAGCGGCCCGGGAGAGGCGCCATGAAGCGCCTGGCCATCGCCCTGTGCCTGGCGCTGTCGCTGGCCCAGGCTGCGGCACGGGCCGGCAGCGAGGACGAAATGATGGGCTTCATCGTCGACAACACCATTTCGCACATCGGCCACGACTTCTACTCCGTGTTCACCGACCGCTTGCGTGCCACCAGCCGTCTGGACTTCAACCTGGTGGTGCGCGAACGACCCGATGCGCGCTGGGGCAGCCTGGTGACCGTGGAGCACGAACGCGAGGTGCTGTACCGGCGCTTCCTGCCACCGAACACCACGCAGCTCAACGACGAGGCCATCGCGGCCGCCGACCTGGTCCGCCAGCAGATCATTCAGCGCAAGCTGCAACGTCTGCTGCAGGACACCACCGACCTGGAGAGGGACGAGCTATGAAACCCGCCATTTCACGCAGCATCGCCGCCTGCCTGCTGGCAACGGCCTTCGGGGCGCAGGCCACGGAGCTGGTCTACACCCCGGTCAACCCGGCCTTCGGTGGCAACCCGCTCAACGGCACCTGGCTGCTCAACAACGCTCAGGCGCAGAACGATCACGAAGACCCGAGCCTCAAGAGCCGCAGCTCGGCGTTTTCCGGCACCACGGCCCTGGAACGCTTCAGCAACCAGCTCGAGTCGCGGCTGCTCTCGCAGTTGCTCGACAACATCAACAATGGCCGGGCCGGCAGCCTGGCCACCGATTCGTTCCTGGTCGATGTGATCGATGACTCCGGTGCCCTGAGCATCCGCGTCACCGACCGTGCCACCGGGGAAATCTCGATCATCGAGGTCAGCGGCCTGAACCCCTGAGAGGGACTGGCCAACAGGGGAGACATGCCATGAAACGCCTGCTGAGCACACTGCTGATTCTCGCCACCCTGCAAGGTTGCGGCCTGCGTGAACCGATGCCTGCCGAGCAGGACGCCGAAACACCGACCCTGACCCCGCGTGCCTCGACCTATTACGACCTGCTCAAGATGCCGCGTCCCAAGGGCCGGCTGATGGCGGTGGTGTACGGTTTCCGCGATCAGACCGGGCAGTACAAGCCGACCCCGGCCAGTTCGTTTTCCACCAGCGTGACCCAGGGCGCGGCGAGCATGCTGATGGATGCCCTCAACGCCAGCGGCTGGTTCGTGGTGCTCGAGCGCGAAGGGCTGCAGAACCTGCTGACCGAACGCAAGATCATCCGTGCCTCGCAGAAAAAGCCCGACGTGGCCGAGAACATCCAGGGCGAGTTGCCGCCGCTGCAGGCGGCCAACCTGATGCTCGAGGGCGGCATCATCGCCTACGACACCAACGTGCGCAGCGGCGGTGAAGGCGCGCGCTACCTGGGCATCGACATCGCCCGCGAGTATCGGGTCGACCAGGTCACGGTCAACCTGCGTGCGGTGGATGTGCGCACCGGGCAGGTGCTGGCCAACGTGATGACCAGCAAGACCATCTACTCGGTGGGGCGCAGCGCCGGGGTCTTCAAGTTCATCGAGTTCAAGAAACTGCTCGAAGCGGAGGTGGGCTACACCACCAACGAGCCGGCACAGTTGTGCGTGCTGTCGGCCATCGAGGCGGCGGTGGGGCACCTGCTGGCCCAGGGCATCGAGCGGCGGCTGTGGCAGGTGGCGGGCGATGGCAGCGGTGACAAGGCGGTGCTGGAACGGTACCTGGGGCAGTTCCAGCAGCCTTGATTCACGCGGCCCGCAGGCCTCAGTTGGCCCGTGCGGCGTTCAGTGCCCCGGCGCGCGACACGCGCAGGGCCACCAGGCTGCCCAGCACGATCACGCCCGCCAGCGAGTACAGCGCCGCGTCCGTCGAGCCGGTCTGGTCCTTGATGAAGCCCACCAGATACGGGCTCAGGAAGCCGGCCATCTGGCCCACCGAGTTGATGATCGCCAGGCCCGCGACAGCGGCACTGGCGCTGAGCAGCGCGGTCGGCATCGGCCAGAACATCGGCAGGCCAGTCAGTGCGCCCATGGTGGCGATGGACAGGCCCAGGATGGCCACGGTCGGGTTGCTGGAGAAGTTGACCGCGATCAGCAGGCCGATGGCGCCCATCAGCATGGGCACCACCAGATGCCAGCGGCGTTCGTTGCGCAGGTCTGCCGAGCGGCCGACGAGGATCATGAACACCCCGGCCAGCAGGTAGGGGATCGCACTCAGCCAGCCGATCAGCAACGGGCTGTCGAAGCCCAGGTTCTTGATGATCGAGGGCAGCCAGAAGTTGATCGCATAGACACCGCTCTGGATGCAGAAGTAGACGAAGCCGAAGGTCCAGATCAGTGGGTTGGTCAGTACGGCCAGCACGCTGTCGCCGGTGGTGCTCGGCTTGCTCGCGGCATCGGCGGCGAGGTCCCTGGCGATCAGTTGGCGCTCGCTGTCCGACAGCCAGGCGGCCTTCTGATAGCCGTCGCTGAGCAGGAACACCGCGAGTATGCCCAGCGCCACGGTCGGCAGGCCCTGGATCAGGAACATCCACTGCCAGCCCGCCAGGCCGTGCTGGCCTGCGGCGAAGTGGTCGAGAATCCAGCCGGAGAACGGCCCGCCGAGCAGGCCCGAGACCGGGATCGCCGACATGAACAGGGCCATGATGCGCCCGCGCCGATCAGCCGGGAACCAGCGCGAGAGATACAGGACCACGCCGGGGAAGAACCCGGCTTCGGCGGCGCCGGTGAACAGGCGCAGCACGTAGAACTCCATCGGCGTGGTGACGAACAGCAGGCAGGTCGAGAGCGTGCCCCAGGCGATCATCATCACCGCGATCCAGCGCCGGGGGCCGAAGCGGTTGAGCGCCAGGTTGCTGGGCAGGCCGCAGAGCACGTAGCCGATGAAGAAGATCCCGGCGCCCAGGCCGTAGATGGTCTCGCTGAACTTCAGTGCGTCGAGCATCTGCAGCTTGGCGAAACCGACGTTGACGCGGTCCAGGTAGTTGAACAGGTAGCAGATGAAAATGAACGGGATCAACCGCAGGGTGATGCGCCGGTACAGCGCATTGCGGCTGGGGTCTTGGCCTTGGTCAGGGGCAGGGCTGTGTGCCATGATGAAATTCTCTGTTGTTATGGTTGTCACGCGGCGCCTGTCCCGGCGCTCGCCTGAAACGAGTCTCGGCGAGCAGGGCGCCGCTGTCTTTGTGCTTTTGCACAGCGTAGGGCACGCACGGCTGTGCTGCGGAACAAAGTCTGCCACTGCAAGGAACCCACATGTTCGAGCTAGACCACGACCTGGCCCAGGATATCGTCGACCGGGCGATGGCGATCCTGCCGTGCAACGTCAATGTCATGGACAGCCAGGGCCTGATCCTGGGCAGCGGCGAGCCAGAGCGCATCAACACTCGTCATGAGGGGGCACAACTGGTCCTGGCCAATGGGCGTATCGTCGAGCTCGACAGCGAGGCGGCCAAGTGCCTCAAGGGCGTGCAGCCGGGGGTGAACCTGCCGTTGATGCTCGACGACCGACTGATCGGCGTGCTCGGCCTGACCGGCGATCCGCAGCAACTGCGCACCTATGGCGAGCTCGTACGCATGACCGCCGAGATGCTCCTGGCCCAGCGTCACCTGCAGGTCGAACAGCAGTGGCGCCGGCAGCGCTGCGACGATCTATTGGCGCTGCTGCTGGGCGGCAGTGGCGATTCACCCCGGCTGGTGGACGAAGCCCGGCAACTGGGGCTCAAGCCACAACTGGCGCGGGTGCCTTGCCTGTTCGAGCTGGAGGGCGGCCCACCGGGCGAAGTGCTGTCGGCCTGGCTGAGCAGCCGTTATCCGGACAGCTGGTGCGTCAGCCCGGCGCGTCAATCGCTGCTCTGGTGCCGCCCGGCAACCGTGGCGCTGGACGAGGTGCGCCTGATCGAACGCTTGCAGCGCCATGGCTGGCAGGTCCAGCGCCTGGCCCTGGGCAGCGTGGCGCAGAGCCTGGAGCAGTTGCGACGAGGTTATCGCCGGGTCCGCGACTTGTTGGCCTATGGCCGCGAGATAGTGCCCGGCGAGCGCGTGCTGAGTTTGTCGCGCTACCGCTTGCCGGCGTTGCTCTGGCGTCATCGCAATGACGACGCCCTGGACGAATTGCTCGAACCGCTGCAACGCATCCGCGCCAAGGATGCCAGCGGGCAATTGCTCGCCACCCTGCGCGCCTGGTGCGCCCATGACGGACAAAGCCAGGCGTGCGCCGATGCCTTGGGGATCCATCGCAACAGCCTGCGTTATCGACTGGAGCGTATCGCTGAACTGGGCGAGGTGGATCCGCTGCGTCTGGAGGGGATGCTGAGCCTGTACCTGGGCTTGCAGCTGCTGCCTGCCGAGTGAGCCTGGGGAACCGGGCGAAGGCATTTGCCCAAACAACCGGTCGGGCGTTTTGTGCATCCGACCGAGGCCGCTCTGGCGCGCAGCTGTCAGCATGCGGGCTAACAGGACCAGGAGATTCCCCATGAAAGTCGTCATCGCCCCCGATTCGTTCAAGGACAGCCTCGATGCCGCCGGTGTCGCCCGGGCGATCAGCGCCGGGCTGGCCAAGGTCTGGCCCGAGGCCGAGCGTGTCGAGTGCCCGATGGCCGATGGCGGTGAGGGCACCATGGAGGCGATCGTCGCGGCCACCGAGGGCGAGCAGCGCCGCCAGGTGGTGCGCGGTCCGCTGGGGGCGCCAGTGGAGGCGAGCTGGGGCTGGCTGGCGCAGAGCCGTACCGCCGTGATCGAGATGGCCCAGGCCAGTGGTATCCAGTTGCTGCCCAGCGGTGAGCGCGATGCCTGCCGCAGCAGCACCTGGGGCACCGGGGAGCTGATTGCCGCAGCCCTGGCGGCAGGTGCGCAGCGCATCGTGCTGGCCATCGGCGGCAGCGCCACCAACGACGCGGGCAGCGGCATGCTGCGGGCGCTGGGGCTGCGGTTGCTGGACAGCGAAGGCCAGGCACTGGCCGAGGGCGGCTTGGCCCTGGCGCAACTGGCACGCATCGACGCCAGCGACCTCGACCCACGTCTGGCCGAGGTACAGTTCGAGGTGGCGGCGGATGTCGACAACCCCTTGTGCGGCCCCAACGGCGCCTCGGCGATCTTCGGCCCGCAGAAGGGCGCCACGCCTGAGCAGGTGCTGCTGCTGGACCAGGCCCTGGGGCACTTTGCCGACCACTGCGCGCAGTTGCTGGGGGAGGATGTGCGTGAGTTTCCTGGTTGCGGTGCGGCGGGCGGCATGGGCTTTGCGGCCAAGGCGTTCATGGGCGCGCGTTTTCGTCCCGGAGTTGAAGTGGTGGCGGAGCTCGCTGGGCTGGACGGGCTGGTGCGGGGCGCGGACCTGGTGATCACCGGCGAAGGACGTTTCGATGCCCAGACCCTGCGCGGCAAGACCCCGATGGGCGTAGCCCGCGTGGCCAAGCGTCATGGTGTGCCGGTGGTGGTGATTGCCGGCACCCTGGGGGAGGGCTACGAGGCGTTGTATGCCCACGGCATCGATGCCGCGTTCGCTGTGACCAGCGGGCCGATGACGCTCGAGCGCGCTTGTGCCGAGGCCGGGACGCTGCTCGAGGCGCGGGCGGGGGATATCGCACGGCTGTGGCAGGTGGCGCGGGGGGGGTAGGCGCTATTTCTTTCGAGGGGGTTGTGTGGGGGCGAACACCTGTCCGCCCCCACGAATCCCTCCAGCCAACCCCAACGTCACACAACCGTTCATCGGATAAGAACGTTATTTTGTAACGGCTAATAGCACTTTGATAGCGGCTCTCGGTCTTTCCTGAGATGCTGCATCACATTCTCGTTTGAAAGTGACGGGCCCACGGAATCCGGGGCCTGACGGCCACCAGGGAAGCTGGCTTGCAGGATGCGTGAGTGCTTTACCACACAACTGTTCGCAAGGTGTCCCATGTTCGATCGAAAAATCAAAGCTCGGCTCGCGGCAAGCGAGGCCGAGGTCAAACGCCTGCGTGCGGTGCTCGAGCAACTGGAGCAAGGCAGCCTGGCCCTGCGTCTGGATGCCAACCTGAGAATCATCGCCTGCAACGAAGCATGCGCCGCCGCGCTTGCACAACCCTCGAGGGCGCTGATCGGGCGGCCGCTGAGCGATATCGTCCCCGGCTACGTGACAACCTTGCCCTGCTACCGGCAGTTCACCCAGGCCATATCACGGCTGGAGCCGGTGGCCGACGACTATCGTTTCCTGCGCGCCGACGGCCACATGGTCTGGCTACGCCTGAAGTGGTTGCCAGTGCGCGGCGAGGACGGACGCCTGGACTATGTGCAGGGCTACGGCAGCGAGGTGTCCGCCGAGGTCGGTCAGCGCCTTGAGAACACAGCCTTCATCGACGCGCTGTTCCGCTCGACGGCGATCATCCAGTTCGACCTGAGCGGCAACATCGTCACGGCCAACGAACGCTTTCTCGAGGCCATGGGCTATTCGCTGGAGCGCGTGGTCGGCCAGCATCACCGCCTGTTCTGTCCGGCCGATGAAGCGGCGACACCGGCCTACACGGAGTTCTGGAAGACCCTCAACAGCGGGCGCTATGTCGCTGGGCGCTTCCGCCGACTGGACAGCCGTGGGCAGGAAGTCTGGCTGGAGGCCAGCTACAACCCGGTCTACGACGCCGAAGGCAAGATCAGCCGGGTGATCAAGTTCGCCTCGGTGATCACCGACCAGGTGCGCAAGGAGCAGGATATCCGCCGCGCTGCGCAAATGGCCCTGGAGGTGTCGCGCAACACCGACGTCAGTGCCCGCGAGGGGGCGAGCGTGGTGCAGGAAGCGGTGCAGACGATGCAGGCGGTGGCCGATCAGATGCACAGCGCCTCGAGCACCATTGAGGCGCTGGGCAAGCAGTCGGTGGTCATCAGTTCGATCGTGCAGACCATCGGCAGCATCGCCTCGCAGACCAACTTGCTGGCGCTCAACGCTGCCATCGAAGCGGCCCGCGCGGGCGAGCAGGGGCGTGGGTTTGCCGTGGTCGCCGATGAGGTGCGCCAGCTTGCAGCGCGCACCAGCGCGGCGACCGAAGAGATCGTCGCGGTGGTGGCGCGTAACCAGCAACTGGCCGATCAGGCAGTGGTGGAGATCGAAAACAGCCGCGAGCAGGCCGGGGTCGGGCTGACCCTCGCAGGCCAGGCGGGCAGCGCCATCACTGACATTCAGGAAGGCGCACGCCGCGTGGTGCAGGCGGTCGGACAGGTGACCCAGGACCTGCGCTGAGCCGCAGGCCTCAGTCGGGCTGGCGCCAGATCAGTTCGCGGGTGTCGTAGCCGCGCTGGCGAGCGACTTCGAGCAACTGGTTGCGTGTGCGTTCGCTTACTGTCGGGGTGCGTGACAGCAGCCACAGGTACTCGCGATTCGGGTGGCCTACCACGGCCACGCGGTAGTCCGGATCGTGGTACAGCACCCAGTATTCGCCCTTGGCGGTATTGGGCGCCAGTTTGCTGAACCAGTTGTCGAACCTCACCCACAGCTTGTCGGTCTGGCCGGGTTGCTGCAGTTGGGCGATGCCGGTCGCCTGCTGCCACTCGCCGTCTTCGTCACGGCAGCGGTTGGTGACATCGACCTGGCCATCTTCGCGCAGTTGGTAATTGGCCTCGGACTGCACGCAGTCACGCTGGAAGAACATCGGCAGGCGTGCCAGTTCGTACCATTTGCCCTGATACTGCTCGAGATTGACGGGCATGGTCTTGGGTGGCGGTTTATCTGGCGAAGCGCCGACACAGGCGCCCAGGGTCAAGGCCAGACAGGGAATCAGCAAGGTGGCGCGAATCGCCATGAATAACCTCCGCAATGACTGTGTTGTCACTGCTTGGACACCGGACGTTGGTGAAAGTTGAATCTTTCAGCGTGGCTCCAGTGCCGCGTTCATCATTCGCTCTAGCCCGGCGTACTCGGCGTGGCTGGCCAGGTAGGCGTCGGCGCGCGCTGGCGACGAAGGCGGCATCGACGCGCCCGTCCTGCAAGGCCTGCAACGCCATGTGATGGGTGCCGACGTACACCAGCGCGCCGAAGTAGCGTTGCAAGGGCGTGGTCACCTGGGCGGCGAACTCGACGCTCGGCACCCGGCTGCCGGAGGTGCTGACTGGTGGTGAAATGCTTCTATCGGGTGCAGCCTGCTCCTACACCAACGCCTGCAACGCCGCGCGGGCTTGCTCGCTGGCCAGGCGCTCGATGAACAATGCCGCCTCCCGTTTTACGGTCTCCTCCAGTTCCCGGCGCTGTCCATCCTTTAGCAGGCGTTTGCTGATCCGCAGGGCCTGCTGGGGCATGGCTTGCAAGCGCCTGGCGAGCGCTACCGCGGCCGCCAGGCACTGTTCGCCGTCGTCATGCAGCTCGTTGGCCAGGCCCCAGGCCAGTGCCTGTTCGCCGCTCAGCAACTCGTTGGCCAGCAGCAGCCGCGCCGCCCTTTGATGCCCGAGCAGACGTGGCAGCAGCAGGCTCGAGCCGAATTCCGGGCATACACCCAGGGGGGCGAAGGGCATGCGCAGTTTCGCCGAGCGGCTGACCAGCACCTGGTCGCAGTGCAGCAGCAGGGTGCAGCCGATGCCGATGGCGGGCCCGTTGACGGCGGCGAGCAGCGGCTTGTCCAGTGCCAGCACGGTGCGCATCATGCGAAACACCGGGCTGTCCAGATCACGTGGAGGGTTGTCGAGAAAGTCGCGCAGGTCATTGCCAGCGCTGAAGCAGGTCGCACCGCCGGTCAGCAGGATCACCTCGACGGCCGGGTCTTCGCTGGCCGCCTGCAGATGGCGGTCCAGTTCGCTGTACATCGCGTTGTTGAGCGCGTTGAGCTTGTCGAGGCGGTTGAAGGTCAGGGTCAGCAAACCCTGGTCGAGGGCGCAGGTGATCAGGTCGGACATGGCAGGCATTCTTGTTATTGGCCGGAGCACAGGGTTTATCACGCGCTGCGCCTTGTTGTACAGTCGTTCAGTCCAACCCGCCGCGACGAGAATCCGCATGACCCAGGAAGCCCGCTACAACCGCATGGCGCCCGAAGAACGCAAGGCCATCCTGGTCCAGGCGACCCTGGCCTGCCTCAAGCGCGATGGCTTCCAGGGCGCGTCGATCCGCAAGATTTCCGCCGAGGCGGGCGTGTCGGTGGGGCTGATCAGCCATCACTATTCGGGCAAGGACGAACTGGTCGCCGAGGCCTACCGGGCCGTGACCGGGCGGGTCATGGGCCTGCTGCGCGAGGCCATGGCCCAGGCCGCACCCAATGCCCGCGAGCGCCTGTCGGCGTTCTTTCGCGGATCGTTCTGCGCCGAGTTGCTCGACCCGCAGTTGCTCGACGCCTGGCTGGCCTTCTGGGGGGCGGTGAAGACCGCCGAAGCGATCAACCAGGCGCACGACCATTCCTATTCCGAATACCGCAACGAACTGGCCGCGCTGCTGGCGGCGCTGGCAGCGGAGGAGGGCTGGCAGGCCTTCGACGCGGACCTCGCCGCGATCAGCCTGAGCGCCTTGCTCGATGGCCTGTGGCTTGAGTCGGGGCTCAACCCCAACACCTTCACCCCGGAGCAGGGCGTGCAGATCTGCGAGGCCTGGGTCGATGGCCTGCAGGCGGGTGGGCGTCGACGCTTCAGCCTGCCGGGAGGCTGTTGATCGGTCGTTCAGTACCGGGTAGGCTGCTGGCGCGGGTTTCAGAACAACATCAAAGAAGAGACCACACGCAATGACACCTCGGGTACTGGTCGTCGACGACGATCCGCTCATTCGTGACCTGTTGCAGGCCTATCTCTCGCGGGAAGGCTACGACGTACGCTGCGCCGACACTGCCGAAGAGGCCGAGCGCTGCCTGGCCAGCCAGCCGGTGGACCTGGTCATGCTCGACATCCGCCTGCCGGGCAAGGACGGCCTGACCCTGACCCGCGAGCTGCGGGTGCGCTCGGAAGTCGGCATCATCCTGATCACCGGGCGCAACGATGATATCGACCGCATCGTCGGCCTTGAATGCGGCGCCGACGACTACGTGATCAAGCCGCTCAACCCGCGCGAACTGGTGTCGCGGGCCAAGAACCTGATCCGCCGTGTGCGCCACGCCCAGGCAAGCCGCCCTGGCGCCATCGCCAGCCCTTGCCTCAAGCAGTTCGCCGACTGGGCGCTGGACAGCGACCGGCGCCGGTTGATCGACCCGCAGGGCGGTGAAACCCTGCTGACCCATGGCGAGTTTCAACTCCTCAGCGTGTTCCTGCGCAACAGCGGCCATACCCTCAGCCGCGACCAGTTGATGGACCAGATCCGTAACCGCGAATGGGTGCCCAACGACCGTTCCATCGACGTGCTGGTCGGCCGTCTGCGGCGCAAGTTGCACGACGACCCGGCCGAACCGCAACTGATCATCACCATCCACGGCACCGGCTATCTGTTCACCGCCAGCGTGGCGGCCTGAGATCATGCGCGGCCTGTGCTGCCTGGGCCTGTGGCTGTTGAGCCTGCCGGCGTTCGCCGGGCAGCCGGTGCGCTATTGCGACTATCCGGTGTACCCGCCGGTATCCTGGAGTGATGGCAAGCAGGTGCGGGGCCTGGCGCCGACGGTGGTGCGCGAGTTGTTCGCACGCCTGGGGCTGGAGGTGCAGATCGTGGTGCTGGGCAACTGGAAGCGCTGCCTGCTGGACGCGGCCGAAGGGCGGGTGGATGTGGTGCTGGCCTACAGCAGCGAGCAACGTGACCAAGGCATGCGCTTCTCCCGTGTGCCGGTGCTGCGCGAGGAGGTCGCGGTGTTCGTCAACCGCAAGCGGCCGGTACGTTTCGAGCGGCTCGACGATCTTGCCCGCTATCGCGGCGGGCTGCTGTTCGGCGAAAGCTACGGCCCGGCCTTCGACCGTTTCGTTGCCCGTCACCAGAACATCGAATGGGTGTCGTCCAGCCAGCAGAATTTTGGCAAGTTGATTCGCGGGCGCATCGATTTCGTGATCCAGGAGCGGCGCACGGGCGAGCTGTTCGTCGAGCACCTGCCCGGTGCGGGCGATATCCAGGCCTTGCCTGCGGCGCTGAGTGTCGACTACCTGCGTGTCGCAGTCTCGCGCCATAGCCCCTTGAGCCTGCGCATGGACGAGATCGACGCGCAGTTGCAGCAAATGACCGAGCGCGGCGAGATCGACAACTGGCTGCATCAGAGCGAAGTGACCTACCGCGACATGATCGCGCAACCGGCAGCTGCACGATGATCCGCCTGCGTGCCGATGGCCTGCTGCGCCGCCTGCTGCTGTTCATCCTGCTGTTCAGCCTGTGCTTCACCGTGCTGGCCAGCGCCGTGCAGCTGTATTTCGAGTACCGCCGCGAGATGCGCGATATCGACGCGCGCATGGAACTGATCCGCGCCGGTTACCTGGCGAGCCTGGAGCGCAGCCTGTGGGACCTGGACCAGGAGCAGCTCAACGTGCAGTTGCGCGGGTTGGTGGACTTCTCCGATGTGGCACGGGTGCGGCTGGACAGTAGCGACTTCCAGCTGCTGCAAGGCCAGGCAAAACCTGCGGGGCCGCTGCGCATCGAGCGCTTCGCCCTGGATTTCCAGCCGCCCACCGGGCCGACGAGGCACCTTGGCACGCTGGAGGTGAGCATCGACCTGGGCGCGGTGCACCAGCGCCTGTTCGCCACCGGGCTGACCAGCCTGCTGTGGATGAGCGTGTTTCTCTGCGGTTTGGCCGTGGCGCTGTCGGGGTTGTTCTATCGCTTGGTCACGCGCCATCTGCAGGTGATGGCCGAGTTCGCCCGGCGTGTCGCTGCAGGCCACTGGCAGGAGCCGCTGCGCCTGGACAAGCGCCGCTCGGCCCGGGTGGACGAGATCGATACCGTGGCCCATGCCCTGGACGACATGCGCCGGGCGATCCTGAGCGATATCGACCGTCGCGAGCAGGACCGCCTGGCCTTGCAGGGCAAACGTGACGAGTTGCAAGCCATGGTCGAGCGGCGCACCGAAAGCCTGGCGCGTGCCAAGGATGAGGCGGAGGCGGCGAACCTGGCCAAGTCGCGCTTCCTGGCGACCATGAGCCATGAGTTGCGCACCCCGCTCAACGGTATTCTCGGCATGGCCGAGTTGCTGCGTGGCAGCAGCCTCGACCCTCAGGCAAGCAGGCGTCTGGAGGCGCTGTACAAGGCGGGCGAGGGCTTGTCGGCGATCCTCAACGAGGTGTTGTTCTTTGCCCGCCTGGAAGAGGGCGAAAGCCATCCCGAACCTGTGGACTTCTCCTTGCGCCGGCTCTGCGACGAGGTGCTGACGCTGCTCGAACCCCGCGCCACGGCCAATGGCACCGAGCTGGACTGCCATGTCGATACCCGGCTGGCTGCGCATCAGTTCGGTGCCGAGCAGTACTTGCGCCAGGTGCTGAGCAACCTGCTGGCCAACGCGATCAAGTTCACCGAAGGCGGGCGGGTCAGCCTCGAGGTGCAAGTGCTGCAGGCGCAGCGCCAGTGGGTGCGGGTGCAGGTCAGCGATGACGGTATCGGCATCGCCCCGGCGATGCAGGCGCGGATCTTCGAGCGTTTTACCCAGGCCAGTGAAACCGTGGCTAGGCGTTACGGCGGCACAGGATTGGGGCTTGCAATCTGCAAGCACCTGATCGGACGCCTGGGCGGTCGGATCGGCGTGGACAGCCGCGAAGGTCAGGGCAGTTGCTTCTGGTTCGAGGTGGAACTGCCCGCGGGCCGCGACGTTGCCGCCGAGTCCGCCAGCCAGGGGCTTTCGCCTGCCCTCGAGATCCTGGTGGTCGAGGATGTGGCGCTCAACCGCGAGGTGGCGGGCGGCTTGCTCGAGCGTGACGGGCACCGTGTCAGCTTCGCCGAGGATGCGACGCAGGCGCTGGCGGTCTGCGCGCAACGACCCTTCGACCTGCTGCTGCTGGATGTGCACCTGCCGGGCATGAGCGGTGTCGATTTGTGCCGGCGACTGCGCGCTGGCGCCGGGCCGAATCGGCAGACGCGAATCCTGGCCCTGACGGCGGGCGTGCAACCGGCCGTGGTACGCGGCTACCTGGAAGCCGGGATGCAGGGGGTGCTGGCCAAGCCGTTGCGCCTGGACAGCCTGCGTCGTGCACTGGCGCAGGTCGAGCCGCTGCCGACAGTGACCGCCCCGGACACCGCCCTCGACCTGGCCCTGCTGCAGACCCATCGCCAGTTGCTGGGGGAGCAGAAGGTCCAGGGGCTGTTGGCTGTGCTGCGCCAAGGGCTCGACGAGCAACGCGGGGCATTGCTCGATGCACTGCGGCTCGGCGATTGCACCCAGGCTGCGGACCTGGCCCATCGCCTGGCCGGCAGCAGCGATTCGCTGGGGTTGTGCGGGTTGGCCACGACGTTGCGGCGTGTCGAGGCCGTGGCGGTGGCGCTGGACGCCCCGGCGCTTCAAGGGTTGGAGCAGCCCCTGCAGAGGGCATTGGACGAGGCACGCAGGTTGCTGGAACGGCTGATGCAGAGCGGTCGTACATAATTCTTACGACTTTTTACATCTTCGATCTTCAGCTTCAACGTCCGCTTACATCGCTTTCCAATAATCCAGGGCAACCGTGTGGTTCGCGGTCCGTCAGGCTTATTGGAGATAAGAATAATGAAAGGTCCCAAAGCTCAGCCCAACGCCATTGCGGAGGTGCGTCATGTCTGAGCCCTCCGAACGCAAAGGCATCCACCTCACGCGCGCGCTCAAGAGCCGGCATATCTTCATGTTGTCGTTGGGCGGCGTGATCGGCACCGGCCTGTTCATGGGCTCCGGGGTGACCATCAACCAGGGTGGCCCGATGGGCGCAATCCTGGCTTACCTGGTGGCAGGCTTGCTGATGTACCTGGTGATGGTCTGCCTGGGTGAACTCTCGGTGCAGATGCCGGTATCGGGCTCGTTCCAGGCCCACGCGACGAAATACATCGGCCCGGCCACGGGCTTCATGATCGGCTGGGTGTACTGGATGAGCTGGGCCACCACCGTGGGCCTTGAGTTCACCGCCGCCGGCATGCTGATGACCCGTTGGTTCCCCGAGGTGCCGATCTGGTACTGGTCGGCGCTGTTCGTTGCCGTGCTGTTCGGTCTCAACGCCCTGGCCACCCGGGCGTTCGGTGAGGCCGAATATTGGTTCTCGGGGGTGAAGGTGGCGGCGATCCTGGGCTTTATCATCGTCGGCATCCTGGTCATCTTCGGCGCCATCCCGCTGACCAGCGGCGCACCGGCGCCGATGCTCGACAACCTGGTTGGCGACTCGCTGTTCCCCAACGGGCTGCCAGCGGTATTCGCGGTGATGATGACCGTGGTCTACGCCTTCCAGGGCTGCGAGATCATGGGGGTGGCCGCAGGCGAGACCGACCAGCCGGAAAAGAGCATCCCAAGGGCGGTGCGCAACGTGGTGTTCCGCGTACTGATCTTCTACGTGCTGGCCATCGCGGTACTGTCGGCCATCGTGCCGTGGCAGCAGGCCGGGCTGATGGAAAGCCCGTTCGTGCAGGTGTTCGACATGGTCGGCATCCCGTACGCGGCCGACCTGATGAACTTCGTCATCCTTACCGCCATTCTTTCGGTGGGCAACTCCGGGCTGTACGCCTCCACGCGCATCCTCTGGGCCATGTCCAAGAGCGGCATGGCGCCGAAAAGCCTGTCGCCACTGAGCTCGCGCGGTGTACCGCTGCGTGCGCTGAGCATCACCCTGTGCTTTGCCCTGGTGTCGCTGATGACCAGTTTCATTGCCGCCGACACCTTGTTCATGGTGCTGATGGCGGTGAGCGGGATGTCCGGGACCGTGACCTGGATCGTCATCGCCCTGGCGCAATACCGCTTCCGCCGTACGTTCCTGCGCGAGGGCGGCAAGCTCGAGGACATCAAGTACCGCGCGCCTCTGTACCCGCTGATCCCGTTGCTGTGCATCACCCTGTGCAGCTCGCTGTTCGTGTTCCTGGCACTGGATGAAACGCAGAGGCCGTCGCTGTACTGGGGCTTTGGCTTCATTGCCCTGTGCTACCTGGCGTACTTCGTGATGAACCGCAAGCGTTCGCAGACCTTGGTGCCGACGGCGCCTGGGGTTTGAATCTTCGCTGAGGCCACTGGCCTTTTCGCGGGCAAGCCCGCTCCTACAGATGTGATCTCTGTAGGAGCGGGCTTGCCCGCGAAAAGGCCCTGCGCAACACCCCAAAACCCCGATTGTTCGAAGTTGTAACAGCCCCATATCCGCCGATTGCCGCCTTGTTGAACAGTCGTTTAGTATCTCACCCAAGCCCACCCCAACCACAACAACTCGAGGCTTCCCATGACCAGCCTGTTGACCACCCTCGAAGCCGGTGTCGCCTGGATCACGCTCAACCGCCCCGACCAGCGCAATGCCCTGGACATCCCCACCCTCAAGCACCTGCACAGCCTGCTCGAAGACTTCAACGCCGACCCCGCCGTGCGCGTGGTGGTGCTGACCGGCAGCGGGCGCAGCTTCTGCGCCGGGGCTGACCTTGCCGAATGGGCCGAGGCCGAAGCCCGCGGCGCCCTGGAAAGCTACGGCTGGACCGAAACCGCCCATGCCCTGATGCAGCGCCTGCACACCCTCGACAAACCCACCGTCGCCGCGATCAACGGCACCGCTGTCGGCGCCGGCATGGACCTGACCCTGTGCTGCGACCTGCGCATCGCCGGCGCTTCGGCGCGCTTCAAGGCCGGCTACACCAGCATGGCCTACAGCCCCGATGCGGGCGCCAGTTGGCACCTGCCGCGGCTGATCGGCAGCGAGCAGGCCAAGCGCCTGCTGTTCCTCGACGAGTTGTGGGGCGCCGAACGGGCGCTCGCCGCAGGCCTGGTGGGCGAAGTCTGCGCCGACGACCAACTGTTGACCGTCACCGCCGAACTCGCCTCACGCCTGGCCCAGGGCCCGACGTTCGCCTTCGCCCAGACCAAGCGCCTGATCCGCGACGGTGCCCAGCGCACCCTGGCCGAGCAATTGGCGGCGGAGCTGGCCGCCGGGCTGCTGTGCGGGCGCAGCGAGGACGGTGCCGAGGCACTGCGCGCCTCCGTCGAGCGCAGGCCCGCGCACTTCGTCGGTAAATGATCTCTCAGCACCTCCCCAGTACCTTCTTCAGGACCATGCCAGATGAATTTCCAACTGACCCAAGAACAAGAAATGTTGGTGGAAGCGGTACGCAGTTTCGTCGCCAAGGAGCTGCTGCCCCACGAGGAAGAGGTCGACCGCGCCGACGCGGTGTCGCCCGAGCTTGCCGCGCAGATCCGCGGCAAGGCCATCGCCGCAGGCTTCTATGCCTTCAACATGCCCGAGGAAGTCGGCGGTGGCGGGTTGGACTACCTGTCCCAGGCGCTGATCGAGCGTGAGTTGTCCAAGGTTTCCTGGGCCGTGCACGTGTTCGTCGCACGCCCTTCGAAGATTCTCATGGCCTGCAAGGATGAGCAGATCAACGACTACCTGCTGCCCAGCGTGCAGGGCGAGAAGATCGATTGCTTCGCCCTCACCGAACCTGGCGCCGGCTCCGATGCCAACGCCATCAAGACTCGCGCCGTGCGCCAGGGCGACGACTTCGTGATCAACGGCAGCAAGCACTTCATCAGCCATGCCGGGCATGCCGACTTCGCCATCGTCTTCGCCGTCACCGACACCTACGAGCACAACGGCCGCAAGCGCAATGCCGTGACCGCTTTCCTGGTCGATCGCGGCACCCCCGGCATGACCATCCGCCGTGGGCCCAAGTGCGTGAGCAACCGTGGCTATCACACCTACGAGCTGTTCTTCGACGACTGCAAGGTGCCCGCCAGCAAGGTGCTGGGCGAGGTCGGCAAGGGCTGGGAAGTGGCCAACGCCTGGCTGACCGCCGGGCGGGTGATGGTCGCCGCCAACTGCGTCGGCCAGGCCCAGCGTGCACTGGACCTGTCGCTGCAGTGGTCGGCGGATCGCAAGCAGTTCGGCCAACCGATCGGCAGCTATCAAGGCGTGTCGTTCAAGCTCGCCGACATGGCCACGCAGATCCGCGCTGCGGAGCTGCTGACCCTGCACACCGCCTGGAAGATGGACCAGGGCAGCATGACCGATGGCGAGGCCGGCATGGCCAAGCTGTTCGCCAGCGAAGTGTTGGGCAAGGTCGCCGACGAAGCGGTACAGATCTTCGGTGGCATGGGCCTTATGGACGAAGGGCCGGTGGAGCGGATCTGGCGCAACGCGCGAATCGAACGGATCTGGGAGGGGACATCGGAGATCCAGCGGCACATCATTTCCCGCGAACTGCTGCGCCCTCTGTTGCGCTGATCGGGCTGGAGAACACTCATGTCGCAGTCGATTCGTGACAACCTCAAGCGCCTGCTGGCGCCGCGGCACCTGGCCTTCGTCGGTGGCCGCAGCATGGCCCGCGCCCTCAAGCGCTGCGCCGAAGGCGGGTTCCAGGGCCCGATGTGGCTGGTCAACCCGCAGCACACCAGCATCGATGGCATCCCGTGCGTGGCCAGCGTCGCCGAGCTGCCGTGCGGCCCGGATGCCGTGTTCATCGCCACCAACCGCGAGCTGACCCTGGCCTGCGTCGACCAGCTCGCCGCGCTCGGTGCCGGCGGCGCGATCTGCTATGCCTCGGGCTTCGCCGAAAGTGGCGCCGAGGGCGAGGCCTTGCAGCAGCGCCTGCTGCAGGCGGCCGGTAGCATGGCCCTGCTGGGCCCCAACTGCTATGGCCTGCTCGACTACCTGCACAGCGCCGCGCTGTGGCCGGTCGCCCATGGTGGCAAGACGGTCGAGAAGGGCGTGGCGATCCTCACCCAGAGCGGCAACTTCGCCTACAACCTGTCGATGAGCGACCGTTCGCTGCCGGTGGCCTACATGGCCTCGGTCGGCAACCAGGCGCAGCTGGGCGTGGCCGAGTTGATGGATGTGCTGCTGGACGATCCGCGCGTCACCGCCATCGGCCTGCATCTGGAAGGGTTGAAGAACGTGCCCGGCTTTGCCCGCGCCGCGCACAAGGCGCTGGAGCGCGGCACGCCGATTATCGCGCTGAAGACCGGCGTGTCGCAGATCGGTGCCGAACTTGCGCTCAGCCACACCAGCTCGCTGTCTGGCTCCGACGCGCTGTACGACGCCTTGTTCAAGCGCCTGGGCGTGATTCGCGTGAGCGGCCCGGTAAGCTTCGTCGAAACCCTCAAGGCCGCCGCTTGCGGGCAGTTGCCCCAGGGCGACCGGCTGATTGCCCTGGCCTGCTCGGGCGGTGACGCCGGGCTGATCGCCGATTATGCCGAGCGCAACCATCTGAGCCTGCCCAAGCTCGAGCAGACCCAGGTCGATGAGCTGGCCCAGGTGCTGCCCAGCTACGCCAACCTGGTCAACCCGCTGGACTTCACCACGGCCATCTGGGGCGACGGCGAGGCGCTGCAGCGCATGCTCGACAGCGCCCTGCGCAGCGACGCCGATGCGGCGATGCTGGTGCTCGACTATCCGGCGGAGTTCACCGGCGAGCGCAAGGAGTGCGACCTGCTGCTGGCGCTGTACTGCCAGGCCCTGGCGCGTCACGGCAAGATCGGCTTTGTCACCTCGGCCTTCCCCGAGCTGCTGCCGGCCAGCGCCCGTGAGCGTCTGCATGCCCATGGCATCGCGGCGTTGCAGGGCGTGGAAGATGGCCTGGCGGCCTGGGGGCGGATCGTTGAGTACCAGGCCAATCGACAGCGCCTGCTGGCGTTGGGCGAGTCCGCGCTGGTGCCGTTGTGCCCGCAGGCACTGACTGGCAAGACCCGCTTGCTGGACGAGTGGCAGTCCAAGCAGGCCCTGCGCCCCTTTGGCTTGCCGGTCCCGGATGGGCGGCTGAGCACGCCCGGTTCGGCGCTGGCCGATTCGGCCACTGTCGGCTTTCCGTTGGTGCTCAAGGCGGTCAGCGCACAGTTGCCGCACAAGACCGAAGCTGGCGCGGTGGCGCTGAACCTGCGTGATGGCCGGGCGCTCGAGGCGGCGCTGCACCAGATGCGCGAGCGTATCCATGCCCACGCGCCACAGGTGCCGTTCGATCGAGTACTGCTCGAACCGATGGCCGAGCCAGCGTTGGCCGAGCTGATCGTCGGCATCAAGCGCGAGAACGGCTTTGCCCTGGCACTGGTCATCGGGGCGGGCGGGGTGCTGGTCGAATTGCTCAAGGACAGCACCAGCCTGCTGCTGCCCACCACCGATGGCGCCATCCGCGCGGCCTTGCTCGGGCTGCGCAGCGCCGGGTTGCTGCAGGGTTTCCGCGGGCGTCCGGCGGCCGACCTGGATGTTCTGGTGGCCGCGATCCGCGCGGTGGCCGACTACGCCTGCGAAAACGCCAGCCAGTTGCTGGAGCTGGACGTCAACCCATTGATGGTCGGCGCCAATGCCACCACGGCGGTCGATGCACTGATCCGCCTGGGCCAGGCCCGAGGAGATGAACATGCATGACAAACCCTTGACCGGCGGCCAGGCCCTGGTCCGATTGCTGGCCAACTATGGCGTCGACACCGTGTTCGGCATTCCCGGCGTGCACACCTTGGAGCTGTATCGCGGCCTGCCTGGCAGTGGTATCCGCCATGTGCTGACCCGCCACGAGCAGGGCGCAGGCTTCATGGCCGACGGCTATGCGCGCATCAGCGGCAAGCCGGGCGTGTGCTTCGTCATCACCGGCCCCGGTGTGACCAATGCCGCCACTGCCATTGGCCAGGCCCACGCCGACTCGATTCCGTTGCTGGTGATCTCCAGCGTCAACCACAGCGCCAGCCTGGGCAAAGGCTGGGGCTGCCTGCACGAGACTCAGGACCAACGCGCGATGACCGCGCCGATCACCGCTTTCTCGGCGCTGGCCCTGAGCCCGGAAGACCTGCCTGAGCTGATCGCCCGCGCCTGGGCGGTGTTCGACAGCGAGCGGCCGCGGCCGGTGCATATCTCGGTGCCGCTGGATGTGCTGTCGGCAGCGGTGGCGCGTGACTGGAGCGCCGAGGTGGTACGCCGCCCTGGCCGCAGCGTGCCGGACCGCACTGTGCTGGATCAGGCGGCGGCCAGGCTGGCCGCTGCCAGGCGCCCGATGATCATCGCGGGCGGTGGAGCACTGCAGGCGGGGGCCGAGCTGTCTGCACTGAGCGAGCGCCTGGCTGCACCGGTGTTCACCAGCGTGGCAGGCAAGGGGCTGCTGCCGCCTGAGGCGCCGCTCAGTGCCGGTGCGAGCCTGTGTGTGGAGCCGGGCTGGCAGATGATCGCCGAGGCGGACGTGGTGCTGGCGGTGGGGACCGAGATGGCCGACACCGATTTCTGGCGCGAGCGCCTGCCGATCAACGGCGAATTGATTCGTATCGATATCGACCCGCGCAAGTTCAACGATTTCTACCCGTGCGCGCTGGCATTGCAGGGTGATGCGCGCCTGACCCTGGCCGGGGTGCTGGAGCATCTGCCGGATATTCGCCGCGATGCCACGGCGGCTATCCATGCGGTTGCCGGTCTGCGCGAGGCGGTGAGGGCAGGGCATGGGCCGTTGCAGCGATTGCACCAGGGCATTCTCGATCGTGTGGCCCGGGCGTTGCCGGACAATGCCTTCATCAGTACCGACATGACGCAGTTGGCCTACACCGGCAACTACGCCTTCCCCAGCAAGACACCGCGCAGCTGGCTGCATCCCACGGGGTACGGAACCCTGGGCTATGGTCTACCGGCGGGGATCGGCGGCATGTTCGCCGGGGGCGAGCGTCCAGGTCTGGTGCTGGTGGGGGACGGCGGGTTCCTGTACACCGCGCAGGAGCTGGCCACGGCGGTCGAGGAACTGGACCGGCCGCTGGTGGTATTGCTGTGGAACAACGATGCGCTCGGGCAGATCCGCGACGACATGCTGGGCCTGGATATCGAACCCATCGGCGTGCTGCCGCGCAACCCCGACTTCATCGGCCTGGGCCGTGCCTTCGGCTGCGCCGTGGCGCAGCCCGGCAGCCTCGATGAGCTGGAGCAGGACCTCAGGAACGGATTCTCGCGCAACGGCGTCACCCTGATCGAACTCAGGCACGCCAGCGCCCATTGATGGAGGCTTTTCATGCGTTTTTCCAAGCTGACCCAGCGCATCGCCGGTGACGGCGCTGCGGCCTGGGAGATCCACTACCGCGCCCTCGAGCTGCAGGCTCAGGGCCGTGACATCCTGCTGCTGTCGGTGGGCGACCCGGACTTCGACACCCCGGCGCCGATCGTCCAGGCCGCCATCGACAGCCTGCAGGACGGCCACACCCATTACTCCGATGTGCGCGGCAAGCATGCCCTGCGCCAGGCCATCGCCCGGCGCCACCAGCAGCGCAGCGGCCAGGCCGTCGATGCCGATCAGGTGACGGTGCTGGCCGGTGCCCAGTGCGCGTTGTTCTGCGTGGCCCAGTGCGTGCTCGATCCGGGTGACGAGGTGATCGTCGCCGAGCCGATGTACGTCACCTACGAGGCTGTGTTCGGCGCCTGTGGCGCCACGGTGGTGCCGGTGCCGGTCAAGCCCGAGCATGGTTTTCGCGTGCAGGCCGAGGATGTTGCCGCGCGCATCACCCCGCGTACCCGTGCGCTGGCCCTGAACAGCCCGCACAACCCCTCCGGCGCCAGCCTGCCGCGCAGCACCTGGGAGGCGCTGGCCGAGTTGTGCGTGGCCCATGACCTGTGGTTGATCAGCGACGAGGTGTACAGCGAGCTGTTGTACGAAGGCGAGCACATCAGCCCTGGCAGCCTGCCGGGCATGGCCGACAGGACGGCGACGCTGAACAGTCTGTCCAAGTCGCACGCCATGACGGGCTGGCGAATCGGCTGGGTGGTCGGCTCGCCAGCGTTGGCCTGCCATCTGGAGAACCTGGCGCTGTGCATGCTGTATGGCTCACCGGACTTCATCCAGGATGCCGCAGTGGTGGCGCTGGAGCAGCGCCTGCCGGAGCTTGAGGCGATGCGCGAGGCCTATCGGCAGCGGCGCGACCTGGTCTGCGCATGCCTGGCCGATTGCCCGGGGGTGAAGGCGCTCAAGCCCGATGGCGGGATGTTCGTGATGGTCGATATCCGCCAGACCGGCCTCAGCGCCCAGGCGTTTTCCAGCCTGCTGCTGGAGGAGCATGGCGTGTCGGTACTGGCGGGGGAGGCGTTCGGGCCGAGTGCGGCGGGGCATATCCGCCTGGGGCTGGTGCTGGGGGCCGAGGCCCTTACCGAGGCTTGCCGGCGGATTGCCCGGTGTGCGGCGCAGGTGCTGGAGGGCAGGGTGGTCACGGGGTGAGGCGCAGGGCCCTTTCGCGGGCAAGCCCGCTCCCACAGGTACATCGCCAGTTTCGAGAGCGGCGCTTTACCTGTGGGAG